>JAFWXX010000049.1 GCA_017522915.1 Bacteroidaceae bacterium
CAACAGTAAAACCTATAATAAAAAGGGTGTTCCCGGCAACATTTCCGGCAATCCACGGTATGATGCAGCCCATGCCAAGTGGGGCGGCAGTTGGCGCATACCAACCAAGGATGAATTCGAAGAACTTTTGAAATATTGCACTTGGACGTGGATATTGAGGAATGGTGTAAACGGCTATGAAATCAAGAGCAACAAGAACGGGAACAGCATCTTCCTGCCTGCTGCCGGTTGGCGTCGTGGTTTATCGCTCAGCGACGATGGAACTTATGGTAGCTATTGGAGCGCAATGTCTGGCGGTAAAGAATCCGAAGGTGCGTACTACCTTGGTTTCCTTAATGATGCTCGTAGTTCTGGCTGGAGCAATCGTTATTACGGTCGAAGTGTGCGTCCTGTATCAGCAGGTATTTAACGCAGGGAGAACAAACAGCCGGTAACCCCGTCACAAGGCGGTAGCAGCGGCACAATCAATGGCCACGAATATGTCGATTTGGGCTTGCCAAGCGGTCTTAAGTGGGCAACATGCAATGTGGGTGCAAATACACCAGAAGAGAACGGTGACTACTACGCTTGGGGAGAGGCCGAAACCAAGAGCATTTACACAAAAGAAAACAGCAGAACCTACGGAAAAAGCAATATTCCCTCTAATATAAGCGGCAACCCGGAGTACGATGCTGCACGCAAGAACTGGGGCAGCAGTTGGCGCATGCCCACAAAGAAAGAGTTTGAGGAACTGAGAAAAAAATGTAAAGGGAAGCACCGAGCATGCGTCCGGCCTTTATTTCGGTAACCGTGGATACAATATTGATTGGAACTTTCGTTACTATAGTCGCCCGATCCGCCCGGTCTCAAAATAAAACAGAATTTTATCAACAGGCTTTTTGCAAGAGTGCCGGCATATAAAAGAATCACAGCAAGTCAAGCTGTCCCTTCAACCCCAGCAGCTCTTCGCGGATTGCCTTCAAGCGGTCTATAACCTCGCTGTTTGTCTCGGCACTCTCCTTAGGACCTCCCGACTTGAACTGCTTCTTTGCACCGGACAGAGTAAGCCCACGCTCCTTTACCAGATGATATATTGTACGCAGAGTCTTAATATCGTCTTTTGTATAACGCCTCACTCCATTGGCACCCTTGTATGGTGAAACCTGAGGAAAGACCGTTTCCCAGTAGCGAAGAGTAGTTTCCGTAACAGAAAGTTCCTTAGCAACCTCCTTTATGGAGTAGTACATCTTTAAGTCCTTGTTTGTATTGAGTGCCATATCAGTCGTATATTTTTCCATGATTCTCGGCCATCTGCAGCATCTGGTCATAGCCGTCGGCATCGAGGTCCATGAAGTAGTAGTTAATAGGATTCACATTCCTGCCTTTTACAAACACCTCGTAATGCAAGTGAGGGCCTGTACTCTTTCCTGAATTGCCGCTGAGGGCTATCTGCTCGCCACGTACCACCTTCTGCCCCGGCTTCACGATGAAATTGTTGTCGGCCAGATGCGCATACAATGTCTTGTAATCGTACCCGTGGTCGAGGACAACTGTATATCCGTACCCGGAACGCCACCCTGTAAATTCAACAACGGCATCGGCTGTTGCATATATCGGAGTGCGCATGTCACAGGTAAAATCCATGCCCTTATGGAATCTTGTAACCTTATACACCGGGTCGATGCGATAACCATAGCCCGATGCAGTACGTGTGAGGTCGCGGTTAGAGATTGGCTGTATGGCAGGTATATGGCGGAGACGCTCTTCGGCTGATTTCTCAAGCGATGTTATCTCGTCGAATGACTTTATCTGCAGATACAGCTGCTTTTCAAGAAGGTCAATCTTCTGCGTTGTCTCTACCAGCAGTTCGGCATTATCCATCTTCAACAGTTCATCGTAACGGTTGGTGCCGGCATAACCAGCGTTGCGGACACTATGGGATATAGGTTCGGCATTCAGCATCACACGATAGAGATTGTCATCGCGCTGCTGTATATCCTTAAGGACCGCAGCTGCCTCGTCAAGCCGTTCGGAGAGGATGCGGTACTGCGCAAGCAGCTGCGAGTTCTCGTTCTCGAATTCCTGTACCGTTGGCTTGTCAACAAACAGATAGAAGACCAGAAACGCCAGACCGCCGAATATTATGTAATAGACTATGCGACGCAGAACAGTAAAGAATTTCTGCGCAAAAGTAGGATAGACACGATCGTATGTTCTGGTGTCGGGGTTAAAGATGTAATAGGCCTTTCGCATTACATGTTGCTTTACATCGCAAATGTAATAAAACATTATTTTTAATGCAAATTATAAAGGTTAAAGCCTGCAAATGAGAAAAAAAGAGAGCACGAAGAGCAAACATTGCACCGCGTATAGGGATTTTTACATGAATTTATTGTAACTTTGCGCCTTGCGCAACGAGGGCAACATTACTGCCCCCGGCGCAGAATAAAGAACAATTAAAACGCAATTATATGCTCACTTCAAAAGAGATTAGAGATTCTTTCAAGAAATTCTTCGAGCAGAAGGGACACCTCATTGTCCCGTCAGCTCCAATGGTCGTCAAAGATGACCCTACACTAATGTTCACCAACGCAGGCATGAACCAGTTCAAGGATATTATCCTCGGCAACAGCCCGGCAAAGAGCAAGCGCGTTGCCGACTCGCAGAAGTGTCTGCGTGTAAGCGGCAAGCACAACGACCTTGAGGAGGTAGGCCATGACACATACCACCACACAATGTTCGAGATGCTCGGAAACTGGTCTTTCGGCGATTACTTCAAGCAGGATGCAATAGACTGGGCATGGGAGTACTTGACAGAGGTTGTCAAGCTCGACCCGAACCGTCTCTATGCGACCGTATTCGAGGGTGCGGCAAGCGAAGGCCTTGAGCGCGACAATGAAGCCGCGGCGATTTGGGAGAAGCATCTTCCTGCAGAGAGAATCCTCAACGGCAACCTTAAGGACAACTTCTGGGAGATGGGAGATACAGGCCCTTGCGGCCCATGCAGCGAGATACATATCGACCTCCGCAGCGACGAGGAGCGTGCAGCGATTCCGGGCCGCGACCTTGTGAACGGTTCACATCCTCAGGTTATAGAGATATGGAACCTCGTGTTCATGCAGTACAACCGCATGGCTGACGGACATCTTGAGGAGTTGCCGGCAAAGGTTATCGACACCGGCATGGGCTTCGAGCGTCTTTGTATGGCTCTGCAGGGCAAGAAATCGAACTACGACACCGATGTATTCCAGCCTATAATCAAGAGCATCGGAGAAATTTCGGGCAAGAAGTACGGCGACAACGAGCAGACAGATATCGCAATGCGTGTAATAGCCGACCATATACGTACGATTTCATTCTCCATTACAGACGGCCAGCTGCCGTCAAACGCAAAGGCCGGTTATGTAATACGACGCATCCTTCGCCGTGCCGTACGCTACGGTTACACATTCCTGGGACAGAAGCAGGCATTCATGTTCAAATTAGTTCCTACACTAATCGAAAACATGGGCGACGCATACCCGGAACTCAAGCAACAGCAGGAACTCATAACCAAGGTTATAAAGGAGGAGGAGGATTCATTCCTTCGTACACTGGAGACCGGCATAGGCATGCTCGACAAGATTATGGCAGCAACAAAGGAGGCCGGCAAGAGCGAAATCAGCGGAGTCGAGGCATTCACTCTGTACGACACATTCGGTTTCCCGATAGACCTTACACAGCTGATACTCCGCGAGAACGGGCTCACCGCAAACATGGAGCAGTTCGACGAGGAGATGCTCAAGCAGAAGACACGTGCACGCAATGCTGCTGCCGTTGAGAACGGCGACTGGATTACCGTAAATGAGGGAGAATGCACCTTTGTTGGCTATGACAACACAGAGTACAATACAACAATACTGCGTTATCGCCAGACAAAGCAGAAGAACCAGACCCTCTACCAGATAGTGCTGAAAGAGACTCCGTTCTACGCTGAAAGCGGAGGCCAGGTTGGCGACACAGGAGTTCTTGTGTGCGGAGAGGAGCGCATTGAGGTTATCGACACAAAGAAGGAGAACAACCTCCCGATACATATAACAAAGAAGCTGCCGGCCGACCCGGCTGCAACATTCAGTGCAGAGGTAAACACCGCAAAGCGTGCTGCCTGCGCTGCCAACCACTCATGTACGCACCTTCTTGACCAGGCTCTGCGCCAGGTTCTGGGCACACATGTAGAGCAGAAGGGTTCGCTTGTCACTCCCGATGCAGTACGTTTCGACTTCTCGCACTTCCAGAAGGTAACGGATGAGGAGATTGAACAGGTTGAGCGCATTGTAAATGCACGCATCCGCGAGAACATTCCATTGACCGACCACCGGAACATTCCTATCGAGGAAGCCAAGAAACTGGGTGCGATAGCACTCTTCGGCGAGAAGTACGGCGACCATGTACGCGTTGTACAGTTCGGAACATCCATTGAGTTCTGCGGAGGTACCCATGTCTCTTCAACCGGCAAAATAGGTATGGTAAAAATCATATCTGAAAGCTCGGTTGCTGCAGGCGTACGCCGTATCGAAGCTATTACAGGCGAGGCTCTTGAAAACCACATATACAAGACACAGACCTTGATAAGAGAAATACACGCTCTCTTCAACAACGTGCCTAACCTCAAGGCTACAATCGTGAAGTCAATAGCTGAGAATGCAGAGCTGAAGAAGGAGATAGAGGAATATGCAAAGGAGAAGGCTGCCATGATGAAGAACGAACTTCTTAAAGACATCAAGGAGAGAGGCGGCATGCGATATATCAGCGCAATTCTCCCTGTTTCGCCGGCTGCAGTGAAGGACATTGTATTCATGCTTCGTCAGGAGCAGCCCGACAACATGCTTATAGTTATCGGAAGCGTATATAATGAAAAGCCGCAGCTTACAATCTCGGTAAGCAATGACCTTGTTGAAAGCGGAATAAATGCAGGCAAGATCGTAGGCCAGGCCGCACGCGAAATGCAGGGCGGCGGTGGCGGACAGGCACACTTTGCACAGGCCGGAGGCAAGAACCCTCAGGGTGTAAAGGCAGCCATCGACAAGGTATTCGAAATCATCAAGTAAACAATGATAAACCATAATCTGCAGCGGCCGCACATCAATGTACGGCCGCTGCAGATTATAACACCTTACACGCAGTGCTTTTCACTCCAGTTGACAAGATAGAGCCGTTCGCTGGCACGTGTAAATGCTGTATATAGCCAGCGGTAGTAATCGGCAGTCATCATCTCCTCAGTTACATATCCCTGGTCTATGAACACCCTTTTCCATTGGCCGCCCTGCGCCTTATGGCATGTAACAGCATAACCATACTTCACCTGCAGTGCATTATAATAGGGATTGGCACGGACAGCCTCCATACGCTTGCGCTTCGACTTTATTTCGGGATAATCGTCCCACACCGCCGAAAAGAGCCGTTCATTCTCCTCTCGCGTGAGGGAAGGAGAGTCACTTGAAAGGGTATCGAGCATAATCTTTACATCGAGTTCACAAGCGTCATAATCAAGAAGGGAGAGAGTCACATCGGCAAAACGGAATCCGTACATCTCCTCAACGCCTCCGACACGGACCACCTCGGCTACATCTCCATTGGCTATGAAATCGAGTTTTTCAAGAATGCTCTTATCCTCGCGGCCCAACACCTCGCGCCAGTAGTAGTTGTTTTTCACAACCATAAGCATATCACCACGGTTCAGTTCATCTTCACGGTAAAGAATACGCCGCCTTATACCCTCGTTATAGACATTCGCCCTTTTGTTTGAACGGCAAAGGATTATCGTCTCGTCTGTCCCGGCATCATTGTAACACCCTTCAATGGCTTCTATAAGCGTATCGCCCTGCACACGGCAGACATCGGGAAACCCCTTGATTCTAATATCAGGTATAACTCCTTCTTCTCCCTGGGATATCATCTTGCGCAACATTGTTGCGTTCTGCAGAATGCCCGACCCGTCAAGCTGCCTCATAACCTGGGTCATCTCTATGCTATAGCATTGAAGGAAAAGCCCCTTTAGATAATGTTGCGACAGAGCCGGAGACTCAATCTCCCCCACTGGCGGTAGCTGCGCCGAATCGCCCAGCAGCAGGAGCGAACAGCCGGTTCCTGAATAGACAAACTCTATAAGATCGTCAAGCAGTGCCCCCGAACCGAAATTGGAACCGCCGGCATTAGGAATCATCGAGGCCTCATCCACGATAAACAGGGTATTGGCCGAACGGTTCTCCATAAGCACGAACCTCGAACCGTCAAGTATGGATTTCTGACGGTATATCCATTTATGAATAGTATATGCGCTTTTACCCGAATAGGATGAAAACACCTTCGCTGCACGCCCTGTCGGTGCCAACAGCACAGTTTTGCGTGAGAGCTGTTCCATTGTTCTTACCAACGCCGACACAAGCGATGTTTTTCCTGTACCTGCGTAACCGCAAAGGAGGAAAACTTTACGTTCGTCGGCCGAAAGAATGAAATCGGAAATCTTTTCAAGCGAAATTTCCTGTTCAGGAGTTGGATTGAAAGGAAAATTTGATTTAATTTGCGAGGCTAAATATTTATTTATCACTTTATCCTAATAAAAAAGGTAAACAAAAAGGGATATTCGTTTTTTTATCTTATTTTTGCGACACGAAAATACATAAATAAAAAACATATAACAATGAAAAACCTATTAAAAGTGTTATTGGGCGTCATTGCAATAATATTGATTGTAGTCAATGTGCGCAGTATCATGAGCCCTATTGAGTTTGAAGCTGTGAGAGTACACCGTGACAGTGCTGTAATTGCCCGTCTTATCGACATCAAGAATGCACAGGTTGAGTACAAAGGCCAGTATGGCAGATACACAAACAGCTTCGATACCCTTATCGGTTTCTTGAAGAACTATAAGCTCCCTATTGTCAAGAAGGCATACGAGCTGAACGACATGCAGTTGGAAAGCGTTGCAAACATCAAGAGAAAGAGAGCTAAGGTGAAAGAAGATGCAGAGATTTCATTGACAGTTGATGAGGCCGACAAGATTATTCTTGAACTCATTGCCAAGGCAAATGAGAACGGCGACTGGAAGGAACTGAACGAAATCAGCGCACTGAATCGCCAGGAGGGCAGCATCCGCGAGAACTTCCACCGCGATACAATGTGGGTTTCACTTGTTGACACATTGTACCACGACCCCAACTACCCTGTTGACTCACTCCGCTACATACCGTTCGGCAATGGCGAGGAGTTCACACTCTTGGCAGACAGCATACCTACAAAGAGCGGTGGCCAGCAGTTCCTCTTCGAGGCAAGAGCCGACTTCGACCAGTACCTCAAGGGTATCAATGAGCAGGAGTACAACAACTACATCCTCAGCATCAAGAAGAACGTGACTCAGGTTAGACGTGAGCCGGTTCTTGACGAGAAGGGCGAACCTAAATACGACGAGAACAACGAGGAGGTTGTAACACTCATACCATGCCGCAGAGTAGGTAACGTAAAGGAGCCTAACAACAACGCTGGTAACTGGGAATAAAAACCGGATGACAAAGGATAAAAACCTAAAAAGAACATTATCCATCCGTATAAGTACGGATGGATTTTGTTTTTGCGACTATATACCGTCTAAGCCCGGCTCCTTGAACTACTTTTTCTACAATACAGACAAGGAGAAGAGCCTGGCTGTGAACTTCAGGGCAGGATTTGAGGAGGCACCGTTTGCCGACAAGGAGAACTACAGCTGCATAAAATGCATCGTGGAGACAGCAGAGTTTACCGCTATACCGCTGGAATATGATGACAGGAACGACTACAAGCAGTTCTTCAAGCACTGCTTCCCTCATGGGAACAGCAATGCTGAGATTGTGGCAAACCGCCTGAATGCACAAGGATACACTATTATATTCCCGGTTGACAAAGGTATATATGAGGAGATTTCATCTCTTGGAGAAACAAGCATCTATACTCCGGCAAGCATTCTGGCTGGATTCATCACTAATGCCCCGTTCAACGAGGAGAGATACATGCTTGCATACTTTCAAGGAAAGCATGCCCTGTTCCTGTCAACAAGAGAGCGGAAGGCCGAACTCATGAACATATTCGGGAACACAAACAGCCAGGACACACTCTTTTACATGCTTAGCATGTGGAAGGAGCAAGGGTTCTCGCAAACAAATGATACCTTATATATTTGCGGCGACAACAGCATTGAAGAGATTATGCCAGCTGTCGGAAAGTTCATAAGAAACATTAAACGTATAAACCCGAACGAAATCTATACATCTAACCTTCTGAACAGACTAGAAGGAATCCCGTTTGACCTCCAGACACTCATACTATGCGAATAATCAGCGGCAAATACAAAGGACGCCATTTTGATGTACCAAGGACATTCAAGGCACGCCCGACAACAGACTTTGCAAAGGAAAACCTGTTCAATATACTGAACAATATCATTGACTTTGAGGAGTGCACAGCTCTGGACCTCTTTTCAGGGACAGGCAGCATAAGTCTCGAACTGCTGTCAAGAGGATGCAAGGATGTGCTTTCGGTGGAGATGGACTCGTTGCATTTCAGTTTCCTGAAGAAATGCCAGCATGCACTCGGCGACAGCAGCTGGCGTATAGTAAGAGACGACGTGTTCCGCTTCCTCAAAAGGTGCAACAGCAGTTACGACCTGATCTTTGCCGACCCGCCATACGCGCTCAAGGAACTCGGAAGCATACCCAACCTCATCTTGGAAAGCAACCTGCTCAACGAAAACGGCATATTCGTCTTCGAGCATGGCAAAGACTACTGCTTCAAGGAGCATCCTCATTTCATGAGACACATTGCATACGGAAGCGTGAACTTCACATTCTTCAGCAAAGAGAAAAACATACAGCAAGAGGAGCATTAAGGTTCTCTTGCTGTATGTTTATAATGTTGTCGGCACTTACAGCAAAGGTGAGAAAAGGCGTGCAACTGACTCAAAGCAACGGTGCAGGAACGAACGCGAACGGTACTCGTTCAAGGAGAGCTGATGACATAGAGCAATATCGTCAAGAAAGTGCTGTTTGAGTTTCTGGGCAACACCCTTGCCATATACGAATGCACTTATTTCAAAATTGTAGTAGAAACTCCTGAAATCGAGATTCGCCGAACCGACAGAGGATACAAAATCGTCACATACGACAGTCTTGCTGTGAAGCATTCCACCCGTATATAAATATACCTTAACACCGACATTAAGCAGGCTGCCGATATATGACATGGATATATGGTCGGCCACAAAGCTGTCGGAGCGCATAGGAATCATCAGCCTCACATCGACACCGGAGACGACTGCGCTTTTCAGTGCCAGCAGGAAGGGTTCGTTAGGCATAAAATAGGGAGTCTGAAGATAGACATAGCTCTTTGCTGCAGAGAGCAGCTTTATCATTCCGCTCATTATCGTACGCACCTCACCTACAGGATTAGACGGCACGGCCTGCATGACAATGCCGCTCACAGCTCCTGCACATGGGAAATAGCGTTTTCCGCTTACCAGAGAACGGTTCGAGAAGTACCAGTCAACAAGGAAAGAGGCCTGCAATCCATGCACTGCTGCACCTCGCACAAGCAGCATCGTATCGCGCCACATGCCCCACTTCACACCTTTCACATACCTGTCGGCAATATTGCAGCCACCAATGAAGCCGGTTTTGCCATCTACGACCACGACCTTGCGGTGATTCCTGTAGTTGACCTTATTTGTAAAGAGCGGGAAACGTACCTTGAGAAAAGATTCCACATACACACCGGCACAACGTATCTGTTCAAAGAAATCCTTCTTCACGCTCCAACACCCCACACTGTCATATATAAGACGCACTTCAACACCTTGCCGTGCCTTTTCAGCAAGGATGGATGCTATTTTCCGGCCAAAGTCGTCATTCTCGAATATATAGAACTGCATGTGTATATGCTCCTTTGCTTTCTGCAGTTCACCGACAAGAGCCGACTCGAAAACAGATGTATCGGCAATCACCTCTACATCATCTGCACCTAAGGGATTAGCCAAGGCCGAATTCTTGAAGAAAGACACCAAGGTAGAATACTCCTGCGGAATCTCGCAGGACTCCCCGCTGTTTCCATAAAGATGGTCACGCTGCTTGAGCTGCGACAGCAAGCGGCGGCCTATCATCCTGACCCTGCGCGTGTCACGCCCGAAAAAGAAGTAAAGCACAAGGCCCAGGACAGGCAGGAACAGCAACACCATCATCCACGCCAATGTTTTGACGGTATCACGGTTCTTAAGCATGACCCTTACCATCAGCAATACCGCAAGAATGCAGTATAGCCAATAAAGAGTACCCATTATCGTTGCACTGTCCCAACCCATAGAAAATATTTTACAGCGAGTGCAGTTTGTATATGCACCGTAAGGCAAATATACTCACAAACGAGCAAGAAATATGAAGTTTACTTCATTTTTTTTACAGCGAGTGCAGTTTGTATATGCGCCGTAAGGTGAATATACACAAAAACAAATGAGAAACACTAATGCAGCCTTGAATATTTCTCTCAGCAGATGCTGTATATACCTACATGTAAGGCAAATAAATACAATACAATAAAAAAAATGTGACCATGGTCATTTTTTTTGATCTTTTGTAATTCTTTTACTAGATTATACTAACTTTGTAATAAACTAAAACTATATGTACGAAGTTTTTATCTCTTGTAAGAGTGAAGATTATGATTTCGCAAAGAAAATATATCATTTTCTGTGCGAAAAAGGATATTCTGTTTTTATTGCAGATGTTGAACTACAGAAATCAGGCAGAGACAGATATGGGAAAGTTATAGATGAAGCTTTGGAAGAGGCAAAGCATCTTGTACTTTTTTCATCAAACCCAAGTTATGTTATATCAACTTATGTTGAGGCAGAATGGCGCACCTTTCTGGAGGAACAGAGATGTGGCCGAAAAAATGGCAACCTATTGACTGTCCGCAAAGGATTTGACATTTCAGATTTGCCTATCTCATTGAGGAACTTGCAATCGTTTACGTACGATAATTTTCACTCGATTATTGATTATTTACCAATTGAAGCAGGCTCTTGTGATAAAGATGTGAACAAAACCGAAGAGATTTCCATTAATATTGCTCAGACATCCAAAGAACTGCAACAGAAGGTAAATATACCAGATAGCCCAAAAACGCTTCACCGCACATATAAATGGTCTGGAATATTCTTGTCTTTAATTATAGTTATTATCGGTACTATATGTCTATTTCGCAGTTCATATAAAGCCCATACTCCAACCTTACCTTATGCAAAGAGTATAGTACTAGTAGAGAAAGATAGCTGCTATGGACTTATTGACAGCACAAGTAATGCCGCAAATACTTTTGCGTGGCAATTTCCAGGATATTTTACGAACATGCAAAAAAATAACAAGTATAAAATTGCAGATAAGACCGGCAAAACAAATATTCCATTGATGTATAGTTTTGATTATATTATATACCCATATGTAGAAGGTGCGGCACTAATAGAAAAAGATGGCAGATATGGATTTATTGACAGCACTTATAATTTTATAACTCCTATAGAATATGATTTAGCATGGCAATTTTCCGATGGCTTGGCCATGGTGCAAAGAGATAACAAGTATGGAATTATTGATAAAAGAGGTAAAGTGATACTCCCGATAAAATATGATGAGGTTGGTCACTTTTCCTATGGCTTGGCAAAGGTACAAAAAGACGGCAAGTGGGGATTTATAGACAAAACAGGAAATATCGTTGTTCCATTAGTGTATAATTTCGTTTTCTCTATTTCATCAGACGGTTTTGCATACGTACAAAGAAACAAAAGGTGGGGATGTTTAGACAAGGCCGGCAAGATGATTATCCCGTGTGTATATGAACATCATTTTGGCTTTTACGAAGGTATGGCAGAAGTAAAAAAAAATGGCAAGTATGGGTTTGTTGATAAAACAAGCAATGTAGTTATTCCATTTATATATGATAATGCAGGAAGCTTCTCACAAGGTATAGCATTCGTAGAAAAAGATGGCCAATGGGGCGGAATCAACAAAAGCGGTAATACTGTTATTCCATTTATATATGAAGATGCATCTGTGTTTTCCAACGGTTTGGTAGAGGTAAAAAAAAATGATCGGTATGGCTTTATTAATGAGAATGGCAAGGTCGTTATTCCATTAATTTATGACTATTGTTTTTCTCATTATGAAGATTTAGTAGAAGTTAAGAAAGACGATCTGTATGGTATTGTTGATAAAACAGGAAAAGTAATTGTCCCAATAGTGTATGATTACGTAGGGAGTTTTCAAGAAGACATGATTTACGTGAAGAAAAATGGCTGGTATGGATATATTGATCGAACCGGCAAAGCTGTTACTCCATTTGTATATGAAGAGGCTGAGTCTTTTTATGAAGGCATGGCTAAAGTGCGAAAAGAGGGCTTGTATGGGTATATTAATAGAACCGGAAAAGTTGTTATTCCATTTGTATATGAAGAGGCATTGGGGTTTTCCGAGGGTTTGGCAAGCGTAAAAGAGAATGGCAAATGGGGATATATAGACAAGACTGGCAAAACCGTCATTCCATGTTTATACGATAATGCATACTCTTTTTCCACTACAGGTTTGGCTGGAGTGCAAAAAGATGGGAAGTGGGGGTACATAGATACAGATGGCAACGTGATTATTCCGTTTATGTACGATGACGCCAAGGGGTTTTCCGAGGGTTTGGCAAGCGTAAAAGAGAATGGCAAATGGGGGTACATAGACAAAACAGGCAAGAGAATTATTCCGTTTGTATATGATAAAGCCGACTCTTTTTCCAAAGGCAGTGCTTATGTAGTAAGAAACAACACTGGTGAACATATAGATAAAAAAGGACGAATAATAAGTCTTTGATTATTACTACTGCATATCTGACAGATTCATAAAGGAATGTGAAACAGTTTAATAAAGGAATAGGATTACCCATCTTGTTATCGGGTAATCCTATTCCTTTATTAAAGCATACATTATTCTTAGAAACGGCCTCCGCGCATTCCGCCAGGAGCCATACCGCCTCGCATGCCGCCAGGCATACCATATTCACGAGCTCCCCGGCCTTTCTTGTCATCATCACCCTTTTTATTGTTGTTGAACTTATAAGAAAGGTTGAACATGCAGTAGCTGTATATCGCATTCGTTTCGGAATCACGACGGGAGAGAGCATCCACAATGCGGCTGACATTGCTCTGCTGATGCAGGATGTCATATATCTGGAACGACACTGTAAGCGCATTCCTCTTGAGGAAACTAGCCGACAGCTGGGCATTCCACAGCAGCTCATTGGTATTGGCATTAGGGTCGCTGTAACCGCGACGGCTGCTCATGGAGAGATTGGTCGATAGCTTGATGTTATACCACGGGAAAGTATAGTTCATGCTCGGACCGTATGAAAAGTCGTATATATTCATCTTATCCTCAGGCTGAGCACTTGAAGAGGAGTGTGAATAACGGACATATCCCGATAGTGATATATCGAACTTATCGGCACGGTAATTGATATTCAGACGCTCGCTAAGGCCTATTGTCTTGGCTCTGTTCTTTACGCTTCCTTTAGTTCCTTGAACGCTTATATAGGAAACGCTGTTGGCATAGCTGGCATCGGTATGCGTGCTATAGGTAAACTTCTTGTTTGCCGGAATGGCGGAATTGAACACAATGCCGCCGTTTACGCTCCAGTTGCCGTTTATATTGTCGGGTTGGGTTATAGTAGCTCCGGTCTCCTCTATGTATGTAGCTTTTCGGCTTATGCTGTTGAGAGTATTCCTGAAACCTGTATATACATTGAATCCACGCTGGGCCTCGGTGTTGTATGTATTAAAAAACGCATTCAGGCTATTGGTAAATGAGGGTTTCAGCCCTGGATTACCCTTTGTTATGTGCAGCGGATTGGAATCATCCGTAATATCAAGCAGGTCGGTCATTGAAGGCTGGCTTGTCGAACCACGATACATTATGTTAAGGGTTGTCTGCTTAGACCACCTGTAGCGGAAACGCAGATTAGGAGTAACATTGCTGACATTGCGCCTCAATACAGTATCTATACCCAGATACTTGTATTCCATCTCTGTCTCCTGCGGTATCCATGTAACTCCGGCACTGAGATTCATCTTGTCTGTCACATAACGGAACATGAGCTGTGCCTCATGCTGCTGAGTACGGTATGTAGAGTGGCGGCTGAGCTCGTTGTCAATATACTGCCTGTAGTCATCGGGCAACAACGGTGTGTTATAGTGACGGCTAAGTTCCATTATATATCCTGGTATGCTGTCAAAGACATAAGTAGAACGGTCACTATTGTTGTAGCTGTAATTGTAGCTATAGCTCAACTGCAGGAAAAGGTTCTTCATCAACGGTTCGGTATAACTGAAACGCAGATTATATCTCCAGTTCTTGGAAGGAGTTGCAGAATGGCGCTGACGGTCATATCCGTTGCTCCCGGCATTAGACTGGTAATACTTTACCCGGTTTACAGAGTAACTGTTACTCTCGCTGTCGCCGTATGAGAACTGTCCTCGGAATGTAAGGTTACGCCCAGGCTTGTTCAAACGACGGTTAATCTGCAGATTAGCACTTACGTTACGGTTCTCGCTGTTGCTCTGTGACTCATTGTTGTTGCTGTTAACAGCTATCGTATCCATTCCTGCAAGAACGTCGCCATACAACTCCTTGTAATACTCTTTCACATACAGGAAAGGGTCGTTATTGAATGTCGCCGATGTACTCTGCGACCAGTTGTCCGATGTGGAGTAGCTGAAAGAGGGGCGGAATATTATGTTCGTCATCGTATCGGGCTTCCATTCAAGACGCATATCGGCATTGAAGCCGGTCGAGCGGCTGAAACTGTTGCTGCGGCTATTCGAGAACTGGTTACGCCCTATCTGAGGCATGAATGTCTCGCTCGAACTCCAGTTCTTGGAATCCGTATTCCTGTGATTGGCTCTGACATTGCCTCCCAGTTCTATCTTGTCCGACTCGTATGCAAAATTGAACCCGGCCTGTTTGGGAGTGACAAGACCACCGCCGCCACCGCCTCTGAAACCGCGGCCGCGGCCGTCTGAAAAGCCTTGGTTATTCAAATTGTTTGCCGACATGACAAGAGTATATTGTGCCATATCGTTATAGTAACCCGTAGTATTCTTGAATGTATATCTGTCCTTTGTTCCATAACCCACATCGGTATTCGAGAAGAGACCATCTACAACACCCTTCTTCATCTGCAGGTCGAGTACAGTCTCCTCTTCACCGTCATCAATGCCGGTCACACGGGAAAAGTCACTTTTCTTGTCGTAGAACTTGACTTTATCGACGATATCTGCCGAAATGTTCTTAAGAGCCATATCCTTGTCAGTACCGAAAAAATCCTTGCCTTTCATAAGGATACGGTTGACAGTCTTTCCGTTTATTTTTATGGTACCGTCGTCACCTATGTCCACACCCGGATACTTCTTTATGAGTTCTTCGAGCATAGAGCCTTCGGGCACACGGAATGCCGCAGTGTTGAACACAAGCGTATCCTCAGAAGCAGTAACCGGCGGCACCTCAGCCGTTACTACAGCAGCTTTCAATGCAACGGCATCGGTAGAAAGTTCAATCTTGCCAAGATCGATATTCTTCCCCTTCACTACTTTCAGGTTACTGTTCTGAGCAACATAACCGACAAATGATACACGAAGATAATAGTCGGCGGCCGAAGCCGACAACGAGAACTTGCCGTCATAATCACTGGCCGCACCCACCTTGAAGACAGAGTCGGGCAAGGAATACAACTGAAGAGTGGCATTCTGCAAAGGCTCACCGTTCTCTTTGTCAACTACCACTCCGGTTATTGTACTGCCCTTTTTCTGGCCCAAAGCAGCCAACGAGCATAAAAGCATAATTAAAAACAGTCTATATCTCATATCTATTCTGCATATTTATTTAATTTGACATCTTTATTTATAAAAAGTTTAAAAATAATATTTATTTATCAATAAAAACAGGAATTATAAGGATAAAACCATAATAATAAAGTGCAATACATTTTTTTGAACTATTTTTACAGCATGGAAAACTATGTAAATTCAGAAATTGCGGATATCCTTGAAAAAATATGCAAGAAAAGGCCTTGCCCCAACTTCGGGGAGCCTTTTACTACAGCATTCAGGATTCTGTATCGTGGAGAAGAAGAGGAGATATCAGCTGCGGCATATATCTGTTCTTTATACCTTTCGGCTGTCAAGGTCAAGTTTCCTACAGACAAGCTTCATATCTTTGTACACTGCGTTCAAGAGGAATATAGAAGATTCCACTTCGACTGCAAGATGTATGACAAGATTATCGGAATGATTGACAAGGAAAGGCTTAGAGAAGTCAATCTGTATGACAGCAACTGCAATATAATTAAGGCAGAATGTTCATACAACGAGATAAGGGATGCACTTGATTTTTACACTAACAGATAATTTTTCATATTTTTTATAGTGCATTTTGCACATAAAATCCTTTTTTTAAGTAAGTTTGCAAATATTACCTAAACAGTTTCTAACACTATGAACAAGAAATCATTTGTATATCTGGTTGCATTGGCAATATTTTCTGCATTTGTATCATGCAGCAGTGACAACGACACGATTGGCGGCGGCAATAACGACAAGGAATATTTCGACCCGACAAGCATCGTTATAAAAAAGAGCAAAGGCTCTGTTAACAGCGAGGAGAAATGGAATGATATCGTAATAGACAAGAACGGAAACATCAAAAGTTTTGAACATGTTTTCGTAAAGAACGGGGTTGAGCAGGAGAGAAGCAAGTACGACATTCGCAGGGCTGGCAATAATATGATTGCAGAGATTAAGGTATCCGATGCCAACGGCAATATTATCAATAATCTTCTTGAGATGTCCGAATTTAACGAGAACGGGCTTATTACAAAAATAGAGACATACGATGATATGAATCTTCATGTTTCAACGAAGACATTTGAATACAACGGGCTTACATGCAGCAAGTTCACTTACATGGGCAACGACTGCGAAATCACATGCGATTATTCATGGGCCGGTTACAAGCTTTCGAGGACAACAGAAAGAGTTGTTGACCTGAATACCGGCAGAAAGGAGACAAACATATACTCATACACATTCGATGACGAGGAGATATATCCTTACGAAGGCATGTCAATGTTCCCGTTTGTACAAAGCGAAAGGGACAACAATGCTGTTCCTCACATATATGCATCTTTAGGCTATTTCGGCATGGTCACACCATATCTAGTAAAAGAGGAGACTCAGGAACGCTATATTACAACGAACAGCCAAATGGGCCCCGGATTTGACGACAAGCGTCAGGACATAAAAAAGGTGTTCGATTTCAACAAGAAAAACAGCAGAGGTGAAGTAAAGTACGACATCTCATCAACCGACAAGGACACAAAGGTTGACCTTTACGACGAATATACCATCACATTCATCGAATAATCCATGTACAGAAAAAGCCGTTTTGCTGAACTCGATGACAAGGAATTGATAGAAGGATTGACTGCAACTCCCGTAAACAAGGAGCTGCACGAATACTTCTTCTGCACCAAGTGCAAGAAATTCCTGAGTTATATATCAACAAATCTCTACAATCAGTGCGACAGCAGGCATCTGATCGGTGAACTGTATGAATTCATTTCGAACAACGATTGGCAAGTATTGCGCCAATGGGAGAACAAGAACGGAGCTTCTTTGTACAGCTACATTGCAAAATGCGCCATAAACCATTTTACAAACAAAGAAATTTCCAATAAGAAACGTATTGAACTTGAATTCATGCCTGGCTCGGCAGAACTGATAGAACAGTTCGGCGACTATACTCAAGAAGAAGAGCAGGAAATGCCGCCTGTCTGGGAGGCATTCCATATGCTCAACGAGCGTGACCAGGCAGTACTCAATTCACTTGTCATTGATGAAAAGAACATGCTGGAGGCTGCACCCGATATATGGAAATTCATCAATAGCAGAAAGCCTATAGAAAAGCTTTCGCAGAAGCACATACAGAGTACTTTGGCAATTATAAAGCACAGGGCACTGCTTACGCTCATGCAGAATCTGAATGAAATAACGCGTATATGACCAGTTGCCCCTGCTTGTTAATGCAGAGAAGTGTAAATTACAGATTTTCAGGCAGTATAGGCATACGATATACATTGGTTTCCTTAGATGCAAAACCGCATGAGCGGTAAAGTGCATTCGCTGCAATACGTGACGGGCGGGATGTAAGCATAAGCGTTCCACAGCCTAACTTGCCGGCATACTCTATTGCATGTTCAACTAAAGCACGCCCTAAAGAACGGCCACGCATAGCATTATCCACCACAACATCCTCTATCCACATCTTGCGCCCCGTGGGTGCAAGATACTCTCCCAGAGTGAGCATACCGGATACACTGCCCTCGCATTCAAGAATAAAAAGATGAGTAGAAGGAGAAGCCACGATAGCTTCAAGTTCACTTATACCGAACTCTACCGGTGAGGAGGACAACTGCAGAAGAAGCCTGTTTATTTCATCCACATATGACTCCTCAACCTTTTCGAGCTCATATATCCTTATATTTGCTTTCATCATAAACATTATAGCTTCACCTTGCACGAAACGCCCTGCGACTCGTTCTGTACCCTGTCGAGCACTGTAACAACGTATGTATATTCACCCGCAAGCGAAGACGGTATCCTATAATACGGTTTTGACGTCATCGCTACAATCTTCGCCGGATTCTTTATATTGACAGTCTCTTTCTTGTCAAAACGATAGACAACATAACGGTAAGGCGCATTCATCACGTCATCGCCGGTTCCCTTTCCCTGAAGCCATACCAGCACCTTACCGTTCTCATCATCCAGAAGTTTCACGCCACCCGGCTTAGACGGTGCCTTGTTATCGATGAACGGTGACAAAGGCATCAAAGAAGGATAGCGGAAGATTCCGTTTGAGAGAGCATCGCGATATCCATCGACATTATTGGCTGCAGAAGAGGCATCCCAGAAGCATGACCCTTGTATTCCGCTTTCGGCACGCTGCATGGCATATTTATCATCGAGTTGATTGCCACCCTTAGCCTTTACTGTACGGTTGACATCCTGGCCGATATAAAGAGGACGTCCCGAAGCATATTCGGCCCACCATTTCACAAGTTCTGCATAGTCGGCCGCCGGATGACCGATTTCCCAATATACCTGCGGAATACAGTAATCGACCCAACCTTCATCTATCCATTTGAGTACATCGGCATTCAAGTCATCGTAGCACTGGAGTCCTTTGGTCTTGCTGCCATTCTCCCAGCTGCCTTCATTACGGTATATGCCGAATGGAGAAACGCCGAACTTTACCCACGGCTTTGCCTCACGCACGGTGCGGTGCAACTGATATATAAGATGGTTGACATTCTCTCTGCGCCACTCACCCTTGTTCTCCATTCCGCTCTCACGGAACCAACGCTCATCGGCAAATTCCTTGCCTTTCGCCGGATATGGATAGAAATAGTCATCGATATGAAGGCCATCCACATCGTAGCGGTTCAGAATATCACGTACAATACCGCATATATGGTCGCGGTTTGCCTGCAATGCAGGATTGAAATAGAGCTGTCCCTCATACTCAATGAAATTTGCCGGACGTTTCTTGCTCATGTGGTTAGGAGCTACATACTTGGTACCCTTCGTTCGTGCACGATATGGATTTATCCATGCATGAAGTTCCATATTGCGTTTATGGCACTCCTCTACCATAAATGCAAGAGGGTCCCAACCCGGCGAATTTCCTTGCGTGCCTGTTATGAAGCGGCTCCAAGGCTCGTAATGCGATTCATAAAGAGCATCGCCCTCGACACGCACCTGGAACAGGATTGCATTGACATTCACCTTCTGCAGATTATCGAGCATCTCTACCAGATAGCTCTTCATCTGCTTCTCCTTCATCCCCTGGAACTGTCCGTTGACAGCCTGAATCCATGCACCGCGGAACTCACGCTTGGGATAATCATCTTTGGATACTGTACCCTTGCCAGCCTGCTTAGGTGTACTGCACGACACTGCAAGCAGAAACGACATTAACAATAATAGATATCTGAACTGCATCACTCTGATTTTTATTTAGTATTGCGAAGATAACTAAATTATTGTTATAATTGGCATCAAAGCAATCTCTTATCATCTATTTTTATGGAAAGATATACAATGTGGCTGTTTTTTGTGTAAATTCGCGAGATTAAACAAAGAGAGTGCAAGAATGAGCCAGAACAGGAATATTGCAATTAAAGGTGCACGGGTAAACAACCTGAAGAATGTCGATGTAGAAATTCCACGCGGCAAGCTTGTTGTCGTGACCGGGTTGTCCGGTTCCGGCAAATCGTCATTGGCCTTTGACACTCTGTATGCCGAAGGGCAACGCAGGTATGTAGAGTCACTCTCATCCTATGCACGCCAGTTCCTGGGGCAGATGAACAAGCCGGAGTGCGACTTCATCAAAGGCATTCCGCCGGCAATAGCCATTGAGCAGAAGGTAAACAACCGCAACCCCCGTTCAACAGTAGGTACAAGCACCGAAATATACGAATACCTGAAGCTGCTCTACGCACGCATAGGAAAGACCTATTCTCCCATAAGCGGAAATCTTGTAAAGAAGAACAGCCCAGAGGACCTTGTAGAGTGCATGAAACAACGCCCGGAGGGAACAAGATTCATGCTTCTTGCTCCAATCCCCAAACGTAAGGGACGCGACCTGTCCGACCAGTTGCAGATTTACCTTCAACAAGGTTTCAGCCGCATTGCATTAGGAAAAGAGATAATACGCATTGAGGAGTATGCACCGAAGAAAGGCGACAAGCCTTCGTTGCTCATCGACAGGCTAAGCGTAAGCGACAGCAACGAAACGGCAAGCAGACTCCTTGATTCGGCCGAGACAGCATTCTATGAGGGAAACGGCACATGCATGATACAGTTCATGGATGAGGAAAAGCCACACACATTCAGTATCCGGTTCGAAGCCGACGGAATGGAGTTCGAAGAGCCTACCGAACAGATGTTCTCGTTCAATTCACCGATAGGAGCATGCCCCGACTGCGAAGGATTCGGACGCATTGTCGGCATAGACGAGGACCTTGTAGTGCCCAACAAGACATTGAGCGTATATGACGGTGCAGTATTCTGCTGGCGAGGGGAGAAGATGGGCGAATGGAAGAACGAGTTCTGCCGTCGTGCGCCACAGGACAACTTTCCTATTTTCGAACCCTATTACAACCTTACTCAGGAACAGAAAGACTACCTTTGGCATAAAGGACCGTGGATAGAGGAGTACGGAGAAGGTATCAGCATCGACAACTTCTTCAACATGGTCAAGGCCAACCAGTACAAGATACAGTACCGTGTCATGCTTGCCCGTTACAGAGGAAAGCCAATATGCCCTACCTGCCACGGCACACGCCTCAAGAAGGAGGCCAGTTACGTAAAAGTAGGAGGTGCAAGCATCATCGAACTCATCGAAATGCCTATAACAAAGCTTAAGAACCATTTCGACAATCTTGTACTTGACGAGCACGATTCTGCCATAGCCAAACGAATCCTTACAGAGATACGCAATCGCATAGACTGCCTGCTCGATGTGGGCTTGGGCTACCTTACACTCAACCGTCTCAGCAACACCTTGTCGGGCGGAGAGAGCCAGAGAATAAACCTTGTCACCTCATTGGGCAGTGCCCTTGTAGGCTCATTGTATATCCTCGACGAGCCCAGCATCGGACTCCACAGCCGCGATACCGGCAGGCTCATCAATGTACTCTACCGTCTCCGCGACCTCGGCAACACGGTTGTTGTGGTAGAACATGACGAAGAGATTATACGTGCTGCCGACTATATAATAGATGTAGGCCCTAAGGCCGGTTCATACGGCGGCAACATTGTCTATCACGGAGACATGAACGGCATAGAGAAGGGCAGCAACAGCTACACCCTGAAATACCTGCTCGGAGAAGAGACAATAGAAGTGCCCAAACATCGCCGCACATCGAACAATTTCATAAACATAAAAGGCGCAAGGGAGAACAACCTGAAAGGAATCGACGTAAACATACCGCTCAACGTGTTCACTGTCGTCAGCGGTGTCAGCGGTTCGGGAAAATCGACGCTTGTGCGCGATATTCTGTACCGTTCATTGATGCGCCACTTCGGCAACACCTGTGATGCACCCGGACAGTGCGAAGGTGTCGATGGTGCATTGAAACAGCTCTGCGGTGTAGAGTTCATCGACCAGAACCCGATAGGCAAATCTTCACGTTCCAACCCCGTCACATACCTGAAGGTATATGACGACATAAGGCACCTTTTCGCTCAGCAGCCTCTTGCAAAACAGTTAGGCTTCGGTGCGGGATATTTCTCGTTCAACTCCGACGGCGGACGATGCGAAGAGTGCAAGGGCGAGGGAACAATCACCGTTTCCATGCAGTTCATGGCCGACCTTAAGCTTGAGTGCGAAGCATGCCACGGCAAACGGTTCAAGAACGAAGTTCTCGAAGTCAAGTTCCATGGCAAGAACATACACGACATACTGGAGATGACCATCGGAGATGCCATCAACTTCTTCCAGGAACATGGACAGAAGCGTATTGCAGAGAATCTGCAGCCCCTGCAGGACGTAGGTCTTGCCTACATCAAGATGGGGCAATCGTCATCTACACTCTCAGGCGGAGAGAACCAGCGTGTCAAGCTCGCCTATTATCTAAGCCAGCAGAGCGACCGCCCTACAATGTTCATCTTCGATGAGCCCACAACAGGATTGCACTTCCACGATATAAAGAAGCTCATGAAGTCGTTCGAGCGTTTGCTTGAACGCGGACACACCCTTGTGGTGATAGAGCACAACATCGACGTAATGAAATGTGCCGACCACATAATAGACCTCGGCCCCGAAGGAGGCGATGAAGGCGGCAATCTTGTTGCATGCGGCACACCCGAAGAGGTAGCAAGGTGCGAAGCGTCATTCACAGGACAGTTCCTGAAAGAAAAACTTTAAATACAAGATTCACTGCAAAACTAGTCGATAACAAAACTATGTTTTGTCATCCCCCAATTATCCTGTATGGCATGAATACACTCCACAGCTACAGGCTCATTCACCTGCTATCCCGTAGAATACTCCGCCGAAGGCACCGGCAAGCAATATTATGAGTATCGGGCTGACCTTGAAGAACTTCATCGCTGCAAACGCAGCCACGAACAGCCCCACGCTGACACAGAACTGCTGAGGCGTATCACTTAAGGAGCCGAAGTTCTCCCGTGTCATGAGCAGGAGCGCAGCAGATGCTATAAGGCCTACCACAACCGGGCGCAACAGCAGAAAGACAGAATCCACAACCTTATGCTTGCTGTATTTCATAAGGTAACGGCTCACTATAAGCATCAGCACTATTGAAGGGAGCATAACTGCGAAAGAGGCCACAAGCGAGCCTGCGACGGCAAGCATCTCGGAACCCGTAGCATTGAAGACAGCAGTATATCCCACATAGGTTGCCGAGTTTATGCCTATCGGGCCCGGCGTCATCTGGCTTATCGCAACGATATCGGTAAACTCCGACGCTGTGAGCCATGCATGACGGGTAACCACCTCTGCCTGGATGACAGAAATCATGCCGTATCCGCCCCCGAAAGAGAAGAGACCTATTTTTATGAAAGTATAGAAAAGTTCCAGAAATATCATCATGCTCTGCCCCTCCCTATTCTACCGTATATAAAACCGGCTACCCCGGCCACAATTATCACATAGATTGGCGAAACTCCGAACTGGACTATAAGCAGTGCTGACAATACCGGTATCCACGCCGTTGCCCAACTCAACCTTGCCGATTTTGCCACATTGAATACAGGCACGGCAATCAAGGCCACAACAGCCGGCCTTATCCCCAGGAATATATTGTTTACGACTTCATTATGACGGAAGCTACGGAAGAAGAGTGCTATAAGAAGGATTATAGCCACCGACGGAAGCACACAGCCCAATGACGCAGCAAGCGCACCGCGCTTTCCTCGCAACCTATAGCCAATGAAAACAGCCATGTTCACGGCAAACACTCCCGGAGCCGACTGAGCTACAGCCAACAGGTCAATGAAATCGTCCTTGCCTACCCAACCGTTCTTTTCCACCACATCGCGCTCGATTAGAGGAACCATGGCATATCCGCCGCCAAAGGTAAAGAGCCCTATGCGGAAGAATGTCGTGAACAGTTTAAGGAGTGATGTTGCCATTATCTTTGGAACATAAGTTCTATAAAGAGAATCAAGGGGAACTAAAGCAGATTCAAGCTCCTTAATTCCCCTTGACTGTCATTGGTTTTCAGTTTTTACTTTTCAGCTTTGCCGGCCACCCAGTTATAAGCATTGCGGAATATCTCAATCCATGGAGTAACATCGTCGGCGAGATGATTTGCCGGATATGTGGCACACTGCCATGGGAATATTGCACGCTCAGGGTGAGGCATCATTGCTACATGACGGCCGTCGGCACTTGCAAGTGCAGCAACATTATAGTCCGAACCGTTCGGATTGGCAGGATATCCCTCATAGGCATACTGTGCCACAATGTTGTACTTCTCGGCATCGTAAGGCAAAGAGAACTTGCCTTCACCGTGCGCTACCCACACGCCAAGACGGCTGTTGGAGAGCGAACCGAACAGAACGCTGTTGTTCTCGGGAATATTCACACCCACAAACGAAGACTCGAACTTGTGAGAATCGTTATGCAGCATGCGTCCGCGCTCTGCATATTCAGGGTTGATGAGGTTAAGCTCCATCATCAGCTGGCAACCGTTGCATATACCGAGCGACAAAGTATCCTCACGCTGGTAGAAACGGTCGAGAGCAGCCTTTGCCTTAGGATTGAAGAGGAAGCCTCCGGCCCATCCTTTGGCAGAGCCGAGCACGTCGGAGTTAGAGAAACCGCCGCAGAACACGATGAAGTTCACCTCGTCGAGAGTCTCGCGGCCACTGATAAGGTCGGTCATGGTAACGTCCTTCACATCGAAACCGGCAAGATACATCGCGTATGCCATCTCACGCTCACCGTTAGTACCCTTCTCACGGATAATGGCTGCACGCACGCCCGACTTTTCACGACGGTCGGCCGACATGCCGTAGCTTGAAAGCATACCGTTGAAACGTGCCGGCATGCGGAATCGCAATGGCTGGTTCTTGTAGTTCTTAAGACGCTCGCTCGCACAGCCGTTGAAGCTCTGCTTGAGGTCCATGAGATATGAGCTGTCGAACCATACATCCCTGTAGTGCTCGATGTCGAACAGGCGTGTACGCTTATCCTTGGCTACAGCTATCTGACGCTTCTCGCAAGGTGTACCAATCTTCACGAAGCAGATTCCGGCCTCATCAAGAATCTCCTGCATACGGCACTTGTTCTTGTCGGCAACCTGAATTACAAGAGCAGGGTTCTCGGCAAACAACAGCTTCACGATATCATTCTCGGCCATATTGTTAAGGTCGATTTCCATACCGCCTGTTGTATTGGCAAAACACATCTCAAGGAGCGCTGTTATGAGACCTCCGGCCGAAATGTCATGACCTGCAAGTACTATACCCTCTTTCACAAGACGCTGTACAGCCTCAAATGCCTCGGCAAAATATTCAGGGTTGGCAACCGTAGGAACATCATCGCCAATGCAGTTCAGAGTCTGAGCGAATGCAGAACCGCCAAGACGGAGATGGTCGAAACTGAAGTCGATATGATAGAATGCGCTCTTAGGCTCGTTCACCATTACAGGAGAGACAACCTTGCGGACATCGGAAACCTCACCGCCGGCCGATACTATTACCGTACCCGGACTGATGACCTTTGTACCGTCGGGGTACTTCTGGGTCATTGAAAGCGAATCCTTTCCTGTCGGAACATTTATCTTCAATGCACAGCAGAAGTCGCTGAGAGCCTCAACGCCACGATAGAGACGTGCATCCTCGCCCTCCTGAGAGCGGCATGGCCACATCCAGTTCGCGCTGAGCGAAATGCTCTTGATACCATTGGAGAGAGGTGCAAGAGCAATGTTTGTCAAAGCCTCGGAGACAGCAAGCACCGAACCCTTTGCCGGGTCGGCCAGACCAGCCTGAGGCGCATGGCCTATAGATGTAGCGATACCCTTCTTTCCACGATAGTCGAGAGTTACCACACCGCAGTCGCTCAACGGGAGCTGAATCTCGCCCTGGCACTGCTGGCGTGCAATCTTTCCGGTTACAGAACGGTCAACCTTGTTTGTCAGCCAGTCCTTGCATGCGACAGCCTCAAGACGGAGCACGTCTGTCAGGTACTCCTCAATCTTGCCGGCATCGTACTCGGCATCCTTATAGTGACGCTCTACGCTCTTGTCAACCATATATGTCTTTGGAGAAGAGCCGAACATCTGGCTTACAGAGAGGTCGAACGGACGCTTGCCGTCGGCCTGTTCGAATGCAAAGCGCGCATCGCCTGTTGTCTCGCCGACAACATACATAGGAGCACGCTCACGTTCAGCAACCTTGCGTACATATTCTATTGCATCTTCCTTGATGAGCAAGCCCATACGCTCCTGCGACTCGTTGGCAATAATCTCCTTTGCCGACAAAGTGCTGTCGCCGACAGGCAGATTAGCCATTTTAATGAGACCGCCGCACTCCTCGACAAGTTCGGAGAGACAGTTCACGTGGCCTGCAGAGCCATGGTCGTGTATAGACACCACCGGATTTGTATCATCCTCGCAGAGAGCACGTACCACATTGTATGCACGCTTCTGCATTTCGGCATTGGCACGCTGCACCGCATTGAGCTCGATACCCGAAGAGTAACGGCCTGTATCAACTGATGACACCGAACCTCCGCCAAGGCCGATGCGGTAGTTGTCACCGCCCATCACAATCACCTTGTTTCCCTTTTCGGGAGCACCCTTGAGACAGTCGCGGCGTGTGCCGTAACCCACACCGCCGGCAAGCATAATTACCTTGTCGTAGCCATATACCTCATCATTCTCCTTATGCTCGAATGTAAGTACAGAGCCGCAGATAAGAGGCTGTCCGAACTTGTTTCCGAAGTCGGAAGCACCGTTAGAAGCCTTTGTCAGAATCTGTTCGGGAGTCTGGTAGAGCCATTTGCGCACAGGAAGCACCTCTTCCCACTTGCGGTCGTTGTATGTACGCGGATAGGATGTCATATAGACCGCAGTTCCTGCTATAGGCCATGAACCTTTACCGCCGCCCATACGGTCACGGATTTCACCGCCGGTACCGGTAGATGCACCATTGAACGGCTCTACTGTAGTTGGGAAGTTATGGGTTTCTGCTTTGAGTGATATTACAGTCTCGATATCCTTTATCACGAAGTAATCGGGTATTGAATGGTCGGCCGGAGCGAACTGCTCCACGACAGGACCCTGTGCGAATGCCACGTTGTCCTTGTATGCCGATATGATGCTGTTTCGGTTCTCGTTGGTAGTGCGTTTAATCATAGCGAACAGCGAAGAAGGCATCTCCTCGCCGTCGATTATGAATGTACCGCCGAATATCTTGTGACGGCAATGCTCAGAGTTTATCTGTGCAAAGCCGAAGACCTCGCTGTCGGTCAGTTTGCGGCCCAGCTCCTCCTCCACGCGATGCAGATAGTCGATTTCCTCCTTTGAAAGCGCAAGGCCCTCCTGCTCGTTGTAGCTGTCAAGGTCCTCGATGAACTCTATCGGCTTAGGCTCTATGTCAACAGTAAAGATTTTCTGGTCAAGACCGCGGTACATGCGCTGAAGCATCGGGTCATACTCGGCATTCTCGTCCTCCACCACGAAATACTCCTCGATGCGCACAATGCCTTCAAGGCCCATGTTCTGGGTTATCTCCACAGCATTCGTACTCCACGGAGTAATCATTTCACGACGCGGACCCACGAAGAATCCTTCCATTGCCTCACCTTCTACAGGTGTCGCCTCACCATAGAGCCAGCAGAGCTTCTCAATATCGGCAGCTGTCAACGCATTGTTGGCCTGGGTTGCTATAACCGTATGGCCGGGGGTACTGAAAAAGTAAATCATACGAAGATTATATGTTTTTATGTTATTCCAAAACAAGCCGTACAAGTACGGACAGATTCGCAAAGGCGACTGCGTACCCTTGCATTAAACGCAAAGGTAACGAGAAAAAACGAGATTAGGATATTTTTGTAAACATTTGTTTCAATAGCGCATTATTATTGTTTAAAGATGGGTTTCAAGAAGAAGATATTTATAAAAAAAGGCTATTTTTGCAGAATAGTGCAAACCTTATAAAAACATTCGATGAAATGGAAATTATCATAGGACTTACAATACCTTTTCTGGGTACAGTAATCGGAGCTGCGATGGTATTCATGTTCCGGGACAGGATATCAGGGCTTCTCAACAGAGCCATGCTGGGATTTGCTTCGGGCGTAATGGTCGCGGCCAGCTTCTGGTCCTTGCTCCAGCCCGCATTGGAGCAGAGCGGAGAGGGATTCTCGAACTCATGGCCTGTTCTTGCCGGTTTCGCGGCAGGAATCTGTTTCCTGTTGCTTCTCGACAGCATCATCCCGCACCAGCACATAGACGAGAAGATGGCAGAAGGGCCCAAATCGAAACTTCCACGTTCAATAAAGATGATTCTTGCAGTAGCCCTGCACAATATACCCGAAGGAATGGCTGTGGGAGTCGTCTTTGCAGGAGTGCTGAACGGAGACACCAGCCTCACCGCAGCCGGAGCATTCGCGCTCTCCTTGGGAATGGCCATACAGAACATCCCCGAAGGAGCAATAATATCGGTGCCTCTCCGCAGCGAAGGCAAGAGCCGGAGAGAGGCGTTCACATGGGGTGCGTTGTCGGGGCTTGTAGAGCCTGTAGCCGCGCTTGCGACTATGTTCCTTATAGAAAACAGCAGCGGCACCATGCCTCTACTGCTCTCATTCGCAGCAGGAGCAATGCTATATGTTGTTGTAGAAGAGCTCATTCCGGCTTCGCAGAGCGGAGAGCACAGCAACATCGGCACTATCGGGTTTGCCACCGGATTCGCTCTGATGATGTCCCTGGACTCATTCATGGGGTAGAAGACTCTTTTTATCGCCAATGTTAAAAAGAGTAAAAAACTCAAATTAATCTTTCAGTTTCCGATTCACCCCGAAAACTATTTTGAGTACATTTGCAACACACATACGACGGAGCTTGGGCAAAACCTCACCCCGCCGGATAAAAACGGAGAAAAAAGGAAAGCTTATAGACGTAATATGGATTTAGTACTACTTTTCACGATGATCATTGCATCGATTGCCTTTGTAGGCATTGTAATGATTCTCACAAGGTGGATTTCCCCCCGCACATTCAACCGTCAGAAAGGAGAGACCTACGAATGTGGAATACCGACGCAAGGAGAGACCTGGATACACTTCAAGGCAGGTTATTATCTCTTTGCGATTCTTTTTCTCATGTTCGACATCGAGGCCGTATTCCTCTTCCCCTGGGCGACGATCGTCCAGGAACTTGGAATGAAGGCACTTGTAGGAGTTCTGTTTTTTCTGTTTTTTCTAATATTGGGCCTTGCCTACGCATGGCGCAAAAAAGCTCTTGAATGGAAATGAAAAAGCCTGCCATAAAATCGATACCTTATGAAGAGTTCAAGGACAACGAGACGCTCGAAGCCCTCGTTGCGGAACTCAACAAAGAACGCACGAACGTAGTGCTCGGCAAGCTCGACGACCTCATAAACTGGGGCCGGAGCAATTCGCTGTGGTCATTGACCTTTGCAACCAGCTGCTGCGGAATAGAATTCATGTCGGTAGGTGCCGCACGTTATGACTTCGCCCGCTTCGGGTTCGAGGTAACGCGCAACTCACCCCGACAGGCCGACCTTATAATGTGTGCCGGCACCATAACCCACAAGATGGCACCCGTGCTCAAGCGTCTCTACGACCAGATGGCCGAACCGAAGTACGTTGTTGCAGTAGGCGGATGCGCCATAAGCGGCGGCCCGTTCAAGGGCTCATACCATGTACTCAACGGCATTGACAAGATTCTGCCGGTGGATGTATATATCCCAGGCTGCCCTCCCAGACCGGAGGCCATACTGTACGGCATGATGCAGCTGCAGCGCAAGGTGAAGATAGAGAAGTTCCTCGGTGCAAAGAACAAGCACCAGAAACGCGGCTGCATGCCCGACGAACCTATAATTGTAACGAACAATCCCATAGAAGAGCCTGACAGCAGGAAGGAGGAAGCATAATGGAGATTACATTCATAGACATCAAGGAGTTCCGCCAGACCATGCTGCAACATCGCGAAAACGGCATGGACTTCATGCGAGAGATGATTGGCATGGACTGGAACAAAGAGGGGCTCGGAGCTATATACATACTGGAGAACAGCAGCACGCATGAGTGCGTTGAGCTTGCAGTGCGTACAGCCAACCGCGAGAAGCCGCAGATTCCGACAGTGAGCGACATCTGGCACATTGCAGAGCTCTACGAGCGTGAGGTATATGACTTCTACGGCATAGAGTTCACCGGACACCCCGACATGAGAAGGCTCTATTTGAGAAACGACTGGGTAGGCCACCCTTTAAGAAAGGACTACGACCCCAGTGAAGCGATAAACCCGATACGTCTTGAGAGCGAGACCGACGAAGAGGCTCACCGCGTATATGAGATTGAAGAGGATAAGCATCTCGCCGAAATGGTAGAGAAACTAAAGATTCTCCACTACGACCAGTATGTTATAAACATAGGCCCTCAGCACCCCGCCACACACGGAGTGCTCCGTTTCCGCTTGTCGCTCGAAGGCGAAGAGGTGCGCAAGGTCGATATACGCTGCGGTTACATACACCGCGGAATAGAGAAGCTCTGCGAGAGCAAGACCTACCCTCAGACACTTGCATTCACCGACCGTCTCGACTACCTGAGCGCGCACCAGAACCGCCATGCACTCTGCATGTGCATCGAGAATGCAATGGGCCTTGAGGTGACAGAGCGTGTGCAGTACATACGCACCATAATGGACGAGCTGCAGCGAATAGACTCCCACCTGCTCATGTTCTCCTGCCTTGCAATGGATATGGGTGCCATAACATCGTTCATATACGGATTCCGTGAAAGGGAGAAGGTACTCGACATCATGGAAGAGGTGACCGGCGGCCGCCTGATACAGAACTACAATATAATAGGAGGCGTACAGGCCGACATCACACCCGGTTTCGCAAGCAAGGTAAAGGCCTACTGCGCCGACCAGAAGAAGAGACTCAAGGAGTACTACGACATTTTTGTCAACAACGTGATATTCAGGAACCGTTCAATAGGAGTAGGCGTGCTCTCGCTTAAGGATGCCATATCGTTCGGAGCCACAGGCGGTACAGGACGCGCTTCGGGCTGGGCCTGCGACGTGCGCAAGCGACATCCCTATGCAATGTACGGCAAGGTAGATTTCAAGGAGATACTGCACACCGGCGGCGACAGCTACTGCAGGCTGCTTGTGCGCCTTGAAGAGATTGTCGAGTCAATAGGCATCATCGAACAGCTTATAGACAACATTCCCGAAGGCGAGTACAAGACAAAGACCAAGCCTATAATAAAGTTGCCCGAAGGCCGTTTCTTTGCAGCCGTAGAGGGCTCGCGCGGCGAGTTCGGTGTATTCATCGAGAGCCACGGCGACAAGACTCCTTACCGAATGAAGTTCCGCCCGATGGGACTGCCGCTCATAGCCGCAGCGCAGAAGATTATGAAGGGATGCAAGATTGCCGACCTCATCACCATAGGAGCCTCGCTCGACTATGTAATCCCCGACATTGACCGATAAAAAGAGAGAAAGATGCTAGATTTCACAACCATAACAACAGCAATAGACAGGTTCCTGCATTCGGCACTGCCGGACTGGGCAGCCACGCTCACTGAGTGTGCTCTGGTGGCGGTATGCGTCATTGCCGCATATCTGGTATTTGCAATAGTGATGATATTCATGGAGCGCAAGGTATGTGCAGCATTCCAGTGCCGTCTGGGCCCTACCCGCGTAGGTTTCTGGGGAGTGCTGCAAGTCTTTGCCGACGTATTCAAGATGCTCATAAAGGAGATTATCGAGATAAAGGATTCCGACCGCATCCTCTACAACCTCGCACCGTTCCTTGTAATAATGAGTTCGCTCATCACCTTCAGCTGCCTTCCGTTTGCCGAAGGCCTGCAGGTACTCGACTTCAACATAGGCGTATTCTTCATCATGGCAGCCTCATCGTTCGGCATCCTCGGCATTCTGCTTGCAGGATGGAGCAGCAGCAACAAGTTCTCGATGATCGGAGCTATGCGAAGCGGAGGACAGATGATAAGCTACGAGCTCTCTATGGGACTCTGCATACTCACTCTCGTTGTCCTCAGCGGAACAATGCAGATAAGCGAAATTGTCGAGACTCAGACCAGAGGCTGGTTCATCATTCGCGGACACATACCGGCAATTATCGCATTCATTATATATATAATTGCAGGAAACGCCGAGACCAACCGCGCGCCGTTCGACCTTCCCGAAGCCGAATCGGAGCTTACGGCAGGTTTCCACACCGAGTATTCCGGTATGGGATTCGGTCTCTTCTATGTTGCAGAGTTCATGAACATGTTCATAATATCAGGCATTGCATCAACCCTGTTCCTCGGCGGATGGGCACCGCTTTATATCCCCGGACTGGAAGGCTTCAACGAGGCCATGTGCTGGATACCGGGAATCGTATGGTTCCTCGGAAAGACATTCTTTGTCATCTGGCTCATGATGTGGATACGCTGGACATTCCCCCGCATGAGAATCGACCAGGTACTCGTGCTTGAGTGGAAATACCTTGTACCCATAGGCTTGCTGAACCTGCTTATTATGACAATTTGCGTGGTAATGGGTTGGACTTTCTAAAAGGAGGATGAAAAGAATGGAATTCAGGAATACATACATAGGAAACATAACCATTGCGGTAAAATCGCTCTTCACGGGAATGCGTGTTACCCTGCGCGAATTCTTTACCAGAAAGATTACCGAGCAGTACCCCGAAAACCGCAAGACGCTGCACATCCCGGAGCGTCACCGTGCAAGGCTTGTCATGCCGCACGACGAGAACGGCAACAACAAGTGCATTGCATGCGGACTCTGCCAGCAGACATGTCCCAACGGCACAATAAGCATCACCACAAGAACCGTCACCGACGAAGAGAGCGGCAAGAGCCGCAAGGTGCTTGCCGAATACCGTTACGACCTCGGAGCATGCATGTTCTGCCAGCTATGTGTCAACGTATGCCCGAAGAACGCCATTGAATTCAGCAACGAGTTCGAGAATGCGGTCTTCGACAGGAGCAGACTTATAATCAAGCTTAACAAATAGGAAAGGATATGGATATAAACATGATAATATTCGCAGGCCTGGCGATTGTGATGATTGTTTCGGCACTCTTTGCCGTTACATCGAGCAAGATTATGCGTGCCACCACCCTGCTGCTGTTCGTGCTGTTCGGAACAGCCGGACTATACTTTATGCTCCATTACAACTTCCTCGGAGCTGTACAGATAACCGTATATGCCGGAGGTATCGTAGTGCTCTTCATCTTCGCCATACTGCTCATAGGCAAAGGAAGCGTCGATGTAACCCAGACATCGATACGCCGTTACCTTGCCGGAATGGCTACAGCCCTCACCGGCATGGCGCTCACCATATATCTTATTCTGAACACCGGCTTTGCCAGTGACAAGTTCACTGCAAGCGGCGTAGAGATGAAAGAGTTAGGCATGGCCCTTATGGGAACGGACAAATTCAACTACATACTGCCATTCGAGGCAATGAGCATACTGCTGCTTGCCTGCACAGTGGGAGCCATTATGATTGCACGAAAAAAATAGAGTTATGATTATACCTGCAGAATATCTGTTGATTCTCTCGGCGGTACTCTTCTTCATAGGAGTATTCGGATTCTTCACCCGCCGGAACCTTGTCTCGCTGCTTATCAGCACCGAGCTGATGCTCAATGCAGTTGACATAAACTTCGCAGTCTTCAACGCCTACTGCCAGCCGCAGCACCTCGAAGGATATATCTTCTCCCTGTTCGGCATTGGCGTAGCAGCAGCCGAGACCGCAGTGGCAATAGCCATAATAATAAATGTATATCGCAACATACATTCGATACACATCAAGAAACTGAAGAACCTAAAGCATTAAGGCATGGAACATACAATACTTATACTTGCTCTGCCACTGTTGAGTTTCCTTCTATTGGGGCTCCTGGGCAACAGGATGCCGCACCGGCTTGCAGGTGCCTTAGGCACCTTGTCACTAGCTGCGGCCACAGCACTATCCTACTGGACTGCTGCAGAATATTTCCTTGCCGGACGCACCGCTGACGGCACATTTGCCGAGCTCATGCCATACAACATGACCTGGCTCCCGCTCGGCGACACGCTCAGCATCGACATGGGAATACTTCTAAGCCCCATATCGGTAATGATGCTCATTGTCATCACCACAGTAAGCCTTATGGTACACATATACTCATTGGGCTACATGAAAGGCGAAAGAGGCTTCCAGCGTTACTACGCATTCCTCTCTCTCTTCACCTTCTCCATGCTGGGGCTTGTAGTTGCAACAAACATATTCCAGATGTATGTCTTCTGGGAGCTTGTCGGAGTATCGTCATACCTGCTCATAGGCTTCTACTACACCAAGCCCGAAGCCATTGCCGCATCGAAGAAAGCGTTCATCGTGACACGTTTCGCCGACCTCTTCTTCCTCATCGGCATACTCATATACGGCTACTACATGGGAACCTACTCATTCACTCCGCCTATGACAGAACTTATGACAGCCGGTGCCGTATTGCCTGCAGCACTGCTGCTCATGTTCATCGGCGGTGCAGGAAAGAGTGCCATGTTCCCGTTGCATATATGGCTTCCCGATGCGATGGAAGGCCCCACCCCGGTTTCGGCCCTAATCCATGCCGCAACAATGGTGGTAGCCGGCGTTTACCTTGTAGCGCGCATGTTCCCGCTCTTCATAGGCTATGCGCCTGAGGTGCTTCACATCATTGCATACGCAGGAGCATTCACTGCACTGTATGCAGCCATTGTAGCATGTGCACAGACCGACATCAAGCGCGTGCTTGCATTCTCTACCATATCGCAGATTGCATTCATGATGGTATCACTCGGCGTATGCACCGGCAGCGACCCGCACGAGGGGGGCTTAGGCTACATGGCATCAATGTTCCACCTCTTTACCCACGCCATGTTCAAGGGACTGCTCTTCCTGGGAGCAGGAGCAATCATACATGCGGTGCACAGCAACGAGAAGAGCCACATGGGCGGACTCCGCAAATACATGCCCGTTACACACATCACATTCCTCATCGCATGCCTTGCGATAGCCGGAATACCGCCTTTCAGCGGATTCTTCAGCAAGGACGAGATTCTTGTGGCATGCTACAGCTTCTCGCCTCTCATGGGCATGTTCATGAGCTTTGTAGCGGCTCTCACCGCATTCTACATGTTCCGTCTCTACTATCTCATCTTCTGGGGCAAGAGCCACTACGAGGAGCAGCTGGCCCTATACCGCAGCGGAGAGTGCAGCCACGAGCCGCACAAGCCTCACGAAGCACCATGGAGCATGACACTGCCGCTCATCATACTCGCAGCCGTGACATGTGCAGCCGGCTTCATACCTTTCGGTGAGTTCGTGAGCAGCAACGGAGAGGCATACACGATACATATCGACACCACCGTTGCCACCACAAGCGTACTGCTTGCCTTAGCCGGCATAGTGCTTGCCACCATAATGTACATAAGAGACGGCAGCCGTGTCACCCGAATCGTAAACTGGGCCCTGCACGGACCTATCGTTGCCGCATACCACAGATTCTACATGGACGAGGTATGGCTCTTCGTGACAAAGAAGATAATCTTCAACTGCATAAGCCGCCCCATTGCCTGGTTCGACCGCAAGGTCGTTGACGGCTCGCTCGACCTGCTCGCCAAGGCAGTGCAGAGTGCCGGCACACTTGTGCGCCCATGGCAGAGCGGAAACATACAGACCTACTGTATATGGTTCCTAAGCGGCATACTTATTATAATCCTCGTATTGTTGTACATGGCATAAGAAAGGGAAACATCATGAACATATTGCTTCTTTTTGTAATAATTCCGGCAGTAATGCTCCTTGCGCTTTGGGGCAGCCGCAACCTGCGCCAGACACGCGCGGTAATGGTTGCCGGTTCAACACTGCTGCTTGCGCTGTCGGTATATCTGACCGTCGATTTCATCTCCATGCGCAGTGCCGGCGAGAGCGCACCCATGCTCTACACCGCATCATGGAGCTGGTATGAGCCATTGAACATCTGCCTCTCGATAGGAGTTGACGGCATATCAGTAGCCATGCTTCTGCTCTCCTCGATAATCGTCTTCACCGGCACGTTCGCATCGTGGAGGCTGAAGCCGATGACCAAGGAGTTCTTCCTATGGTACACCCTGCTCTCGGCCGGCGTATATGGATTCTTCATCTCTACCGACCTCTTCACCATGTTCATGTTCTACGAGACAGCCCTCATACCTATGTATCTTCTTATAGGCGTATGGGGAAGCGGACGCAAGGAGTATTCGGCCATGAAGCTCACACTCATGCTCATGGGCGGCTCAGCATTCCTGCTCATGGGCATACTGGGAATATACTTCGGCAGCGGAGCAACCACAATGGACATAAACGAGATTGCTGCGCTCAACAACATTCCTGCAGAGATGCAGTACATATTCTTCCCTCTCACATTCATCGGGTTCGGCGTCTTGGGCGCACTCTTCCCGTTCCACACCTGGAGCCCCGACGGCCATGCATGCGCCCCCACATCGGTATCTATGCTGCATGCCGGCGTGCTCATGAAGCTGGGAGGCTACGGATGCTTCCGCATAGCCATGTACCTGTTGCCACAGGCTGCCAACGACCTCGCATGGATATTCATCATACTCACTACAATCAGCGTGGTATATGGCGCGCTTAGTGCGATAAGCCAGACCGACCTCAAGTACATAAATGCCTACTCTTCGGTATCGCACTGCGGACTGGTGCTCTTTGCCATACTTATGATGACCCGGACAGCATGTACCGGTGCAATACTGCAGATGCTCTCGCACGGACTGATGACAGCCCTCTTCTTCGCGCTCATAGGAATGATATACGGCCGTACCCACACACGCGACATAAGACAGATGCGCGGACTCATGAAGATCATGCCGTTCCTTGCCGTAGGCTATGTCATTGCCGGACTCGCCAATCTGGGACTGCCGGGATTCAGCGGCTTCATTGCCGAGATGACAGTCTTTGTAGGCGCATTCAGCGTAAACGACACATTCCACCGAGTAGTGACGGTAATAGCCTGCACAAGCATTGTGATAACAGCAGTATATATACTGCGCGTTGTAGGGCGCATACTCTACGGAGAGCCTGAGAACGAAGAGCACAAGAAGCTGACCGATGCGACATGGGACGAGCGTTTCACAGTGATATGCCTTGTGATTTGCGTTGCAGCCCTTGGCATAGCCCCCATGTGGGTGAGCGACCTTATAGGCACAGGCGTAGGCGACGTGCTTTCAAACATTATAGAATAAAGCTATTATAATACAATATGAACTACATACAATTCTTTGATATGCGACCTGAGGTAGCCCTGCTGGCTGTTTACCTCATACTGTTCATGTACGACCTTGTATCGGCCGGACGCTACCGTCGCCTCTTCCACCCTCTTGCCTGCATGCTTGCAACGGCAATGGTTGCCGTGACGCTCAGCGACAGAAGCACGTTCACCCTCTTCGGCGGAATGTACGAGAGCAACGCAATGATTGTATTCATGAAGGCCGTACTCGCCTTCGGCAGCCTCCTGGCTATACTGCAAGCACACAAGTGGCTCCGCAGCGAGCACACTTTCTACAAGCAGGGCGAGTTCTATATCCTGTTGCTAAGCACCCTTGTCGGCATGTACTTCATGCTTAGCGCGCGCCACTTCCTGCTGCTCTTCATCGGAATAGAGCTTGCATCGCTCCCCCTCGCATGCCTTGTAGCATTCGACAAATACAGGCACAACTCGGCCGAAGCAGGAATAAAATACATACTCACATCGATGTTCTCCTCGGCAATGATGCTCTACGGCATATCATTCCTCTACGGAACGACAGGCTCGCTCTACTTCACCGACATGGTACAGCATATAACAGGAGCCCCGATGCAGATTTTTGCCTTTGTGATGTTCTTTGCCGGGCTTGGCTTCAAGATATCTCTCGTACCGTTCCACTTGTGGACCGCCGACAGCTACCAGGGCGCGCCCACGACCGTTACGGCCTACCTTTCGGTCATCTCTAAGGGAGCAGCAGTCTTCACCCTCTTCATCGTCCTTATAAAGGTTTTTGCCCCCATGATTGAGGAGTGGCAGACTGTGATATACATCACTATCGTGGCCAGCATCACCATTGCCAACCTGATGGCAATCAAGCAGCACTTCCTTAAACGCTTCATGGCATTCAGCAGCATATCACAGGCCGGCTACATAATGCTTGCCGTCATCGGCGGACAGGCCGACGGCATGACAGCTATGGTGTTCTACCTCGTAGTGTATATGGTAGCCAACATGGCAGTGTTTGCTGTAATCGAAAGCATCGAATGGAAGATACGCGGTGCCGTGCGCCGCGAGACATGCAACGGCCTCTACAGGACCAACCCGAAGCTTACGCTTGTAATGACGCTTGCACTCTTCTCGCTTGCCGGCATACCTCCGTTTGCAGGCTTCTTCAGCAAGTTCTTCGTCTTCATGAGCGCGTTCAGTGCAGGGTTCTGCGTACTGGTGTTCATTGCATTGATAAACACGGTCATATCGCTCTACTACTACCTGCTTATAGTAAAGGCCATGTACATGATGCCTAACGAAGAGCCGGTACCGGCATTCAAGTGCGACCCGTACATACGCATAGAGCTCATCTTATGCGTCGCAGGCATAATCCTGCTTGGCGTATGCAGTTTTGTCTATTCAGGCATCGACAGCATTTCATTCGGCATGTAAATAACAAGCCACTCCACATTCAACCTTTTACTTTTCATACAGTCATGCACACCACAAAAAACGCCCTTGCGCAATAGCGCAGGGGCGTAAATATAGTGTTTGAGTTATCCTTGGGATTACATTCCCTTCCAAATGTCATTCCAGTCGCCACGGGCAGCGCCGGTGGCCTCGCCGCCGTCAAAATCTTCTTCATTAGATTGACCACCATTGTCGGTAGGCAACGACGCAGCAATCATTGTACAGGGAATGCACTCTACAAATTCGGTTTCAGGGCTTATATATATTTTTTTCATCTTCATTCAATCTTTGCAAAATTAACAATAAAATCTCATTTAACATAAACCTTTTTACCGTTTACGATATAAAAGCCTGGTTGAGTAATCTCGGCCAATTTGCGGCCCTGCAAATCATAGATAGTTTTCACCTCTCCGTTTTCACCTTTCACCTCATCAACACCCGTAGTCTCAGGGTCTTTGAAACGCATACCGAACGATGCTGCCTGCTCACGCTGTGGCAGTGCCATATAAATCTTGTTGGCACTGCACTTTATGTGGCCTCCATCATTGGTTTTACCCAAACTTTCACCTGCGGCATTGAACTCCTTATACATCCAGTACATCTTGGCCTCACCGCCCTTTATCATCAGTTTGTAGTAGTCCTTATCGCTATCGCACTCAACAAACTTCTGATAGAGACTGCCGCCAAGAACAGTTGATGCAGGAGCCACCGGTTCAGTTCTAGTATATGTAAATGTCTTGCTTGTATTTGCATCGGTGCGGTAAAGGATTACTGGGGTGTTCGCAGGAATAACCTCCCCCTCTCTTGCAAGCTCGACAAGATTCACATATCCATCCTCGATGCCCTCGGCATTGTAAGCCTCTACACCGGCAGGAACAGTTGCATTGTAACCTAGCATCACGGATGAGAATGTCGCGCTCATTGTAACGGTGTGCTTGATTGTTGTCACATCTTCTATCTCCTCGATATACCATGCCGAAGCAGTACCAAGACCACCTGTATATCCAACCAACTTGCTACCACTGTCCTGCGCGTGCAATGGATAACCGCCGGCAACGTTCAAGCGCACAATGCCGTTTTCTTTGTCAAGGAAATCAACTGTAACCAGTTTGGCCGCAGCCTCTTCGCCAAGAACAACCAGTTCGCCCCAACCCGCAGCTGTAACATAGCTTTGTGTGTGGAGACTCTTCAAATGATAACCACCCTCCACTGGCACAAATTCCCATACATATTTTGAAAGGGTTTCATCTGTAGCCTGCTCAAAATAGGGGTTGTTCATAGCATCTACATAGACAAGTTTATTTTCGCTATAACCACCGGTAAATGCCGACCTTATCTTGCACAGACCACCGTTGTACTCAAGCGCGTCATAAGCCGCAACCAATTCAGTGCGGGCTTCATTATAAACTTCATCGGTAGAGTTCTTTGCCTCGATCAACGCCGCAGCACTGTTATACGCAGTGTTATATGCAGTTGCACTCTCTACTGTATAAGTACCGATTACTGTACCCGAAGCCGCCTCACCACCGCAAGCTACATACTGGTTATAGAGAGCATAGTAAGCATCGGACAAAGAGTAGTCGGTCTCATCGAGTATAAACTGGAACTCTGAACCATCATCGCTTGAACTATTCCAGAAGCCCATCTTGTTACCGACACCACCGTTGTTGCTGAAATAGTTATCCTTACCCTGGGGGCGTATATTCCACCAGCCCTCGGCTGTGTTACCGGCATCAACAGTTATGTACCAATTCTGCTTCGTTTTGCTTGCATCACCACTTTCTACGGCCCATACTGCAGCCTCGGCATTACCTGTTGAAGCAGCACCAAGTCTTAACGCGGTATTTGCCGCACCCTCGTTCCAGTAAGGCAGGATGAGAATATCATCATTGCTTTCTGTGTCTGTTCCCTGCATAAAGTACCAAGCCTGATACTTGTTGCCAACATACTCATCAGCAACAGCAACCTGTTTTGTTGCATCGGCGGTTGCGCCATCATATTCAAGGACAGTGGTAGTGCTTCGATTAATCTTAATCTTGTACAGCACAGGGTTATTTACATCTGTTGTGAGTTTCACCGGGATGTTCTTCAACGCAATTGCTGTCGCCAACGCATCCTTTGCTGCCTGCAGTTCAGCAACTGTAGAGTCGTACAAGTCCTGTGTAACATAGAACTGCTCCTTTACAGTCGTGCCATCCACTACCTCGTTGTTTGCTGTAACCAAAGTTGACAAAGGCAAGTTTGGCGAAGCATACTCCTGGGCGACAGAAATTGTTTTGCATGCTGTTACGGAGAAGTGGCTGAGAGCAAAGAAATCGTGTCCTTTATATTCAGAACCGTTACTTGTCTCTGTTACCATGAAGCGAATATAACGGTATGCCTTGCCGTTGGTTATCACATCCGACTGATAAGTTGCGTTGTCTGCTGTAGGCAAATTCTTTAGAGTTGTTATCTCCTCAAAATTCTCGCAGTCATTACTTCCCTCTATTACAATAGTTTTTGGAGCATTGCCTGTTTTACCTACACGACCGACATAATTAAACTTGAACGCAGCCAAAGCCTCATTCTCACCCATATCAAGGCGCAAGTAGTGGTCGAGGTCATCGGCATAGTCATTACCATAATATGTTGTATGCAGGAACGTATTTGAATCATTGTCAAGCAATGCTGTTACACCTTTATCGTCACCGTCATAATTATTTGTTTTACCAGGTGCATTGCAATAAAGATAATACGATGCATTCTCATCGGTACACTGCATTGTAACGGCAGTCTCTGTATCATTGACAGTTGCAACCTTGGTCACAAGTTCATTGGTCTCTGTGACAAGGGTTTCAAGTTCGTCCTTATCTGTCTTGTTAGCATTCTTTATCGCCAACAATGCATCGTATTGTGCCTGCAGTGCTGTAACTGCAGCATTGTAATTATCTTCTGTCACAAACTTGTCCCTTGCAGCAATACCGTCAAGCAGTGCAACATTCATTGCATACAACTGTTCGCCTGTAATAGCCGGCTGATAGTTGCTGTTTGTAACCAGTGCGCTGTGAGCATAAAGGTTGAAATCGGACATATTGAAGTAACCCTTTTCTGTAGCCACTGCAAAACGTATGTAACGGTAATAGCCATTCAGGGCAACAGTACCGTCCATTTCCCATTTTGTGCATTGGCCGACAGGCATACCCTCGGAAAGGTGTGTAATTTCAACATACTCGCCTTCCTTGTCATTGCTACCAAGAACCTTTATTGCTGTAGGACGCTGGTTTGCATGGGTACTGTTTCGGGTTGTATAATCGATAGAGAGTTCACTGAGCGCGATTTCTGTTCCTAAATCAACTGTAATATAATGGCTGTAATTTGTAACAGCACCACCTTGCCATACAGTACCAAAGAA
>JAFWXX010000050.1 GCA_017522915.1 Bacteroidaceae bacterium
CCGACAGCGCAGCATTGCGTGCGCTGCAGGTGGGTTATATATTGCCGCCGGAAAGAGTATATCTCCATTTCGACAACACTTCGTACTACTTAGGAGAGACAATATGGTTCAAGGCTTTTGTAACCAGCAATAACGATGACCGGCCAACCACCCTCAGCCGTGTACTGTATGTTGAACTTGTGGCACCCGAAGGGTATGTTGTAAAGACTAATAAATACAAGATTGGCGACGATGGCACTTGCAACGGAGAGATATACATGGACCCGCTATATCTGTCGGGATATTTTGAAGTTCGGGCATACACACGCTACATGCTCAATTGGGGCGACGAGGCCATATTCAGCCGGGTGTTCCCGGTTTTCGACAAGGTCAACAACGGAGACTGGGGATTCCGCAACATGCGTAAAAGGGAACGCTGCTTCATGACTGGAAACGGATGGACAAACAATGGTAAACATGAGTGTACTCTTAAATTCTACCCGGAAGGCGGACACATGGTAGCCGGAATAGAAGGACGTGTAGCTTTTGAACTTAGAGGCAATGACGGTATTGAGGGTAAAAGCGGTATCATAATTCTAGCCGACAACAAAATGGTATTGGAAACATTTCCACAGCATATGGGAAAAGGTTCTTTCACAATAACACCCGAAAAGGGTGTTAAATACATGGCAAAAGTTATCATAGAGAACGCGGAAGGAAAAAAGAAAGAATACCGGTTCAATCTTCCTGCAGTTGAGGATGAAGGCGTTTCACTTTCGGTTACAATGGCAAATGGGAAATTCAATTTCGCAGTCAATGACAATTTTACTGCAGAGAAAGAATTGGGATTTGCTATTATCTACCGTAGTAGCCTGGGGTTCTACAAACAATTCAAAAGCGGAACCCCGGCATCTATCAGGATATCGGCAGATTCGCTACCCGAAGGTGTATGTCGGGCCATAGTCTTCAAAGGGAGGACTCCGCTTGCAGAAAGGCTGTTCTTCGTAAAACACAACAGCCTACAGGCAAATGATCGTAGAAGAGTAAGGCTCAATGTTACAGCAAACGGTGTACAGCTAAACAAACTGGATCTGAAGCCACACGAAAAGATAATATTGGACATTACCAGAGATGACGGAAAGCCTTTGGAGATGGACAATGGCCTTGCAATCTCTGTTACGGACAGGAATGGAGGTGTAACTACATCATGGGGATACAATATGTACACTTGGCAGATATTTGGTTCGGAGTTGAAAGGTTATATCCCTGATGCATGGCAATACTTTGATCCGAACAACCAGAAACGTGACGAGCATCTCGACATTATAATGATGACTCATGGATGGACTGCGTATGACTGGAGTAGGCTGACAGCTGAAAGTCTGGAGAAAGAAGTTGCACCAGAAAAAGGCATAACTCTACGCGGACAGCTTTTCCGTCGTCTCATAGGACACTCTTGGGGTAGTTATGGAGAGATGAGTATCAGGTTCCACAAAAACAGACCTATAAAACTATATGTTCCGGAGGATTCAGTCATTGCACAATATGATTTGAGAACTGACAATAACGGTTGCTTCATTGCTGAACTTGAAGATTTCTATGGAAAGAAAATCGTTGCACTATCGCCAAACAAGCAGATAACCCAGACAAGATGGATACGGGACGCATTCATGATTGACCGCTATTTTTCCCCGGAACCACATATCCTATCCTATTGGGAAGTTAATGCCGGCAGTTCATTATCCAATGACAGCTACCATGGCAAGAATATTAAACAGACTGGAACAAATGATTTTGAGCTGCCGGAATTTACTCATACAAGGAAACTCATAAAAGAGGCCTTTGAACGTAAACCGATAAGCGAGCTTCGCCTCGATTACATGGATGAATGGGAATATGCCAACGACATTACATTTCGCTATGGTATATATGATACAGCAAACGGAGGCGAAGGTGTCGGAAGCAATTGGGGAGCGGAACCAAGAGGTACATATCTACGCAAATTCAACTCATTCTATAGCAAGGACACAGAAAGTCTTTTCCAATATGATATAAAGAAAGACCACTATTTCAATTGCTTGCCAAAGGATTACAATCCTGCATACTATCTGTTCAGGGACAACTTGCCTCAATATACCGATGTCTTGACTGTTTCCAATGTAATATCAAGCATCTTTTCACGCTATAACCTGAGCTGGTGCTATTGGGTAATGCCCGCCGTTATAAAGGGTAATTACACGAGTAATACATGCCCCGAACTGGACAACGAATATATTCACGGAACAAATGTAGAGAAGATGACTAATTTCAGCGAAATTATCATAAGCAGCAATAAAGAACACTGTAAAATGTTCGAAGGAGGAGAGATGTTCTGGAAACGGTTTGCCAGAGAAACAAACGACGGGACACATACTCATACTGAAGGACCGTTCTGGAATAAAGTGCCTTATTCATTCTTCTATGACGGCTTCTACAAGATGAAAACCATTCATGCGACAAAGGACGAGATTGAAGTATCGGATAAGAGTTCACTTGAACAGAATAGCGCAAACAATATGCAACGCATGACAACCGACGAGTTGCAGAAGAAGGTCAAGACTCCCAATTTCGTTGCATTTCTTATCCCAACCACAGCAGACAGCTGCAACAGAATTATGAAAGTTGACCTGAGCACATCGTGTGGTGTACGCCGGTACACATCATTGCAGGGATACAGCAGAAGCAAACAGTTCTACTCTCCCGACTACAGCATTTTACAGCCAGACCCAAAAGATTGCAGACGCACTCTATTGTGGAGCACATCACAGCTCCCTGTTGGGGGGAAAATCAGGATTGAATTATACAATAGCCAAGTATGCAATGCTATTAATGTTGACATTACAGGGTTTGAGAAAGGCACTATATACAGTAATGACAAACACTTTTAAACAAACCGTTCTCTGAAACAAGAAAAAAATAATGTGCGATTTGAAATTCACATCAATGGCGGGTTGCTTGTAAAAGGAGTATTCTATAAGTTAAAAAATATTGCTCGCTCGAAAAAAACAGGCAATAAGTGCAACATTTACGGCAAAAGTGCGTACCTTTGCAACAGATAAAGCCCCGCAAGAGGCTGTGTGTGGAAAGATTTGACTGCTTGCAACCACGGTAAAAAATGCTAAAAGCCCCTTCAGAGGGCATTGTAAAGGCACATCGCCGGCATCGAGTTATCCCACACATAGTTACGAAGAGGGCTTGAACAACAGACAAGCAAATTATTAACCATGCCCGAATACACATGAATATTGGTACCACCGGGCACAATACAGTACAACTATGGGATATCTATTCACATCGGAATCAGTTTCTGAGGGGCACCCCGACAAGGTTGCCGACCAGATTTCAGATGCAGTTCTTGACGAACTGATTGCCTTTGACCCACAGTCGAAGGTTGCATGCGAGACATTGGTAACAACAGGACAAGTAGTTATTGCCGGAGAGGTAAAATCATCGGCTTACGTTGACTTGCAGGACATCGCACGCCGAGTAATAAACAAGATAGGATACACCAAGAGCGAATATATGTTCGATGGCAACTCATGCGGTATATTCTCGGCTATCCATGAGCAGAGTGCCGACATCAACCGCGGTGTCGAGCGTGAGGACCCGATGAATCAGGGTGCCGGCGACCAGGGAATGATGTTCGGTTATGCAACTACAGAGACAGAAAACTTCATGCCGGTATCACTCGACCTCTCTCATCTTATACTCACCGAACTTGCTGCCATTCGTCGCGAGGGCAAGGAGATGACATATCTGCGCCCCGACTCAAAGAGCCAGGTTACAATAGAGTACAACGACGAGAACAAGCCGGTCCGTATCGACACTATCGTTGTATCGACACAGCACGACGACTTTGTAAAGCCGACAGCAGAAGGCAAGGAGGCACAGCTTGCTGCCGATGCCGAGCAGATTGCAAGAATCAAGGACGACGTTATAAACATTCTCATGCCACGCGTAAAGGCGAAGATAACATCGCCTAAGGTACTCGCACTCTTCGGAGATGACATCAAGTACCACGTGAACCCTACAGGCAAGTTCGTTATCGGCGGCCCTCACGGAGATACCGGCCTTACCGGACGCAAGATTATCGTTGACACATACGGCGGCAAGGGTGCACACGGCGGAGGCGCATTCAGCGGCAAGGACCCCAGCAAGGTTGACCGCAGTGCAGCATACGCAGCACGCCACATTGCAAAGAACCTCGTGGCTGCAGGTGTTGCCGACGAGGCACTCATACAGCTCTCGTACGCCATTGGCGTTGCCGAGCCGGTGAGCGTGTTCGTGAATACATACGGCACAGCAAAGGTGAACCTTACAGACGGCGAGATTGCAGAGAAGGTGAAGAGTCTCTTCGACCTACGTCCTAAGGCTATCGAGGAGCGTCTGAAGCTACGCAACCCGATATACAGCGAGACAGCATCGTACGGACATGTAGGACGCACTCCGCAAGTAGTGACAAAAGTGTTTACATCGCGTTACCTCGACACCAGAACTATTGAAGTGGAGCTCTTCACATGGGAGAAGCTCGACTATGTGGAGAAGGTAAAAGAGGCTTTCGCACTCTAAATTGCCGGCCGGCATCGTTCATTCCGAAACACAGCGACGAGGAATCTCAAAACCAGAGAAAATGCTCAAGTTTGGCGACTGGATAAACCGCAAAAGGCATAACAGGGGGTTTGGCATACAATCCCCCTCTGCCTTTTTCTTCATTACCGAGGTACTTAGGGAACGGTTGCCCTATTACGCATACAGGCACCTTGACCACTCTGTTGAGAGGTGCGGCGGAATGAGCGTAAAGCATGCCAGAGAGCTGTTCAGAATAACAAACTACATGCAGCCGTGCAACTGCATCTCCATAGCATCGGATGTTGCAGGAGAAGCGATGAAGGCTGCAAGGCCGTCCGTAGCATGCCACATGCTGGAAGGTACAGGAACGGAAGAATTCGCCAAGTGCATTGAAAGGTGCGGAAGCATCGGAATGGTGTACATTGCCGAATGCCAATGCAGGAACGCTATTCTTGAGACTGCACTCCGGCACACCGGTGACAGGAGTGTCATTGTCATAGAAGGAATACATAAGGACAAGGCTACACGCCTTTGGTGGCAAGGCATTATAGAGAACCCGAAAACGATTGTTACTTATGACATGTACAGCTACGGAGTGCTGTTTTTCGACAAGGAGAAGAAGAAGCAGCACTACAAGCTTAAGAGATAACAGCAAGAATAGATGAAGAAAGCGACCATATATACAGGAACCGGCGACAGCGGAACCACATCGCTCATAGGCGGGACACGAGTGCCGAAAGACCATATTAGGGTTGAGGCGTACGGAACGCTCGACGAACTGAATGCGTATCTGGGAATGCTGCTTGTCGCAGCCGGAGAAAAGTGCCCGGCAACATGGATTGAACGGATAGAGGGCAACCTGCTTGCTATCGGGAGCTACCTTGCCACAGACGGTGAAGCGTCATGCCCTATAGCAGAGGATGAAATCGAGGCTCTTGAAGGGATGATTGACATGTTGGAAGCAGAGCTTCCTCCAATGCACAAGTTCATTCTCCCCGGAGGCAATGAGGCTGCAGCACGCGCCAATGTATGCAGAACCGTATGCCGCCGCGCCGAGAGGATAATCATATCCTTGAGCAGAGAGATTGGCATAAGCCCCGTTATACAGGTATATATCAACCGTTTATCGGACTATCTTTTCCTTTTGCAGAGACTCTTCCTCGACGGCAAGGAAAAAATATGGGAAAAACATTGTATATAAACAATTTTAGTTTACTTTTGCACGCACTTAACAAAAATAACGATTTTTAGATATGTATTGGACACTGGAACTAGCATCAAAACTGGAAGACGCACCATGGCCTGCAACAAAAGACGAGCTTATCGACTATGCAGTACGTTCGGGCGCACCTCTTGAAGTCATAGAGAACCTGCAGGAGATTGAAGACGAAGGCGACATATACGAGAGCATTGAGGATATATGGCCCGACTACCCCAGCAAGGAAGACTTTTTCTTCGACGAAGAGGAGTATTAAGATTAAACAATTAGTCAAACCATTGATTTTAAATAGGGAAGCAAGGAAAAACAAACTTGTTTCCCTTATTTTTTTGTTCGCTTAAATGCGGAATAAACCTGTCAATCTGTTGTGTTCCGAGAATAAACTTGTTTATTCACATACCTTCTTTATTCTCCTCATTTTTGTTAAATCAAGTGAAAAAAAGAGGGAGATTTTTTGATAACTGTTGACAACGGCATGCCCGTTTTGTATATTTGCTTAGAAGGGCAATTCAGCAACCTTTCAGAAAAGGTCGTACAGTAATTTTGCATTGTAATTTTAAATGCAATAATTATGAGTAACTTTTTTAACAACGGCCAGAGAATGCCAAATATCTTTGAGAGAGCAAGAGCGTATGAAGACGGTAATGAAGGCTATGTTCAACAACAAAAGCCAAAAACAAATATTGTAATTAATACAAACAGATTGTGGTACGGAGAAGACAGTACTGTCAGCGCATTCCTTGCGACGGCATACGACGAACAAGGTAACACCATAGATTCAATGAGAGGATATTTCCTTGAACCTGGCACAGATTATAATAGGGCAAAGAGAGAAGGTAGCGACACAGCTATAATGAGTGGAGAATACGAAGTGATACCACAAAACGAAATGAAAAAAAGAATAGCAATAAGGAACGGAATAAAAGAAAATAATATCGCACTTAAATATGATTGGTATATAGATAACCCTCCAGGGCGTAGCGGTATAGCAATCCACGGAGGAAAAACTGGTGAAAATACTACAGGCTGTTTTATTCCTGGTGATTCTTTTGAACCTAACAAGAAAAAAAGCAATTATGTCATTAACAATAACCAAAAGAAAGAAGAACTCTTTAGGTTTTTTGACAACTACGGACATAATGGAATAAAAATAAACGTCGGCCCCGATTTAGAAGATTGGTATAAATAGCAATAATA
>JAFWXX010000042.1 GCA_017522915.1 Bacteroidaceae bacterium
TATCTTGATTTTGAAAAAGAGAAAGAACAATGCAATACACTATTGAAAAGATAAAGGAGATACTGAGAGCCAAAGGAAACCTGCCGGCTCCTGGCAACCGTGTAACCCGTTTGCTGACCGACAGCCGTTCACTCAGTTTCCCGGAGGAGACTCTGTTCTTCGCCATAAAGACAAGACACGGCGACGGGCACGACTACGTGGAGACGCTTTACAGCAGAGGTGTAAGGAACTTTATTGTAAACAATGCCGGAAGGTTCTCAAACCTTACCGATGCCAACATTTTGGAGTGCAACGACAGCACAAAGGCTCTGCAACAGCTTGCTGCACATCACCGTTCACGGTTCAGCATCCCTGTCGTAGGCATAACCGGCAGCGACGGCAAGACAATTGTAAAGGAGTGGCTCTACCAGCTTACAGCCGGAATATACAACGTGACACGTTCCCCACGCAGCTACAACTCGCAGATAGGCGTTCCTCTGTCGGTATGGAGAATCGGCGAAGAGTGTACATTAGGCATATTCGAGGCCGGCATTTCCAAACCTCAGGAAATGGACAGCCTGCAGGAAATCATAAGACCTTCCATAGGTATCATGACAAACATAAGCAGTGCACACCAGGAGAACTTCGGAAGCCTGCAGGAGAAATGCAGGGAGAAGCTCTCTCTCTTCAAGAAGTGCGAGATTGTAATATACAATGCCGACGACCCGGTTATTGCCGATTGCGTCACACATGCAACATTGCCTTCACGCGAGATAGCATGGTCGCTCAAGGACCCCGACAGACCACTATACATAAAATCGGTAGATAAGGACAATAGCGGCACAACAATAACATACAGCTACCTGACCATCGATAACAGCTACCGCATTCCGTTCCTTGACGAGGCATCCATAGAAGACTCCATTTCATGCCTTGCAGCAGCCTTGTACCTGATGGTTCCGCCGGAAACGATTTCAGAGCGAATGGCATCCCTCGAACCGGTAGCCATGCGTCTTGAAGTAAAGGAAGGCAAGCGCGGATGCATCGTAATAAACGACAGCTATAACTCCGATACAGCATCATTGGATATAGCCCTTGACTTTATGGAGCGTAGGAACAGCACTGCACCCAGCTTGAAGCGCACTCTTATCATGGCCGACATAAAACAGAGCGGCGAGAGCACACAGGAACTGTACAGCACAGTACTGAAACTCATGGAGAAGAGAAGAATAGAAAAGTTCATAGGTGTAGGGAAAGAAATAATGTCGCAGGCAGAAATGTTCGGAAGCAGCAACATCGCATGCCACTTCTTCAAGAGTACGGAAGAGTTGCTTGCATCGGGCATGCTGGATGAGATAAAGAATGAATGTGTACTGATAAAAGGCTCACGTTCGTTCCACTTCGAAGATGTATCGGAAGTGCTTGAAAAGAAAGTTCACCAGACAATACTCGAAGTGAACCTGAGTGCCCTCCGCGATAACCTCAACCTGTACCGCAACAGGCTCGACCCCAACACGAAGTGCGTTTGTATGGTAAAGGCTTCGGCCTATGGTGCTGGAGCACTGGAGGTAGGACGTACACTGCAGGAGTGCAATGTCGATTACCTTGCAGTAGCTGTTGCCGACGAAGGTGCAGAGCTACGAAGGGAGGGAATAACAACCGGCATAATTGTGATGAACCCGGAACCAAGTTCGTTCCGCACTCTCTTCGACAACAAACTGGAGCCGGAAGTATATAGCTTCGGCATGCTGAGGTCGCTAATACAGGCAGCAAACCATGAAGGCATAACCGATTATCCGATACACATAAAGATAGATACAGGCATGCACCGTCTGGGGTTCCTGCCCGAAGAGATTCCGGCACTTATTGAGGAACTGAAACGTCAGAACATACTTATTCCGCGCTCGGTATTCTCACATTTTGTCGGCAGCGACAGCCCTATCTTCGATGCATTCAGCCAGATACAGAGAGAACGTTTCGAGCAGGCATCCAAAGCATTGCAGCAAGCCTTCCCTGACAAGATTCTTCGCCATATATGCAACAGTGCAGGAGCTGAACGGTTCCTTGAATCGCAACTCGATATGGTTCGTCTTGGAATAGGGTTATACGGTATATCGCCGATAGGAGAGGATGCAAGACTGCGCCCGATATCAACACTCAAGACTATTATTCTGCAGATACATGACGTTCCTGCAGAGGAGACCGTAGGCTATAGCAGAAAAGGCAGCCTTGAACGCGACTCCCGCATAGCGGCACTGCCCATAGGATATGCCGACGGACTTAACCGCAAACTCGGCAACAGGAAAGGATACTGCATAGTAAACGGCAAGAAAGCACCTTATATTGGAAACATCTGCATGGATGTATGCATGATAGACGTAACGGATATCGAGTGCAAGGAAGGTGACACAGTCGAGATATTCGGCCCCACGCTCCCTGCGGCACAGCTTGCCGAATGGCTGGAGACAATACCGTACGAAGTGCTCACATCCGTCTCAACAAGAATCAAGAGAGTCTATTACAGCGATTAAGGCTATTATAACCATTAGGAGCAACGGATTTCCGTTGCTCCTAATGGCTTTAGAATCTATCAGATGAAATTCTTGATGAATATATAGAATATCAGCAACGGGGTGACATACTTGAGCATGAACACGACCACCGGTGCTATATACTTGTTCACACTGCCGTTATTGGTAAGCTGCTCTTTCATGAAATTCTTCTTCATGAACCATATCACAAGAATACAGGTAAGGAGTGCACCTAACGGCATTATGATATTTGCCGACAGATAATCGAACAACGTAAAGAAATCAACCCCGAAGAGCGAGAAGAATGTCATTGTACATAGGAGTATCGACAATGCAGAAGTAATTGCAGCAGATACCTTACGGCTCAGTTTGAACTCTTCACTGAGATATGCTGTGATAACCTCATGGAAAGAGATTGTGGATGTGAGCGAAGCAAGCACTACAAGCACGAAGAATATTGCCGACCACACTGCTGCCAACGGCATGCCGCTGAATATTTCAGGCAGTGTCACGAACACAAGCGCAGGACCCTCTGTAGGCTGCAGCCCGGCACTGAACACAGCCGGGAAAATGACCAGACCAGCAAGAAGCGATACAAGTATTGTCAATATCGATACATTGAAAGATGTTGAAAGAAGATTGTTGTTGTTCTTGAAATATGAAGCATAGGTAACCATGCATCCCATACCTACTGACAACGAGAAGAATGCCTGCCCCATTGCCATCATTATAGTTTCGGGCTTGAATGCCTCGGCAAAGTCACATGACAGAAAGAAGCGGTAACCCTCCACTGCATTAGGCATGAATGCCACTCGCACAGCCATAAGCACAAGTATCACAAACAGTGCCGGCATCATTATCCTGGAAGCCTTTTCGATACCTTTCTCCACACCTCTCGACACAATGAAGTGGGTCAAAAGAATAAATGCTATACAATAGAAGAGTGGACGGTATGAACCCTGGAAGGCCTCGAACTGTTCCTTGAATGTGAGTGAGGAAGCGAACATTGAGCCGTCGGCTGAGTTGACAAGGTACTCAAGCGACCAACCGGCAATGATATAGTAATAGCCCGATATGAGCATGGCGCATATCACACCGCTGTAACCGAGCCAGCTCCAATATTTGGAGAGAGAGCGGAAAGCACCTACTGCATTCTTCCTTGTCTTTCGCCCCACTGCAAATTCGGCAAGCATGGCCGGGATGCCCACTGCAAGCACGCTCAACAGGAACACCACAAGGAATGCCGCCCCACCGTGCTTGCCGGCTATATAAGGGAAACGCCATATTGCACCCAGGCCGATAGCACTGCCGGCCGAAACGAGTATCACACTCAACTTGCCCCCGAACGAGGCTCTCTTGTTTTCACTCATAACAGTAATGGAATTGAGTTGCGAAAATAGTAAAAAAAGCGCAACAGAGAGCTATATTCAAGCTAACCATTGCACTTTTAACTATAATTTGTCACTTATACCGTTATACCAGATGAGCTATATGCTGCTCACGGTCGCCGTATAGCAAATCGATAAGCGGTATCTCTATCATTGTATAACAACCTGGAGCCTGACGCATAGTTGCTCTGGCACAGCATACAAGCACCTGTGCTGTAAGTGCAGGATTGTTGATTCTCATATTGAACTCGAAGAGCTGGTTTTGGGTTGTACCCGAAACGCCCTTGCGCGTAAGGTTCACTCCGTGTCCCATATCAAGAAGAGCATCCACGGAAGGAACATTCATCACATGCGTTTCGTCATTCACGAAGTACGGGTCGGCCTTTATGGCTGCAGATACCTGATTGAAATCGTAGCCCTCTTCAAGCTCGATATATACCATACGGCGATGTATTCCTGTTCCTACCGGTATTGTCATGGAAAGGGCTGCTTTCACGCCCTCGATAGCCTTGACAGCTACAGTATGACCCATACTCATTCCCGGACCGAAGTTTGTATATGTAATGCCCTTAGGAGCTATCGCTTCAAGCAAGGTACGGATGACCGAGTCGCTTCCCGGGTCCCAACCTGCAGATATTATAGAGACCGCATTGCCGGCCTCTGCGCTCTCGTTCAGAGAACGGCGCAACTCAAGAATCTTGGAATGTATGTCAAAGCTGTCAACGGTATTTATTCCGAGTGCAAGTATATCTTTGGCATACTTTTCCACGCTACGTGTAGGAGTTGACAGGATTGCAACATCCACATCACCCAACTCACGTATATCCTTTACCACATTGTAGCCTTCAAGCTCTGCAGGAAGATTCTCTGCACCTGAACGACGCACAACACCGGCAACCTCAAAGTCAGGTGCAGCAAGCAGTGCCTGAAGTGTATATTTTCCAATATTGCCATAACCAACGATGGCTGCTCTAATCTTTTTCATGACTATATGTTTTTTGTATATGCGAAGATATATAAAATATCATATTCCGCTAATGCGAGGAGATATTTTTAAATTTATTTAAACTATACCTTATATAAATAAATTGCAGCGGGCGATGCCCGCTGCAATGAGTTATTCCTTATCACTATGTGGACGACGCTCGCGACGCGGACGACGCTCACGCTCCTCATAGCCTTCGGGTTTTTCAAGGAGAGCCTTGCGCGAAAGCTTGAACTTGCCGGTCTTCGGATCAATTTCAACAAGCTTTACCTGCAACTTGTCACCCTCGTTTATACCGGTCTCTTCCATTGTCTCGAAACGCTTCCAGTCAATTTCCGAGATGTGTAGCAAGCCATCCTTGCCAGGCATGAACTCAACGAATGCACCGTATGGCATTACGCTGCGTACGGTACCCTCATATACCTCACCGGCTTCAGGTATTGCCACAATAGCCTTAATCTTGGCAATGGCATCGTTGATAGCCTTGCCGTTGTTAGCAGCTATTTCGATTATACCCTCGCCTTCAACCTCCTCGATAGAGATTGTAGCACCGGTCTCTTCCTGCATACCCTGAATAATCTTTCCGCCGGGGCCTATTACAGCACCGATGAACTCCTTAGGAATGCGCATAGTCTCGATGCGTGGAGCGTGCGGCTTGAGTTCTGCACGTGGTTCAGCAATGCACTCGGTTATCTTGCCGAGGATGTGCATACGGCCGTCGCGTGCCTGGTTCAAAGCCTTCTCAAGGATTTCGTATGAGAGGCCATCGACCTTGATATCCATCTGTGTTGCAGTAATACCGTCAACAGTACCGGTCACCTTGAAGTCCATATCGCCCAAGTGGTCCTCATCACCGAGAATATCGCTCAACACAGCATACTTCTCTTCACCTGCATTCTTGATAAGACCCATTGCGATACCCGAAACAGGTTTCTTTATCTTTACACCGGCATCCATAAGCGCGAGAGTTCCTGCACATACTGTAGCCATTGAGGAAGAACCGTTTGATTCGAGGATATCGGATACTACGCGCACGCAATACGGATAATCGGCAGGAATCATATTCTTCAATGCACGGCAAGCAAGATTACCGTGACCTATCTCACGACGGCCTACGCCACGCTGCGGACGAGCCTCGCCCGTAGAGAACGGAGGGAAGTTATAGTGAAGCAGGAAACGCTCTGTACCCTGGTTCATGACATCGTCGATAATCTTCTCATCGCGTTTTGTACCAAGTGTAACGGTTGTCAAGGACTGAGTTTCACCGCGTGTGAACACTGCTGAGCCGTGAGGGCCGGGCAGATAGCCTGCCTCGCACCAGATAGGACGTATCTCAGTTGTCTTACGGCCGTCGAGACGCTTGCCCTCGTCGAGAATGCAGCGACGCATAGCCTCTTTCTCTACATCGTGGTAGTAACGGTCGATGAGAGCACCCTTCTCTTCGAGTTCCTCCTCAGTGAACTGAGCCTTGAACTCCTCCTTGATAGCCTCGAATGCTTCGCCACGGCCATGCTTGTCGTTGTTGCCGCTTGCAGCAACAGCATAAGCCTTTGCATAGCAAGCCTCGTGAACCTGAGCGCGGAGCTCTTCATCGTTCACCTCGTGGCAATATTCACGCTTAACGGTTGAGCCGACCTCTTCCATAAGCTCCATCTGAGCCTTGCAATGAACCTTGATAGCCTCATGAGCCACCTTCATTGCTTCGAGAAGATCGTTTTCAGAAACCTCCTTCATCTCACCCTCAACCATCATGATGTTGTCGTATGTTGCAGCAACCATGATATCCATGTCAGCCTCTTCGAGCTGTGCGAATGTCGGGTTAACCACGAATTCGCCACCGATGCGCGCCACGCGAACCTCTGAGATAGGACCGCCGAAAGGAATATCGGATACTGCGAGAGCTGCAGAAGCAGCAAGGCCAGCAAGAGCATCAGGCATGTCAACGCCATCGGCCGAGAAGAGTACTATATTGACATAAACCTCGGCATGGTAGTTATCGGGGAAGAGAGGACGAAGAGCACGGTCAACAAGACGGCATGTAAGAATCTCATAATCCGAAGCCTTGCCTTCACGTCTTGTGAAGCCACCGGGGAAACGGCCAAAAGCCGCATATTTCTCTTTGTACTCTACCTGAAGAGGCATAAAATCGGTGCCTGGAACAGCGTCCTTAGCTGCACAGACTGTGGCCAAAAGCATCGTATTGCCCAAACGCAGCATAACTGCGCCGTCGGCTTGCTTTGCAAGCTTACCTGTCTCAATGGTAATCACACGACCATCGGGCAAGGCCACATTTTTCGTAACAACATTCATCTTTCTATACTTTTTAAATAAGTTTTTTATTTCTAATTCTTGCAAAGATATACAATTTTCCACATTTTAACTACCTTTGCGCCGGAAAAAACAAGAAAACAGGCTATATCCATTGGAAAACATCAAATTTTCATTTGTGTTTCACTCGCTTGCACTATCTTTGTGATAGAAAACACGAAATTATGAATATCTTAAAGTCAAAACACATTCTCTCAATGCTGCTTGCAGCATCATCACTCTTTATATTTTCTTGCGGCAACAGCTACGACGGCCCGACATTCACCATAAACGGAACCGTAAAGGATGCCGACGGCAAGATGCTCTATCTGGCAAACGCCGGGATTGACGGCATCACCATGCTCGACTCGACAAAATTAGGTGCTGACGGCAAGTTCAGTTTCAGCCAACCGCAGCCGGAGTGCTACGACTTCTACTTCGTGACACTCAAAGGGAAAATGCCGATAACCGTTGCAATAGACTCTACAGAAAGCATTACACTTGAGTGTGATGCCAAGAGCTTTGCCGAATCATATACCGTAAAAGGAAGCGAGGAGAGCATGCGCATAAAAGAGCTTGCAGAGTTGCAGAAAGCACTTGAAAAGCAAGTTGCAGCAATGATAAAGAGCAAGTCTCCGGCTATAGTAAAGACAAGGAACGACATATATGAGCTTATTGCCGAGTTCAAGAGAAATATCACAAAACAGTACATTGCAAGCAACCCGAACGGAGCAAGTGCATACTATGCCCTCTCGCTCACGCTTAACGGAGAGCCCATCTTCAACCCCATGTCGAACAGGAACGACAGCAGATGCTATGCGGCAGTAGCGACCAACCTGCAGAACAGATTCCCTCATTCAAAGCGCGCACATCATCTGTACGACATTGCGGAAAAGGGAATGAAAGCCACACAACCGGCAAAACAAAGGACAATAGAGGCAAACGAGAGCGAAATAAAGACAACCGGACTTTTCGATATAAACCTGCCTAA
>JAFWXX010000007.1 GCA_017522915.1 Bacteroidaceae bacterium
GCTTCGGCACGACGTATTGCACCTTTAAGGTCGAGCAGCTTACGCGGTTCAGGCTCGCCCACCTTCTTGTTTGCGATTATCTCGCGTATCTCCTCAAAGGCATCGCCGAAGCCCATCTCCTTTGCAGTATCGATATTCTGCAGAACAACATCGTCATAAACAGCCACGTCACCCGAAGTCTGATATGCCACATGCACGTCGTGCCCATGCTCTATAAGACGGTTGAACGTACCGCCCATAGATATCACATCGTCATCGGGATGTGGAGAGAATATCAGCACACGTTTCGGGAACGGTGTTGAGGGAACAGGACGGGTTGAGTCATCAGCATTAGGCTTGCCGCCGGGCCAGCCGGAAATAATATGCTGTATCTCGTTGAAGACACGGATATTTATAGAATCGTATGTACCGACACGCTCAAGCAGATCGGACAACGAATTCTTGATGTAATCCTGATGTGTAAGCTTCAGAATAGGTTTGCCAACAGTCTGGCAAAGCCATATTACAGCCTTGCGGACAAGTTTGTCGCTCCACTCCTGCGGCGGTGCAATGAGCCATGGCTCCTTGACACGTGTGAGTTCCTGTGCAGCAGCCTCATCAATGACAACTGCAATATCATCATGCTCTTGCAGATATGTAGCCGGAAACTCCTCGCTTACTTCACCTTCAATGAGGTCGCATGCAATACGTGCCTTATCTTCTCCCCACATCATAAGCACAATCTTCTTCGCGCTCATTATAGTCTCAAGGCCCATTGTGATGGCCATCTTGGGAACTTCGTTAGGATTGGAGAAGAACTTGTCCTGGTTCTTGCGTGAGTTATAGCTCAACTGCACCAGACGTGTCGTAGAGTGCGCATAGCTTCCCGGCTCGTTGAAACCGATCTGGCCGAGCTCGCCGACACCCATAATCATAAGATCAACGCAACCGTTTACCCTACGTTCATACTCCTTGCAGTAGTCGTTCACCTTGTCACGAGCCACCGTTCCGTCAGGGAAGTGCACGTTCTGCGAATTGATATCGATATACTTGAGGAAATCCTCATATACCCTATGGTTACGGCTCTGAGGCGATTCCGGTGCCATCGGGTAGAACTCGTCAAGGCTATACACCTCAACATTTGCAAAGCTCACCTCACCGGCATTGTAACGGTTCACAAGCTCTGCATACAAGCCGAGCGGAGTACGGCCGGTTGACAAGCCGAGCACAAATGGCTTATCGCCTTTATGCGATTTAATCGCATCTATCACGATATTGGCAGCCCATGCAACGCCTTCCTTTTCAGTAGCGCATATTTTTGTAGGCACTTTTTCGAACTTGCAGATGCTCTCTATTGAGGCTGATATCGGCAACTCGCCGATTTTTGGAAGTACAAATTTTGGATTCATAATTTTCTTTTTTTAGTCAGTTATAGTTATTCAGTAAACAGAATTATCTCAAATGTTTCTTTTCCAGTTCATGACTTCTGAGGCCGGTTCACCTTTTTCTATCAATGTCTTCATGTAGCGCATATAAGGATCGGTATGACGGAAAAACATCTTATACCCCTCACACAAGGCATTCATATATGGTTCGCCGTTCCTTGCGTACGCAAATCTATGCTTAGGACACTCGCCCCTACATAGGAAATAGTAGTTGCAACGCTTGCACTCCATGGGCAAAGCATCGCGTTTGTCGCGCCCGAAGAGCTGTTGCTCGCTGCTGCGGTACATCAACGACAGTTCCTTATCCTTTATATTGCCAAGGCGATATTCCGGATAAACGAAATGGTCGCAAGAATAGACATCACCGTTATGCTCTACGACCAGACCATCTCCACAAACCTCTGCAAAGGCACAGAGCGAAGGAGGAACTCCGCACCAGTTGCCCAAAGTAACATCGAACAACTGGACAAACCACTTGCCGACATCATATCTCACCCATTCGTCAAACACGTCGCACATGAACTGCCCGTATCCTTTGGCCGAGACCGACCAAGGAGCCTCCACCGCATCCTCTTCGTCGGGAGATACAATAAGCGGACGCTTGCCCGGACGTTCCCTCACATACTCCACAACCGGCAGAAACTGCATATAATGGTTAAGAGAACGCAAAAACTTATAGACCTCAGCACCACGCCCCTCACTGCGTGCATTCACTGTCGAGAGGATATTGAACTCCACTCCGCTGCGTGTCATCAACTCCACTGCACGCATAACGCGTGAGAAAGTTGCAGCACCGCCGCAATCACGTCTGAAGGCATCGTGTATATCCTCAGGGCCATCAAGCGACAAGCCTATGAGAAATCCGTTATCCTTGAAGAAACTGCACCACTCCTCATTCACAAGTATGCCGTTTGTCTGCAAGGTATTCTCAATATTTTTTCCTGCAGCATATTTCTTCTGCAATTCCATAGCCTTGCGGAAGAAAGGAAGACCGGCCATCAACGGCTCACCGCCATGCCAGCAGAAACTGATATCATTCTGCGAAGCACCTTCTATATATTGCTTTATATATAATTCGAGAAGTTCCTCGCTCATTTTAGGCATAGCACCATTATATATTTCGCTCTTGTCGCGATAGTAACAATAGTGACAATCCAGGTTACATGCCGAACCTATGGGTTTGACCATAGTACCAAAGGCGGGCGCGCGCCTCATCTTTGCGACATCGGCAAGATGCAGATTATTTCTCTTGTTACCTTTCATATATGATTACTGCGCTATAAATTGTTCTTCGCCGTATTGTTTCTGAAGTTTTACAAGCTTCTCTTTCAACAAAGCTGTAACCTCTTCGGTACCCGGCTTGCCATATATATTGTTCAGCTCGTGCTTGTCTGCATTGAGGTCATACAGTTCCCATACACCATCGTCATAGAAATGGATAAGTTTATGCGTTTCAGTACGCACGCCCAGATGACGCTTTACAGCATGCTCATCAGGATATTCGTAATAATGGTAATAGACACCGTCACGGTTCGGAAGCCACTCTTCGCCCTTCAATACCGGCAAGAATGAACAGCCGTGTATGTCGGAAGGAATTTCTGCACCGGCCAGTTCAAGGAATGTGGGAGCATAGTCGATATTCTGCACCATTGCCATAGATTCGCCCTTCACTCCGCCCGGCAGACGTACTATAAGCGGAGTACGGAAAGACTCCTCGTACATCCATCGTTTGTCGAACCAGCCATGCTCACCCATATAGAACCCCTGGTCCGATGTATATACGATAAGAGTATTATCTGCAAGGCCTTTTTCTTCGAGATAGTCGAGTACACGGCCCACATTGCGGTCAACCGATGTTATCACGCGCAAGTAGTCGCGCATATACTGCTGGTATTTCCATGCATCCAAATCCTTACCTTCGAGACCTGCAGCCTTGAACTTGGCAATAACCTCGTCGTAATGTGCATCCCAAGCCTTCTTCTGCTCCGGATTCATATTGCTGTATATGCGACGGCCCCACTCTTCAAGGTCGGGACGACTATGTATTGCACTGTCCTTATCGGCCATTTTGAGGTCGTAAACAAGGTCCATATCCTTGCTTATTGACATCTTCTGCCCTGCAGCTGCAAGACGTCCTTCATAGTTGTCGTAGAAAGTTTCGGGCAACGGGAAGTTGCTGTCGGCAAACAGTCCGAGGTCGCAGGTATCAGGCATCCATGTACGGTGTGGAGCCTTGTGATGCAGAAGGAGACAGAAAGGTTTCTCTGCATTGCGCCCGCTCTCCAGCCAATCCAGTGCAAGGTCGGTCGTAACATTTGTAGCATATCCCTCACGCTGTATCTTTTCGCCATTGCAAATGAATGTAGGGTTATAATAATCGCCCTGACCGATGAGTATATCCCAATGATTGAAGCCGGTCGGTTCCGAAGTCAAGTGCCACTTGCCTATCACAGCTGTCTCGTAACCTTGCTGCTGCAATAGTTTAGGGAAGGTCTGCTGGCTTCCATCAAATGAAGAACTGTTGTCGGTAAAACCATTGGCAAGACTGTGCTTTCCTGTAAGCATGCACGCACGTGACGGACCGCTGATAGAGTTCGCAACAAAACTATTGTTAAAACGCAAACCGTCTGCCGCGATACGATCGATATTCGGTGTGCGTATAAATGTCGAATCATACGCGCTTATTGTCTGGTACGAATGGTCGTCGCACATTATGAACAAGATATTCATCGGCTTTTCAACCTTCTCGGATTCACCGCACGACACCAGAAGAGGCAGCACTGCTGCACCAGCCACAGAACGGGCAATCATTTTTTTTGTCTTACTGAGCATGTTCTCCATAATTATAAATAAAAATTCATTATAATGTGGCATATCATTATGCATAGCAAAAAGCAAGCAGCCACCACACATCTTCTTGCATACGCGAAGATATAATAAATTACTGAATAAAAATATTATTAAGTAATTTTAGAATTTCATTTTTAACATTTTTTGGTCATACAGATTGCAACACTAAAAAAGCAGGCCCCAAAATAGGACCTGCAATATTTCAAAAGCTGTTCAACGCAGAACTTTATCAATCTCTCCAACCAAGAGCCGAAGCACCGAGGACTGCCGCGTCGGCACCGGGAAGCGAAGATTTGAGGACCTTTACCTTATCTTTCCACAAAAATACCACATTCTCGTTCATCTGCTTGCGGATAGGTTCGAGCAACAGGTCGCCGGCATTGGCAAGACCGCCGAAAAGGATTATTGCCTCAGGAGCAGAGAATGCGATGAAGTTGCAGAATGCATCACCCAACACCTTGCCCGTAAACTCAAAAATCTCTTTTGCAAGTTTGTCGCCCTGCATAGCAGCATCAAAAAGCATCTTTGAGGTAAGTTCGTTCATGCAGATATCGCGAAGTGTACTTGGAGTATCACGCTCAACAAGCCATTTCTTTGCTGTACGCACGATACCGGTTGCCGAAGCATATGTCTCAAGACAGTCGGTACGTCCGCATCCGCATGCACGGCCTTCGATAACCGGAGCCGTAACGTGACCCAACTCACCTGCAAAACCGTCATGGCCATATATAAGCTGGCCGTTTGCAACGATACCGCTGCCGACACCTGTACCGAGTGTAATATAGACAAAATCCTTCATTCCCTGAGCTACACCGTACTTCATTTCACCGATGGCAGCTGCATTTGCATCGTTGGTAACAGCGGTAGCAAGACCTGTCTTCTTCTCGATGAGCCATCCCAGAGGCACAATACCCTTCCAAGGCAAGTTTGCCGCATTGACAATTTCACCGGTGTAGTAGTTAGCCATTGGGGCACCGACACCGACACCTTCAATCTTGCCGACACAACCGTTCTCTTCGGCAAGTTTCTTGATTACTGCCGCGATAGAGTCGGTATATTCTTCAATATCGGGATGCGCCTGAGTCTTGATTGTATCATCCTTAGCCAATATATGGCCTTTTGCATCCACTAGACCTATGACAGTGTTTGTACCGCCGAGGTCAATACCAATTACATACTTTTCGCTCATATTCATATTATTGTTGAGTTATTGTTCTATTTTGCGAATGTAAACAAAAAAAACCACACACAACCAAATTATTGCCGAAAATTCCATTTTTTATGCATTGTTGTTTTTTCTTCGGAAAGGTTTATATATCTTCGCAAATAATAATAAAATAACTATATTATATAATAAAAGTCATGTTGAAAAGAATTGCCATTATCGCCTTTGCTTTTATTGCATCAACCGGCGCCATAGCACAGAAGCCATCCATTCTTCCCATGCCTAAAGAACTTAAGGTCGGGAACACGAACAGCAAGTTCGAACTTAACCGCGATACAAGAATAATCTTCAGTTTCGACGATTCAAGTTCAAAGCATGCCATAAGTGAACTGGACCGCATCACAAAAGAGATTCTGGGCACAGAGCTAAAGCGCAGTTCAAAAATAAAAGGCATAAACAATATCATATTCAAGCCGAACAGCAGCGTAAAGGCAGAAGGATACATTCTTGACATCAACCCCGAAAACATCATTATACACGCCAAGGACGGAGCCGGTTTCTTCTATGCGGTACAGACCTTGAAACAAATAATTCCCGTTCAGGCATTCGAGACGACAATAGACCTTGAACGTCTAAATCTGCAGACAATGAAGATTTCCGACGCACCACATTTTCCGTACCGCGGATTCATGCTCGACTGTTCACGCCACTTCTGGGATGTAGCAACAATCAAGGAGACACTTGACATTCTCGCCATGCACAAGATGAACCGTTTTCATTGGCATCTTACAGAGGACCAGGGATGGCGCATAGAGATAAAGAAGTATCCTCTTCTCACAAAGATAGGCAGTCTCCGCGAGCAGACCACGACCGGACACAACGAGGGACTTGACGGCATACCGTATGGCGGATACTACACTCAGGACGATATAAAGGAGATAGTAAAATACGCCGAAGAGCGTTTCATAACAATCGTTCCCGAAATAGAGATTCCGGGACACTCCCTTGGAGCATTGAGCGCATATCCATGGCTTGGCTGCGAAGGCGAGAAAGGCAATTACAAGACATGGGCATACTGGGGCGTATCCAAACAGATTGCCTGCGCCGGCCGTGAAACGACATTCGAATTCTGGGAAAACGTACTGAAGGAAGTTATAGAGCTGTTTCCAGGCGAATACATACACATAGGAGGAGATGAAGCTCCACGCGATATGTGGAAGGAATGCCCCGATTGCCAGAAGCGCATCAAGGACAACAATCTGAAAAACGAGGCCGAGTTGCAGTCGTACGTGAACAACAGAATCGAAAAATTCCTTAATGACCATGGGCGCAAGATGATTGGCTGGGACGAGATTCTTGAGGGAGGCATAAGCCAGAACGCAACAGTAATGTCATGGCGTGGTACAGAAGGCGGCATTGCTGCTGCAAAGAAGGGCAACAACGTCATCATGACTCCGAGCAGCTACTGTTATCTCGACTACCGCCAGACAACCGACCGCAAGGACGAACTCGACAGCAACGGAAGCTATGTACCGCTCCGCAAGTCATATTCATTCAACCCATACGACCAGCTGGCTCCGGAGGAGCACAAATACATAATGGGCGTTCAGGGCAATTTATGGACCGAATATGTGACAACGCCGATGCAGTTGCAGTACAAGGCACTCCCACGCTTAGGTGCCATCGCCGAAATCGGATGGAGCAATCCTTCTCCTGAAACAAAGGATGCAGAGGAGTTCATCGGACGCGCCAAGGAACTTGCACGATACTACAATGTATTCGGCTGGAACTTCGGACGCCACTTCTATGAAGACGGCGTACAGGTCGGCTGGTAATATCAAGGCCATAAAATCTCCAGGAGCCCGGAACATGATACAGTTTTGAAGAAAAAATATTTTTAATACTAACTGAATACCAAAATTTATGAAAAAGACTTTTACCTTATTGCTTTCGCTCTTTACCGCAGCAGTAGCATGGGCACAGCTACCTTTCAAGGTAACCACCATTGAGAATGGCGAGTTCGCCGAGGGTACAACCTGGTACACCATGGGTATCGGCGAAGGCGCAAAACTAATCAAGGATAATGCAGGTGCCGACTATATTACACTTGGAATATCCACCCCAAAAGGCAATGACGACGAGCTCTGGTGCTTTGTAGGCAATGATACCGACGGCTATGCCGTATATAACAAGCAGGCCGGCACAAGCAAGGTGCTTGCATCAAAGACAACCATGAGTGCAATTTCGGGCTACGGAGGTACCGGCGGTTCCACCTACCCCACTATGCAGGATGCAACAAACCTTCCAAGCGGCTATGTAGGCCGTTGGGACTTTGCCGCATCTAACAAGATTGCCGATGTTAACGGCTATTTCATGAGAATCCACGGCACAAACTACGCTGTGAACAATTTCGGCGGTATCGGCAAACTCGCATTCTGGGCCGAGGGTGCTGATGCAGGCTCTACGATTGTATTCACCGCAGCCGAGACATCATTGGAGATTCTCGCCTCAGCCGGCTCATTCACTGCCAGCAACGCAAACGGCACATGGCACTCAAAGTGGGAGAGCAGCGTACTCGCAGGCTTCTCTCTATCGGCCAATGCAAACAACATGACAACATCGGGCGACTACATAGCCGGCTATTCTGGTCAGTCAGGCACATGCACATATACCCTTACAGCACCCGAAGGCATGGTAGTTACAGGCTACAGCTTCGACTATGTGAATACGAACAACGACAGCAGCTATACATTGACACTCAATGTAGAAGGAAAAAGCTACACTTCTTCTTCCACATCACAGCATCTTGACGTTGAGGTTGCTGAACCTGCACGTATGGTATCATTCTCACAGACAGGTGCAAACAAGGGTATCACATACTCAAACTTCATTGTTTACATGAAGCTCGACATCCGCACCCCGGAGCCATCGGTCGATGTCTTCACAACAACACCGGCAACAATACCTTACCGTATTCCTGCAATCACTACGGCAAGAAACGGTAACATCATTGCAGTTGCCGACTACCGACATAGCCGTGCCGACATCGGTATGGCAACAAACGGCCGTATCGATATCCGTGCCCGCATAAGCAAGGACAACGGTGAGACATGGGGCGACATATTCGATGTTATTCGAGGCAAAGGCGCAAACGGTATCGATGCATCAAATAACGACATGTATGTTGCATTCGGCGACCCGGCTATTGTAGCCGACCGTGAAAGCGACCGCGTGCTTGTCATTACCTGTTCGGGTAACGTTTCATTCCCTAACGGAACACGCAACAACCATCAGGGTATCGCTCACTTCTACAGCGAGGACAACGGCGAGAATTGGAGTACACCGGTTGACCGTTCAGAGCACATCTATGCACAATTCGACGAAACATCACACGGCCCTGTACGTGCCATGTTTGTAGGTTCGGGCAAAATCTCACAGAGCCAGTATATTAAGGTAGGCGACTACTATCGTATCTATTGTGCTGTACTTGTAAAGAATGTGAACAGCACACACGTGAACTTTGTACTTTACAGCGACAACTTCGGCGAGAGCTGGACAGTACTTGGCGGCGGCGAAGTTTCTCCGATACCAAGCGGCGGCGACGAGCCTAAGGCAGAGGAACTCCCCGACGGTTCTGTAATCATAAGTTCACGTACAAGTGGCGGCCGTATCTATAACATCTTCTCTTACACTGACAGCAAGAAAGCCGAAGGCTCTTGGGGTACAGCTCAGTACTCAAACGCATCGAACAACGGAACTATTGCGGTAAACAACTCCACTAATGGTGAAATTCTTTTTGTTCCTGCAAAGCGCAAGGCTGATGACAAGAAGGTTTACCTTGCACTGCAGTCGGTTCCTCTCGGTTCGGGACGTGCCAATGTAGGTATCTACTACAAGGAGCTTGAGACACTTGCCGACTTTGTCTCTCCACAGGCCATTGCTGCCGACTGGGACGGCCGTCATCAGGCAAGCTATCTCTCTGGCGCATACTCAACTATGTGCTTGCAGAAGGACAACAATATCGGTTTCCTCTATGAAGAGGACACTTATGGCGGAAACGGCGGTTACACCATCGTTTACAAGAACTACAGCATTGAATACATTACAGACAGCGCATACGTTTACGATGCCGATGTTGAAAAGAGTGCCATTGTAACTGCCGGCCTTGACTCAAAGCTTGATGCGTTCGACGCAGACGTACCTGCATATGTAGGCACTGCCGACAAGAGTTCTGTCAATGCCATCAACGAACTGATAGAGGCATACAAGACAGCCCCATCATACGAGGCTTACGAAGCCATAAATGCAGCTATTGCCAATTTGCCGAGACTCGAAGTCGAAGAAGAAAAATGGTACCGCATACGCAACACAGAGCGCAGCAGTGCCACACTATACCTCAATCCTGAGGCAAGCCGTGTCTCTGCAGCAGCATCGAATGTCAACAATGCCAACCAGCTGTTCTCATTCGTACCGACAGGCAACGAGAAGGAGTACTACCTTTACAACGGCAACTTCCAGTATTATCTTGGACCTCTCGGTGCAAACGAGACACAGCCAGTTGTTACAACGGACAAGACCGCAGCCGGAAAGTGGAAGATAAGCAGCACTGCCGACGGCAAGAGCTCAATTATCTGCCAGAACAAGACAGGCAGCAATACAGGACTTCACCTTGCAGGTGACAACGTGCGCCTTGTTCCCTGGACAAACAATGCTCCTGCATCGCTCTGGTACATCGAACCGGTCAATGAGTTCGAACTCCGGATAGACGAGTACATCGCTGTATGCATGCCATTCACAATGACCATTCCAGAGGGTGTAATCGCATATACAGCCGGCGTGGCAGAAGAGATTGACGGTGTTACTGTAGCTCCATTGACAGAGTACGGCAAGGGCGTTGTTGCAGCAGGAGTACCGGTAATCCTCGCAGCCGAGAACGGTACATATATAATAGGTGTAGGCGACACAGCAGAACCATACGAAGGCGAGAACATGCTGGGCGGTGTACTCAAGAGCAAGAGCGTAAGCGGTTCAAACGTATATATATTGAACGGCAACGTATTCGAGAAGCGCACAAGCAGCACCGGGACAATGCCTGCAAACATGGCATATTATACTGCTGACAGCGAAGCGGCTTCAATTGCATTGAAGAAAGGCGAGACCACCTCTATCGGAAGCATTGCAACAGAGAATGCCGAGCTCAAGTTCTACGACCTGAAGGGCAACCGTGTAGAAAAGCCTGTACGCGGTATCTACGTAACTTCAGAGGGCAAAAAAGTGCTGGTCAAATAATTGCAGACAACATATAAATGTAGGAATAGCGTGCCGGGCTTACCCGGCACGCTATATTTTATAACAGTTTCAGGAGAAGGCATTCAAAATTCAAATTTCACAATCACATTAATTAAAATTAAGGAAATTTTTACATAAAGTATAGGAATAACATCCTATTTTTGCGAATGTGGAGAGGTATCCACATATAACTAACCATTAAAAACACCTATGAAAAAATTACTGACTTTACTTTTATTAGGAGTGTTGTCAACAACTACTCTTTTTGCCGATGAACCGTTCCGCAACCACAGGTACGATTCATTCAAGGTACTTGCTCCCGACAGCGAGAGCATAGTATTCATCGGAAACAGCATTACCGACATGCACTGCTGGCCCGAAGCATTCAAGACTTCAGACGGCAAATACCTTCCTATCGTCAACCGTGGCAATTCAGGAACTTACTCTACAGAACAGAGCAATAACCTTGAAAGCTACATTGCAGGCAAGCCAAAGAAGGTATTCATGATGATAGGCACAAACGATATTGCCACATCAGGCGGACTCAACTTCAGCGGAGAGCAGGTTCTGCAATATGTAAAGAGCATAGTTGAACGCATACACATGCGCTCGCCAGAGACAAAGATCTATCTCTACAGCATACTGAACAACAGCACCGGCAACCGCGTAGAAGCCACATGGCTGCACACAAACGAGATTGTAAAGGCATACGTCGAGAGCAAGAATGCAGAGTGGCTCAAGTACATCGACCTTTACGACAAGCTTACCAGCATTGCTCAGGGGGGCGTGTGGAGCTACGACAAGCTTCACCTTACTGCTGCAGCCTACAAGGTTTGGTGCGAGACTATCTGCGAATATTTGGCTGAGGGCGAGACATACACTGTTTCAACCGTTTACCCGGAGAACACATCTTCTGTTCAGAACGACGGCGGTCTCGGCGGTGCTCACGGCATGCGCGCTACATACTTCAGCATGATGCCTATAAGCAACGAAGATGTGCTCGTACTTGGCGACGAGTTCATAAAGAACGGCGAGTGGCAGGAGCTGCTCGGCAACCTCAACGTAAAGAACCGTGGAACCGGATGGGGTTATGGCGGTGACATTGCAACTACAGGCAAGCTTGTTGATGCAATGTATGCAAACACCGGCGTGGAGAAGAAAGATGCAAAGGCAATCTTCATCTATACAGGAACCGGCGACTGCAACGGCAGCACAAGCATCGAGACAGTGAAGAGCAATTACAAGGCTCTTGTTGACAAGGTTGCCGAAAAATCGCCTGCATCAAAGATTTATCTCTTGGCACTCTGTCCTACAGGCAACGCAACGACAAACACATCGCGCATCAAGGTACTCAACGACTACCTTGCGACACTTGCAACAGGGAATATCAGTTTCATTGACACATATACCCCACTGCTCAACGGAAGCATTGCTAATACAAAGTACTTCTACCCATCGAACTATCTTGGCGGCCTCGGCTATGTAAAGATGGCAAACCTTATGAAAGAGGCTCTTGCAGCAGACTTCCCGGAGGATACATATAATGTAATAAGCGAAACTGACGCGGAGGTACGTTATGTACAGGCAACCCTGCGCAACACTTTGTCACAGGCTATTGCACGCGGATTGATAATGGAGCGCGGCACCGCAATGGGACAGTACGACCCGGAGAAAATGGCGGCATTCGATGCTGAGTTGGAGAATGCCAAAGCACTATTGGAGAAAAACAACATTACTGAGGCCGAAGTTACCGAAATGGCAAGCAGACTTAATGCAGCCATTGAAACAGCCCTTGCAATGCCTAAGGCAAGCACTGCCGATGAAGAGTATTGGTACCAGTTCACATCTCTCCGCAGCCCGAATCTTTATGTAACAGCCGAAGGCGAGGCTGCAGGCGTTGCCGGCAAGGAGAATACCGGTACCTCGGCAACCTCCATGTGGAAGTTCGTTGACCGTGGCGACAACACATTCGACATCGTGAACCGCAAGTACGGTTCATACTTGAACCCTGTTGCCAATTACAACACGCAGATTACAACCACAAAGACAAAGCCCGCAAACGGCTGGACTGTAAGCTATGCAAACACTCCGGCCTACTACATCATCTCATCGGGTGAAGTACAGCTTAACCAGACCGGTTCAGGACAGAGTTTCACTATATATAACTGGAGCAACAGCGCAAGCCTTGGCAGCGACCGCGGCGATACCGGATGCCAGCTCTCTATCATGGAGGCTGCAGAGATTGAAGAGTTGCCGACCTCGTTTGAATACATTGTTGACAAGAACAACGGAAACCTTTATCGCGGAACTGCAGTTAACCAGGCATGGAACAGTACATGGAAAAGCAATGCCACACCACAGTTGCAGTTCGGTTGCGGAACTGTCAACAACATGAACTGGGCCGACACCAACGTGCAGTTGATGACAGGAACAGCAGGAAGTGCAACATACACGCTTACAGCTCCTGCAGGCTATGCAATTACAGATTACAGCTTTACTTTTGCAAACAACGGCCACACCACAGGCCTCTCCCTGACAATGGAAGACGGCACAGAATACACCACTTCTACTACTCCGCAGACAATCAGTGCGACAAAGAAAGCCATAAGTTCTGTATCGTTCACGCTTGCCGGGACCAATGGCAAAGGAGTTGTCCTTACCGGTTTTACCGTAAAGATAAAGGACGACTCTCCCGAAATGCCTGCCATAAGCACAGAAGGCAATGAACGTTGGTACTATATCACAAGTGCATCTGCCAAGACATACTGCGCCGGCAAGGTAATATACAGCGACGGAGAGACAGAGAAACTGCGCTTCGGAGAGAAGACATTCAGCGCCGACCGCATTTGGAGCTTCTGGGAGAAGGACGGCAAGCTGGCCATCAAGAACTACAAAGGGGAATACTTCGGAACAGCCGGAGCAGGAACCGGCGGCAGCACTTCATTCGGGACTGTCGAGGATGCCAACCATATATATAATATACAGAGTTCATTCGGTTTCTTCATTATCAAGGACAATGCTGTTGAGCTCCACGCTCAGGAAGCCGGTCAGGTAATTGTCCGTTGGGCTGCAGAAGACGGCGGCGCATCGCTATGGCGTTTCGACGAGGTTGACACAAGCAATGCTTTGGCCGAACTTGCATCGACAAGGGTCGTACAGGGCAAGGTGAGCACAGGTATCGGCAACATCGACCAGCCTATCGTGCGCTCGACAATACGCATAAGCGGCCTTGAGGGCAACGTGGAGTTCCAGGGAGTGAAAGGCGCGTTTGTCGGAACAGACAAGAGCGACATCGCCAATGTAAAGGCGTACTTCGCGACCAACTCGCGCGAACTTTTCATCGATGGAAGCAAGAAGATGACATGGCGCGAGGAGAACGGCGAACAGTTCGGTGAGGATGTAACAATAAACGACGACGGCACATTCAGTATAACAGGCACAAAGAGCCTTGAACCGGGCGACCACTACCTATGGATCACATACGACATTTCAGGCAATGCAAAGGAAGGCAACATTGTAGATGCAAACATCACAGCATATACAGTTGACGGCAAGGAAATAGCCGAAAGCATGGGCAATCCGGAGCATAGCGTTACAATATTCCTTTCAGAAGGTGCAGTGCTCATGCCTATGGACAAAGGCTCGCTTTACTACCGCATACCGTCAATCACCGTAACAAAGGACGGCAAGCGTCTTGTCACACTTACCGATGACCGCAAAGGACATAATGCGGACCTTCCTTCGCACTGCTATCTGGTAGCGCAGTACTCCGAGGACAACGGCCGCACATGGAGCGACCCGGTGACAGTGGCAGGAACAGCAGAGACAGGCGGTAACTACGGACACGGCGATGCCTCTATCGTAACCAACCGCGAGAACGGAGAGATTATCGGCATCATGACAAGTGCCGGAACATACGGCCACGGATTCTTTGCCGGAACAGCAGCAGAGCCTCCACGTTGGAAGACTATCACCAGCCGTGACGGCGGACTCACTTGGGAAGCACCGGTTGACCACACCGACGACCTTTTCGGAGCTAACTGTTCTAACCCGAACACCAACACATGGAAGAGCGGATTCTCAGGTTCGGGTGCAGCTCTCCAGAAGCGTGACGGAACACTCGTTTCAAGCTTCGTAAACCGTCAGGCCGACAACAGCCAGCACTTCTACTTCTTCATGAGCAAGGACGGAGGCCAGAACTGGTATGTGAGCGGAACAAGCGGAACAAGCGGAGCCGATGAACCAAAGACACTTGAGCGCAACAACGGTGACCTTGCCATAAGCGTACGTTCAAGCGGCTACAACTACTACAACTACACATCGGACGACGGCGCGACATGGCACTTGCCTTCACAGACACGCTTCACAAGCGGCATATCGGGCAATGCATGCGACGGCGAGTACATGGTATGGTGTTCAACTGTAGAAGGCAACAAGTGGGACATTGCACTCCAGACATTGCCTAACAGCGGAAGCCGCCAGAATGTGAGCATAGCTCTCTCAACCGATGAGGGCGCAACATTCGGCACACCAAAGACTATTTGCCCAAGAGGTTCGGCATACAGCGCAGCTGTAGTTCTCCCCGACGGTACACTTGGCGTATATTACGAGGAGAACGGACTGTTCGGCGGATATACAATGCGCTTCGTACGCTTCTCACTCGACTGGGCAAGCAACGGCAAGTACAAGTTCACTGACGAGAACCCCTTCTACCCTATCAAATCGACAAACCCGACAGGTATTGAGGAGATAACAGACAACAGAGTACAGAGTACAGATATATACGACCTCCAGGGACGTAAGGTAGAGAACCCAAGCAAGGGCATATATATCATCAATGGCAAAAAGGTTTTTGTCCAGTAAACGCCAAAATCTCGACAATGCCATCAGCAATCATATCGGGTAAAACCGTTATATAAATTTTCGGGCAACACGTCAAGTGCTGCCCGAAAATTTGTATATTAGCACATCAAAAAACACACAATAATGAAAAGACTCTTTTGGATATTGACACTTGCGTTGCCACTGCTGGCAACAGCACAGGAGAAAATAAAGGTTGCCTGCGTGGGCAACAGCGTAACATATGGTATGGGACATAAGAACCCGGCAGAGACTTCATACCCTACTCAGCTTCAGAAGATGCTGGGAGATGGATACGAAGTACGCAATTTCGGGCACTCCGGAGCATGCCTGCTCAGCAAAGGACACCGTCCATACATCAACCTGCCAGAATACAAGGCCGCACTTGACTTCGCACCCGACATTGTCATAATTCACTTGGGACTGAACGATACAGACCCGCGCAACTGGCCCAACTACCGCGACGAGTTCTTTGGTGACTATACTGCCATTATGGAAAGTTTCAGGAAGGTACATCCAAGCGGAAACCCAAAGATATACATCTGCCGCATGACCCCAATATATCATTGGCATCGCCGTTTCAAAAGCGGTACACGCGACTGGTACTGGCAGATACAGGATGAGATTGAAAAGATAGCTGAACATGAAAATGTCGAACTGATTGACCTCAGCCGTTACCTCTACAGCCGCCCCGACCTGATGCCCGATGCACTTCACCCGGACCCGGAGGGAGCCGGAATAATAGCAAAGCAAGTATATTCTGCAATAACCGGCGACTTCGGCGGGCTGCAGTTGCCTGCAATATACAGCGATAACATGGTCGTTCAGCGTAATGCTCCTTTCGTCCTTTGCGGTACAGCAGATTCCGGCAAGGAGGTTGTTGCCAGTTTCGGCAGACAGAAGCAAGTTATCAAAGTGGCCGAGGACGGCAGTTGGAAAGCAATGTTCACCCCCATGGAAGCCGACGGCAAGAAATACACAATCAGTGCAGAATGCGAAAACAAGAAGATTGAATACAAGAATATTGTCATAGGTGAGGTTTGGCTATGCTCCGGACAGTCGAACATGGCATTTATGGTAAAGGAGAGTTCACATAAGGAACAGAGCCTTGCCAACATCAAAGGCAAGGATATCCGGCTCTACGACATGAAACCACGTGTTGTTACCGATAATGTGGAATGGGACTCCATTGACCTTGAAAGGCTAAACAGGCACGATTACTACATCACGACAGAGTGGCAGGAGCATAACGAGAAGAACACAAGCGATTTCTCGGCAGTTGCATACCATTTCGGCGCCATGCTTGCCGACTCGCTCAAGATGCCCATAGGCCTTATATGCAATGCTGTAGGCGGTGCCCCGGCCGAAGCCTTCATCGACCGCAAGACAATTGAGTTCAACCCCACGCTTGTCGATATCCTCTACAACTGGCGCGAGAATGACATGATACAGGATTGGTGCCGAGGACGTGCTGCAAAGAACACAGCAAAGAGCAACAACAAGCTGCAACGCCATCCATACGAGCCTTGCTACCTATATGAGAACGGCATCGCACCCATTGCATGCTACCCGATAAAGGGAGTTATCTGGTATCAGGGTGAATCGAACGCTCACAATGTAGAATTGCATGAGGAAATTTTCCCTACACTCATCGAGAGCTGGCGCAAGACGTGGAAGAACCCCGAAATGCCGTTCTACTTCGTTCAGTTGTCAAGTATAAACCGCCCCTCATGGCCGCACTTCCGCGATTCACAACGCAGACTTGCCGGAAACATTCCGTTCTGCGACTTTGCCGTTTCAAGCGACAAGGGGCATCCTACCGATGTACACCCTAAGGAGAAAGCACCCGTAGGTGAACGCCTGGCACGCCTGGCCCTGAACCAGACATACGGTATGAGCCATGTAGCACAGCATGGCCCGACACCCGTCAAGGCGTTCAGTTTCAGAGGGAAAACGGTCATAGAGTTCAGCGATGCCGTGGAACTGAAGACAAGCGACGGGCAAGCATTACGCGGACTGGAGGTTGCTGGAAAAAGCGGCAGTTTCACCGCTGTCAATTCAGGGAAGCAGGTAACAATAAAGGGCAACCGTTTAATCATTGATACCGAGGCGCACCGCATACGCTACGCATGGACACCATATACCGATGCCAATCTTGTGAACGAAGAGGGGCTTCCTGCAAGCACGTTTGAGATCAATATCAGTAAATTTCAACGACGCTGAAAACATATTTGCCTGCATAATAGTTATTTTATAACGAACTTTGCACAAATTTATTTAACATGAAGACAGCGCTTATAACAGGAATAACAGGCCAGGACGGCTCATTTCTTTCTGAACTTTTGCTAAGCAAGGGATATGATGTACACGGCACTATACGCCGTTCATCGGTTGACTACCGCGAACGTATAGCACATCTCGAAGGGCATCCGAACTTCCATTTGCATTATGCCGACCTCGGAGATTCAATGAGCCTCTTGCAGGTCATAGGGAAAGTACGCCCCGATGAGATATACAATCTTGCAGCACAAAGCCATGTCCAGGTAAGTTTCGATTCTCCGGAGTTCACCGCCAACGTTGACGCTACCGGTGTTCTTCGCGTACTTGAAGCCGTTCGCCTTACAGGACTTGCCGACACATGCCATATTTATCAGGCATCGACATCCGAGCTTTATGGAAAAGTAGAAGAAGTTCCTCAGAACGAGAATACCCCATTCCACCCTTACAGTCCATACGCTGTTGCAAAGCTATACGGACATTGGATTGTAAAGGAATACCGCGAAGCATACAATATGTTCTGCTGTTCGGGCATACTCTTCAACCACGAATCGGAACGAAGAGGAGAGACATTTGTAACACGCAAGATTACACTTGCCGCAGCACGAATATCACAAGGCAAACAGGAAAAGCTCTATTTGGGCAACCTCTCGTCACTGCGTGACTGGGGCTATGCCAAGGACTACGTTGAGTGTATGTGGCTTATGCTTCAGAACGACAAGCCCGAGGACTTCGTGATTGCCACCGGAGAGCAGCATTCGGTACGGGAGTTCTGCTATTATGCTTTCAAGCATGTCGGCATAGAACTTGAGTTCGTAGGCGAGGGTGCCGATGAAAAAGGCATAGACAAGGCTACAGGCAAGGTACTCATTGAAGTATCGCCCGACTTCTACCGCCCGACAGACGTAGTAAACCTATGGGGTGACCCTTCTAAAGCACGTAAGAGACTCGGTTGGAACCCACAAAAGACAACATTTGAACAGCTTGTAAAGATTATGGTAGATTCCGATATGGCAAAAGTCGCTATAGAAAAAGCCGGCGACAGGATACGTATGAACCTTGCCGAGTACCTTGAACGCGGTATCGTAAAATAAAGAACATGGAAAAGGATTCAAAGATATACGTTGCCGGGCATAGAGGCATGGTAGGCTCGGCAATAGTGCGTGAATTGCAGAAACAAGGCTATACAAACATCATTACACGCACGCATAGCCAGCTCGACCTTTGCCGTCAGGAACAGGTTGAGCAGTTCTTTGCCGCCGAGAAGCCCGAATATGTATTCCTGGCTGCAGCAAAGGTTGGCGGAATAATAGCAAACCATACAGCACTGGCAGACTTCATGTACGACAACATGATGCTTGAGATGAATGTTATTAATGCGGCATGGAAGAACGGTTGCAAGAAACTGGAGTTTCTTGGCTCATCATGCATATATCCTCGCATGGCACCTCAGCCCATGAAAGAGAGTTGCCTGCTCACTTCGGAGCTTGAACCTACCAACGAAGCATACGCACTTGCAAAGATTTCGGGCCTCAAATACTGTGAATATCTTAACCGTCAGTATGGAACAGACTACATAAGCGTAATGCCGACAAACCTTTATGGACCAAACGACAACTACCACCCTACAAACAGTCATGTTCTTCCGGCACTTATACGACGTTTTCATGAGGCAAAGGAGAACGGTGCGACAGAGGTTACATGCTGGGGGGACGGAACCCCAATGCGTGAGTTTCTGTATGTCGATGACCTGGCAAACCTATGCGTATTCCTCATGAACAACTACAGTGGGAACGAGACAGTAAACGCAGGCAGCGGCAAAGAGATTTCAATAAAGGAACTTACAACCCTTGTCGCCAAAGCAGTCGGCTACAATGGCAAGATAAAGTGGGACACAAGCAAGCCTAACGGCACTCCGCGCAAGTTGTTGGACGTATCAAAAAGTGCTGCACTCGGATGGAGATACAAGACAGAACTTGAAGACGGCATACGAATGTCGTACGAAGACTTCCTTAACAATCCTATGAGGGCAGAAAGATAATAAACAGAATCAAGCAGAGCCGTGGCTCTGCTTGATTCTGTTTATGTAACACAGTAATTACTTTATCACTCCCAATTCCTTGCCTACCTTTATGAAGGCATTGATAGCCTTGTCGAGGTGTTCCTGTTCATGAGCAGCAGAGAGCTGTACACGGATACGTGCCTCGCCCTTTGGAACAACTGGATAGTAGAAACCTGTCACAAAGATACCCTCTTCGGCCATCTTATGTGCAAACACCTGTGACAGAGGAGCATCATAAAGCATTACTGCGCAGATAGCCGACTGTGTAGGCTTGATGTCAAAACCGGCTGCAAGCATCCTGTCGCGGAAATAGTTTACATTGTTCTGCAGCTTCGTGTGGAGCGCATCACTTTCGGCAAGCATCTTGAACACCTCAATTGACGCACCTACTACTGAAGGCGGCAATGAGTTGGAGAATAGATAAGGACGTGAACGCTGACGCAACATATCTATTATCTCCTTACGGCCAGTCGTAAAGCCGCCAACAGCACCGCCGAATGCCTTGCCGAGAGTACCGGTAAATATATCGATACGTCCGTAGCAGCCGAACTGCTCTGCCACACCGTGACCGGTAGGACCTACAACACCTGCTGAGTGCGACTCATCGACCATAACAAGCGCATCGTACTTCTCTGCGAGGTCGCATATCTTGTCCATAGGAGCTACATTTCCGTCCATAGAGAAGACACCGTCGGTAACTATAATGCGGTAACGCTGGGCCTGAGCCTCCTGAAGGCAACGCTCCAGATCGGCCATGTCTGCATTCGCATACCGATAACGCTGAGCCTTGCACAGACGAACGCCGTCAATGATTGAAGCATGGTTCAAGGAGTCGGATATAATAGCATCCTCAGCTGTAAAAAGCGGTTCGAAAAGACCTCCGTTGGCATCAAAGCATGCTGCATAAAGTATTGTATCTTCTGTCTTGAAATAATCGGCAATAGCCTTCTCTAACGTCTTGTGATAATCCTGAGTACCGCAGATGAAACGCACCGAAGACATACCGTATCCGCGCTCTTCCATAGCCTCCTGAGCAGCTTTCATCAAGCGAGGATTATTCGACAGGCCAAGATAGTTGTTGGCACAGAAGTTAAGGGCCTTTGAGCCGTCTTCGAGTGTAATCTCGGCAAACTGCTGGGACGCAATGTTACGTTCTCTCTTGTACAAGCCGGCCTCATCTATCGCAGCCAGCTCGTTCTGCAAATGTTGTTGGAACTTTCCGTACATAGTCTTGTATTATTAAGTTCGTGAATAATCGTAGTAAAATGCTTTGTTACAAATTTACCTTTTTATTGAATAAAATCAAAAAACCGATAAAAATATTCATCTTTTTAACTCAAAAAAACATTGAGAGAGAAGAAGATTTACAAAAATACTTGTAACTTTGAAAAAACAATGATTGCATAAACACCAAGCTATATATAATTATGAAGAATGTACTTGTTATCGGTTCTACCGGCCAAATCGGTTCGGAGCTTACAATGAAGTTACGCAACATGATACCAGACGGCAATATTGTTGCAGGTTACATTCCTGGTGCAGAACCGAAGGGAATACTCCTTGAAAGCGGCCCGGCAGAAGAGGCAAACGTAAAGAATGCCCAACAGCTTGCCGGCATTGTAGATAAATACAAGATTGACACAATATACAACCTTGCAGCCTTGCTTTCGGCTGTAGCGGAATCAAAGCCTCTGCTTGCATGGGACATCCAGATGAACGGTCTGATAAATATTCTTGAGATTGCACGCGAAAAGAAATGCGCGGTGTTCACCCCAAGCTCTATAGGCTCATTCGGCCCCAACACACCTCATGACAACACTCCGCAGGACACAATACAACGTCCGCGCACAATGTACGGTGTGACAAAGGTTGCAACCGAGCTCCTGAGCGACTACTATTTCATTAAATACGGTGTTGATACACGTTCGACACGTTTCCCCGGCCTTATATCAAACGTAACGCTCCCCGGAGGCGGAACAACAGACTACGCTGTAGAGATTTACTATGCAGCTGTCAAGGGCGAGGATTTTGCATGCCCTATCCAGGCAGGCACATTCATGGATATGATGTACATGCCCGATGCTTTGAAAGCTGCTATTGAAATCATGAATGCCGACCCCTCAAGGCTCGTTCACCGCAACGGTTTCAATGTAGCGTCAATGAGCTTCGACCCGGAGATTATAAAGGCATCAATCCAAAAGTATATCCCCGACTTCAAGATGCACTACGAGTTCGACCCCGTGCGTCAGGCGATTGCCGACTCATGGCCTAACAAGATGGATGACTCCTGCGCACGTGAGGAGTGGGACTGGAAGCCGAGCTACGACCTCGACAGCATGACTCAGGACATGATAAAGACTCTACGCGAAAGATTCGGAAAGTAAAAGAGCCAAATGAGGGCGACCAATTTGGTCGCCCTCATTTGTTATGGAAATGAATGAAAAGATAAAATTCAAGGCTTGCGAAGCTCTTAAAACCGGAGTTTACTGAGCGTAAATTATGTCCCAATCTACCAATCTTAAATATATGCTGCCAATGTATTATATCAACATTTAAGCGTATTGCTAAATTATTACCACATACAATTTGCATACAAAATCGGATATTTAAGAAAAATGGTAATGCAAAAATACCACAACAAAATTTTCTGTCGTAGTAGGCGATTGTTTCTATTTTCTTTCACTTCCGACATCACTAAGGTATAAAAATAATGCTGACGAAAAGAGAAGTAGCAATGATTTCTTTTTTCGCCAGCATATTTTATGCTGTCAATGCACAAATAAGTTTAGTCCGTTTTGGGTATATAGCCAATGGGATAAACTAAACTGATCAAAGTATATCTTAATAAGGTCAGATTTACACACATATTACATAACTACATTATAAAATAATAATTATTATGTAATAAAATAATGAGGATAAAAGATTTTATTCTCTATACTTTGCCAGATTTGATAAATAGTTCATACCTTTGCACATAAATGATAATTAATATTTTTTTCTATGCAAAAGATTGTTATAAGAAATTTTAGACAGATTTCTCAAGCTGAGTTAGAAGTTAAGGATTTTCTTTTTCTGATAGGAGAACAAGCTAGCGGAAAGAGCACAATAGCAAAATTGATATATTTCTTTAAGTCTCTAAAGCAAGACTATTTTAATTTATTATATGATTCACATAAGCAACCATTATGTGAATTACAAAAAAAACTAATAACTATTATTCAAAATAAATTTGCGATGTATTTTGGATATACCTCAAGATTGAATGATGATTTTTATATACAATATGTATTCTCTACCGAAAAAGGATATAATTTGACTTTGTCTAAAAAGAAATCATTGCAGATTCAGTTTGACGCTGAATATTGGGATTTTATTAGCAAAAAGACTATACCCCTTCAAAAGCTTTTAAATAGAGAAGATAATAGTAGAAACAACTTTATTTTGCAGGAAAAAGCTAAGAATGCATTAGTTAGCAAAATGACTACAGAGGTGAATAAGATGTTTTTTGATGAAAGAGAGACTCTATTTTTCCCTGCTGGAAGAAATATCACTGTTTCTTACCCAGAACAATTTCAGTTACTCTTTTTTGGAGAACTTAAATCTGCATTATATAATAATACGGAAACTAATACTATTGATATAAATCTAATAAAGGAATTTATTAGTTATTCTAAATTCTTGGCAGATTATTTTAATGGAATAGAAGAAAATATTGAGAATACACCATTTAGGAAACTTGTTTCAAGCATTATATCGCAAATCCTACATGGTGATTATAAAAATGAGAATGGCAAAGAGAGGATCTTTTACACGAAAAAAGAGTTTGTTCCATTAAACATTTCCTCTTCAGGACAGCAGGAAGTAATACGCATTATACAAGATGCTATATATATATTGAACGAAAAACAAAAAGCCTCTCGAATAATTGAGGAGCCAGAAACACATTTATTTCCTAAAGCTCAGAAGTTATTAATAGAACTGTTGATTTTAGTTGCGAATAAGACTAACAGCCAATTAATTATTACGACACATAGTCCATATGTCCAATCGACTTTTAATAATATGTTATATTATACGAAAGTCGTAAGAGCCCAGCCTGACAAAATTAATGTGATTGAAGATTTCTTTTCTACAGAAAAATTAAAAATATCGGCAAAGGAATATATGAATATAGACCCTGATAAATTTCAAGCATATGCTTTAAAAGTAGGTTCTGAAGTATATTGCAAATCGATTCTTGATAGAGAAACTCAACTGATAGGAGATAATTCTATTGATGAAGAGACTGAAAATATCAATAATGAATTTGATTTTCTATATTCAATGATTTAAATATGAGGAATAATTTTTGCTCAAAAATTCAAGCACTTTTTACCGCAACCACGTATAGTATAGATCGGTTAAGCGAATCTATTATATATGCTTATGATTGTAAACAATCACAATGTACTTTTTTTACAACATCTGCAGATTTTCATGACAAAGCATTTAAGATAATAAATAACAATAATAATGAAATAGTTCATATATGTGTGGATGGAGGTTTAATAGAGTATGGACTAGAAGATTATGTTGGAGATGGTATTGTGCGTGGACGTTGTGATTGTATTATTTTTGATGACAACAAGCTACTTCTTGTTGAATTTAAAATGGATGTAGATTCATTGACCAAAGATAAGACTTTATGGAAAAGTTTTAGTCATGCAATGAATCAAATAAAAGATTTCTATCTTTTTCTAAAAGAAAACTTTTTGCAATCAGGAGATGATTTGCAGACTTTTTATACAAGTTCTAATATTATTCCAGTAATTTGCATGAAAAATACTCCTAATATACATCCAAAAAGAAATGCACAAAGGAATAACGAAAAAGAAAAGTTTAGACTATCTACTAATTTAAAAATACAATCATTCTGCGAATATAATTTTTAATATAAGACATAAAGAAATGGGAGCAGAAAAATCTACTCCCATCCTAATTTTACCAAGTTCTTTATTTACTCGAATAGTGTGAACTATGAGAGCTGTGCGAACTGTGGCTGCTGTGTGAACTATGCGAGCTATGGCTACTGTGTGAACTATGACTGGCGAGTAACTTAAACTCGGCAGACGATTGTTCAAGTACCAATGTTTGTTCCTGTTGTTGCTCGATTTGAGTGTCGCTGTTTGTAACCTTAGCAACAATCTTTTCGCCAACAGAGGAACAATAGCTTGCACCTGTAAGAAGTGCAGAGACAGCAAAGAACAAAAGCTTCTTCATTGAGACCTCCTTTTTAAGATTAAACAATAAGTGAACTAACACGATATATCATTGGATATATGTTCTACTTTTTTGATATGCTTACTATGATGCTCTTTATTTGAAGCAAAGAAACCTGCACATTGACCTTTTAGCAAACAACCGTCACATTCTGAAAGATATATATCTTTCCAATCTGAGATTGATTGTTGGGCATAGCTTCGTATATCTTCGGGTAATACACATAATTGTGCATTATAAATATATGGTTTCATACCTCTGTCAGCCAAAAGAAGAACAGCTTCACGCAGTTCATTATTATAATCGTAGGGGTCAATCCATAACTCATCGAAGTTTTCTTTTGCCAACCCTGTTGTTTCCATCTGCATAAATGCTACTTGCGAGACGAAAGGGAAATTATGATATATAAAATCCGCAAACTGAGGCAAGCGTTTATAAGTTTGCTTATGGACTACAATCCTTAAACCGATTCTTTGACGGAATAACGCTAAATTATATAATCCCTGTATAGTCTTGTAAAATGTTTTTGCTCCAACAATTCGATTATGTTCATCCGCTATATCCGAAAATAATGGGATATCTATCTGTAAATCGTGATGATGGCATTTTGCCAATTTCATAGCAAACTCCTTATCTGCAAATCTTACTCCATTTGACAAGATACTAATTGCAGTTTTAGGAAGTTCTTTCTGTATGTGCTTAATCAACACAAAAAGATTATCTCCTATGAGAGTTGGCTCACCTCCAGTTATACCAATTTCCTCAGTCCCTTTGTCAAATAATGAAATAAGTTTAAGATTGAATGGAGTTTTATCTTTTTCTTGAACAATTGGAGGTTGTGGGCACATAATACAACGATGATTACAGCGTTCTGTCGCCATTATCGCATTATGATTTGAGGAAATCTCATACACAAATATAACTTCTCCTTGATTATTGACAACAACGACATCCCCTTCGTGGAAACTATCTGTATTGTCAACAATACAATATGGTTTACTATTGTCAACAACTGACTTATTGGATGTTATTGTCGCAGAATAACCAAATGCAGGCTTATCTACATTATTACTTACAAGAATTTCATTTGAACGAGAGAATATATTCTTCCCAAATGTGATTCTTCCTATTATATCGTCATTGATATTATATGATGTTCCTTGAATCTGTTTCATTTCAAATCAAATTATCCAAGACCAAAATATTCTATTTATCTCAGGGTCGTGCCTCTTTAATAACTCAAACAGATAGCGTATAATCGCCTTTGTTTTCTTGCACATTTCATTGGTTGGACGGAATCCTATCATATCTCCCTGCTCTGACATATTACGGACGGGGTCAGCACCACAATATGGTTGGAATATACATTCCGAGCACATAGGTAAACATTCCGTACAAGCGGATGAAATAATATTATGAAGTAATTCACCATTGAACATTTCTTGGTAAGTATTCTCATTCACATTTCCAAGTCTGAAATAGAAATTCTTGAAACGAGCCATCATTCGGGCTTCATCAGAGACATACACATTCCCGTCATAATCATAAATTACTCCTGCGATTCCAACGCCAGCAGGTGATTGTAAGTCAACAAAACCTGTTGCAAATGGGGTCAACATTCGTTTAAGCAATAATGCGGCAAAACCCTCAATGAAAAATGTACCCTGCTTATTTAACTCAATTATATAATTAAGTCCTTCTTTATAGTTCTCAATAAATGCTTCTACGGGATAAGCAATTTTTTCTTTATACTGCTTTGCAAATCCGTATGGATTAAGAGAACGTAAGAAGATATTGTTAAATCCTAATCGAACATACTCATCAATAATTTCTTTGAAACGCCCTAAACTATGTTTTGATGTAGTCATCAAGGCGGAAACACACTCTTTATCCCCCCAAATGTCGCGTATCATAGTTAGGTTCTTTTCAAATATAGCGTGATGGTCTAAGTCTTTATTCTGTAAAGGACGATTTGTGTCGTGCAAATCCTTTGGACCATCTAAGGATGTTGAAATCATACATTTATGCTTTTTGAGGTATTTTACCATATCCTCGTTAAGCAATGTCAGATTAGTACATATAACAAATTCAAGTACACGTTTCTTGAATAGATTCTGCCATTCAGTCTCTTCAATAATATACTTAACCATTTCAAAATCAGTAGATGGGTCTCCACCTTGAAACTCTATCTTTATAAATGGCGAGTGCGATTGAAATATAGTTTTAACTACATTTTTAGCTGTTTTCTTTGTCATATTTGCAGAATGGTCGTCCATATTCTTACGTGCAACTTGGCAATAAATACAACTTGAATTACAGCGTAAAGTAGGCACAACCATATGCAAAGATGTAAAATCCCTCAATATGCTTTTCTTGGTACGGAATTTAGTAGCAAGCATCGGGATTACATCCGTAACGTTATCAGTAGTTGCAATTTGTTTTGAGGCTATATCATAAAACAAATCACAATGTTCATCCATATCACCTTTTACAAGATGATAAAAGTCTTCATTCTGTAAGAATATATATTCTCCCACTTCGTTAGTTAGGAGATATTCATTATCATTAAATCGTTCAAAGCGGAACGGCAATAGTTGATAAGCCATAATTCATCGTTTTACATTGACAGGTTTGAATGCTTCTTCAACTATCAAATCTCGAATATGTCCAAATTGATTATTCGTATAATGTCTAAGTTGCTGGTCTATCAACTCATTGCAGAAGTGTTTTGGAACATCTGCATTTACTTGATTATCCTCTTTGGACTCAAAAACAATTTGAACTAAGTTGGAATTGCTACTATCAGTTACCTGATGTATGAAATAGAGATGGGTAAATTTGTATAAGGCTGCTGTAATAACCTCTTTTGCATACAAATTCAAATCTACCGAAACTTGAAATTTATTGTCTTCAAGTTCTACGACTGGGAATTTAATGTCTGCCATAACCATACCAAGTCTTCCAGCCCCCAAAGACCAATCTTATTCAACGAAGAAGCGTGGAACTGCAATGCCACGTTCGTTCTTGGAGGTCGTAGGAAAACCCGTATAAGTCGAGGGATGGTAATAGCAGCCCACGCTATATGCGTGAGAAACCATTACGCTTTTCTTGACTTATACTTTGTGAATTTCCTACGTTCCCAAGTATCAAGATAGCATAACGCTTCTTTTTAACTCATATGTCTTGGATAGAGTTATCCCTATCCAACTGCAAAATTACAAAAAAGTCGTAATAATAGGCTCATATTAGGTAAATTATTACGACTTGATGAGTATTTTAGAGTTTCAGCCCTCGATTTTGTCTTCTACTTGTCGGCAATCCTAACGCTTCCATAAACTCATCTTTCTTGCGTCTGAACCAAGAGTGATGCGATACTTGAACGAATCTCCGACAATCGGCGGCTCTTGCTCTCAGCAAGGTTCGCCCAATCCTCCTTGGAGAGTTCCTGCCCCGTAGAGTAGTATTTCTGCTTGCGGTTGTAGATGACCTGTATCTTCACAGGAAATAGACCGCACTTCTTGGCTCGACGGGCATCCAGCACCGAGGGTACCGATATGCCGTCCTTTGAATACTTGAACATAATCTGCCGTTTTTTTAGGTTAATTACTTCTGTGTATGCAAATCCTTGCACATACTATTTGCATACAAAAGTAGATATTATCGGCAAATTCCGTAAATCGCAAGAAAAGAAAATTTGCCAAAATACGCTAAAACACAATGTTTTGCATATTATTGGCAAATCTTATAAAATAGGTGAAAATACCCTATAATTTACTGAGCGTAAATGAGGATTTTGAAGGCAAACGTAACACAGCAAATTTACTTTTTATATACTCCGAACATTCTTCTGCTGTAAGTGTTACATTTAACAGTACACCGGGCAGTATATGACATACAGCCCGAAAATTGTTTAACTTGAACTTAACACTTATATCATGAAGAAAAGCTATCATGCTCCGGAAGCGGAGAGTATTATCATCGAGAGCAACATCATTGCTGCATCAACAGGAAGCGAAACGCGCAGCTCGGTCCCTGACACAGGTACCAGAAGCAACAACAGCGGAGGCTGGGGCAATATATGGAGCAACTGACACCTATAAGCATTGAAGCCGGCTATTAGCCGGCTTCAATGCTTATAATATTCTACTTGGACAGTTCCAGCATTCTTACAATAGGCTTCTTGGCTGCAATGCGCAACTCCTCGTCAAGTTCTACAACCGGCCACTCATACTTGAGCGTATTATACAGTTTCTCCAGAGTATTCAGGCGCATGAAACCGCACTCGTTGCATGCACACGGGCCTGTTGACGGAGGCACAGGCAAGAATCTCTTTCCGGGACAACGCTTCATCATCTCATGCAGTATTCCGCTCTCTGTAGCCACAATGAACTCAGCAGCATCGCTCTTCTCTGCATACGTGAGTATTGCAGCTGTAGAACCGATGAAGTCGGCAAGCGCAAGCACTCCGCTCTTGCATTCGGGGTGTGCGAGTACCTTTGCATCGGGATGAGCAGCCTTCAGCTCCACAATCTTCTCTATCGAGAACTGTTCATGGACATGACAGCCGCCATTCCACAAAAGCATATTGCGGTGAGTTACTGCATTAAGATAGCCTCCGAGGTTCTTGTCGGGAGCAAATATTATCTTCTCGTCCTTGGGGAAGCTCTCCACTATGGCACGTGCATTGGTTGACGTCACCACAATATCGGTATGTGCCTTCACGGCTGCCGAAGTGTTCACATAGGCAACCACCTTGTAACCCGGATGTTCAGCCTTGAACTTTGCAAGCTCTTCTGCAGGGCAGCTTTCGGCAAGTGAACAGCCGGCATTAAGGTCGGGAATAAGAACCTTCTTTTCGGGTGAAAGAATCTTGTTTGTCTCGGCCATGAAATGCACGCCGCACATCACAAGGATATCGGCAGTTGTCTTTTCAGCTATCTGTGCCAGAGCCAGGCTGTCACCTACGAAATCGGCAACATCCTGTATATCTCCGTCTGTATAATAATGTGCAAGCACCACAGCATTCTTCTCCTCACACAAGCGGCGGATTCCAGCCTTGAGATCCACATCCGCAGGGATAGCCTCATCGATATATCCCTTATCAATCCATTCTTGCTTAATCATAATTATTACATTTATTAGACAACACTGTTTCTTCGGGCTAAGATACAAAAAAATAGCTCACGGAAGAATAATATATACAAGCTAATTATTACAATTTCATGGAGAAGTATATTCCACAGGCGCCATCGGAACCTACAACCGGCGAAAGTGTAATGTCATGTTTCTTGGCATACTTTGTAGTGAACAAGAGACCGCTGCCCACACCTATTGCCGCACCGGCAAGGACATCCCATGCATCATGTTTCCTGGAATATACTCTGCCCCATGCTACATATCCGCTGACAATGTATGCCGGAACTCCCCACTTCCAGCCATAACGCTTCTGGAGGAACGTTGCTCCGGCAAACGAGAAACCGGAATGGTTTGACGGGAACGAATGACGGTCACTGCCGTCGGGACGCTCTTTCTTTACGGTATATTTCAAGGCATAGCTTACAGCAACCGATGCAACAAGCGATTCACCCAGTTGCAACAGGCCTTTGTAATCACCCTTTGACAAAGCGACTCCTGCACCCACAAGAGCCGGTGCAAACATCGTTATGTCGGTAGTCGTCTCAATAGTCTTGCGCGACTGCGCCATCACCTGCAGCCCAGGCAAAAGCATTGCAAGCAACAGTATCAGTATGCGGTTCATAATATCATCTTATTATGGAGCAAATATACATCTATTTCCTCTTCCATAGGCACCCGATAATATTTTTTTAGAAGGAAGAGAGTAATTTTTCAATGCTAATCCTTATCTTAGCACGATTTTAAGAAACATAATGGAACTTTTCAACAATATATTGAACTGGCTAGGCAACATCACCTTGCTGCAGATAATTGATTTTGTGGGAACATTTGCCTTTGCCATAAGCGGAATACGCCTGGCTTCGGCCAAACAGTTCGACTGGTTCGGAGCATACGTAGTGGGTGCAGCAACCGCCATCGGCGGCGGAACGTTACGCGATGTAATGCTCGACGTGCCGGTATTCTGGATGCACGACGGTTTCTATCTATCATGTACGGGCCTTGCTTTGGTATGGGTAATACTGTTCCGCCGTTACCTGATACACATGCACAACACATTCTTCATCTTCGACGCCATAGGCCTTGCGCTGTTCACCATTGTGGGAATACAGAAGACACTCGACTGCGGACTCCCTATCTGGGTAGCAGTAGTAATGGGTACGATGACCGGTGCGGCCGGTGGTGTCATACGTGACGTGCTTATCAATGAAGAGCCGCTTATCTTCCGCAAGGAAATATATGCCATGGCATGCGTTGTCGGAGGAATTGTATTCGGAGTATGCAACTGGTTCGGCCTTGCATCAGAGATTACCTTGCCGGCATGCGGTACAGCCGTTTTCCTTACACGAGTGCTTGCCGTAAAACATCATATATGCCTGCCTACCCTCAAATCGGAGGATGAACCGGCAGCATAAAAACAGTATCGGCCACGGATTTTCGTGGCCGATACTGTTTTTATGCTTTATGCATTAAGGTATTTACCTAACAAGCATTTTTTTGCCGTCAACTATATATATTCCCTTGACCGGGTTTTCCACCTTACGGCCTTGCAGGTCGTAAATACCTTTAATCTTTCCGGTTTCGCCTTTCACCTCGCTTATGCCGGTCTCGCCATTGGTATAGACAAGATTTATGTCAATATTCTTGGAGACGTATGCAAGTTCTTCATATACGGCATCACTCTCTTTAACGCTGTAACCTTCAATAATCGGAGTGAGCAAAGTGTATTGGTCACCGCCTTTTACATAACGCGAACCGCTGTCAAGCAAGTTGCCCTCCTCATCAACACATCTGTATGATACAGTGAAATAAGGATGTGGCTTGTAGCGATAGAACACGAACGGATGTCCCCCGTCCCAGCCCGTAAATGTATTGTTTGCATTGCCGTTCCAATAGTAGCTGTTGCTTGTGCCCTGAATGCTCCAGGTCGCAGTGCTTTCATCGAAAGTAAATATGAAGGTCTCTGGCGTATTGCTGCCTGTGACAAGCGAGCCGCGCAACAGCTGAGGAATGTAGATGCCGTAATTGTTCATAACGGTGAAACGGTTGCCGTCACCCTCAAGGTTCCACACAAACGCAGGATTGGCATCACTTATGCCGTTTGTGGTTGTTATGCCGGCACCAACTGCTGAAACGCTGAGGAAACCGCTGCGCGCGGCCTCATCCTTGGCATTATAAATGAGGTATGATGCACCGCCCTCAAGTTCTGTGACAGCTTCGCCTACAGCAGCTGCGCCCATTATGCCCTCGCAGTCGTAATATACATCGATTACGGTATCCTCCTCCGGTACTATTATGGTACGCTCTTCCATATCGCCCCCTACACAAACAAAGAACTCCACCTTCGGATACTCGACCGAATAGCTGTCGCCTATAGTACAAGGGACATCATATTCAGCTATCATGTTGCCGTCCATTGAGAAGCATCTTGTTATAATGCTGTATGATACACGTTTGTATGTCACTTTTATAATTTTGTTTTCACCATCGTCTGATACGGTGTGTGATACAGCTTCAAGGTTTGGCAGTTCGGGTATCTCTGCAACAAATTCACCACCGGCCTTTATTGCCTGATAGAATTTCTTCAGCATATTGCCGTCCGGACCGTAGCATTCGTATGTTGCAAGTGCTGCAGGCTCATATAGCCACCCTGTTCCTTGCGGATATATACCACCCTTGTTAAGAGTATTGGGGTTGGTCGCAGCACGCTCGGGAATCGGATACAGAGCACCGTTACCGGCCATAATGCTGAAGTCGCCGCTCCTTGTATTATAGTTATTGGTAAGCACAACACCGCTTTCGCCCAATGCAATAGGTGCAGTGGCACCGCTTATATATCGGCCTGTCGCCACATTGCGCAGCTTCAAATCCTGGCCATTAGCTGTTACTGAGGCATCAACAACTTCCCACACATCGGCACCATACATCTGCTTTGCAGCTGTCACGGTTGCATCGCCATTGTCATAGAGGCTCCATCCTTTGAAACGCTCGGTATTGTTTATAATGCGATAGTATGTTCCCGAAACAGGATATTCGATTTCAGCTGACGCTGAAGCTACCGGGCGGAACTCCCATATACCGCCATTTCCGTCAGCCGGGTCACTCCATAGATTAATGGAGTAATTCTGTCCGGGACCTGCATAGTTGAGGCACATATTACCATTAGATACCTTTTGGCTACGTATGCTGTAGTTGTAATTGTTGCCGTTCTGTGCGTATGCCTTGTCACCCAGAATAAAGTCGTAATGACGGTTGTTCTCGTCATAGTCCCAACGGCCTGTGTTGTTCTCGGCTGTCGGTGTGCCCTTTACCGACCCGTTCGGCTTTGCCTTATTCACTATAGCCCAACGTTCGGGGTTATTCGGGTCCTGCATGAATGCCCACAACTGGTAATCGTAGCCTTCATTGCTCTCATCTTCTATTATTTCGCTGTTCCAAAGACGACCGGCTGGTGCAGTGCCTGTCTTGTCGGCAATGTTCATTCCTTCGCGCAACAACTGTATGCAACGGCCGGCACGGGCATCAGTAGCCGTAGTCACAATGCGGTACCATGTTTTCTCCACATCGGTCGATATGGTCGGCATAACCTTTCCGCCGGTGCTACCGTCGCCTTCAAGAATGTAGTGACGACCGTATTCGTAGCTGTTGTAGTTAAGCAGAAGGGTATCCTTGGTGATTCGCTCCTGGAAATCGCTGAAATTCTTTTTTGCAGCCGGCGTCCAGCCAGTCTCGGCGATAGCTGTAAGACGTGGCAGAGCCAGATATTCAAGCAAATCATTATCCTGCACATGCTCTGTCCAGAAGGTACCCTGTACACCGACGTAGTATTTGTGCAGGTTTGTTGGAACACTTGCAGGAATGGGCACATAGTCATATACAGCCTTTACATTGTCTGTTCCGTAGCCGGCAACCTTCGGTTCATCGGCATCGGTGCTCTGACGACGGTTGATGTAGTATGGTACCTGCGTGGTAATGATAGATTTCATACCATACTGAGCGGCCTTCAGAGCACATGGCTGAGCATTGCCAATCTCCCAACACATCATTGTACCGCCCGTGCCTTTTATGAGTTCCTCATCAGTACCACCGGCTGTCAGGCTCTCATTCCACATTATCACAGTGCGCTTCTTGTCGCCCTCTTTTGATGTAACATAATCCGATAACTTGCGTACAAAATGCGACTGCAGCTGGCGCACATTGGTCAATCCCAGCTCCTGCATCATTGCCTGACACTCTGCGTTGCTCTGCCAAGCGTTTGTAGGCGTCTCATCGCCACCGATGTGAATCTGGCTGTAGGGGAACACTTCTATTATCTCATCCAGCACATCCTTCGCAAATTGCAACACCAATGGGCTTGCCACATTCAGCACATCGGCGAAAACACCTCCGTTTACCTGCACGTTGTGTGCTCCGTTAGGATTGCAGCTGAATTCGGGATAGGCAGTATTGACAGCACAAGAGTGACCGGGGAACTCAACTTCGGGCACAACCTCGATATGACGCTCTGCCGCGTATGCAACAATCTCGCGGCACTCCTCCTGAGTATAGAAATATGGGCCGTACGGCTCGCCTGTATAGTATCCGCCATATACGCGGTCGGTAATCCAGTTGTCGTTGCGTGTAGCTCCAACTGTTGTCAGACGAGGGTATTTCTTCACTTCAAAACGCCATCCCTGGTCATCGGTAAGATGCCAATGAAAACGGTTCATCTTGTAATATGACATTACATCGAGCATACGTTTTATCTGCTCAATGCTGAAGTAATGACGGCTTACATCAAGCATAAAACCGCGATACTCGAAGCGAGGAGCATCGACAATGCTTACAAGCGGCAAGGAGTATTCTGTTACTGCAGGGTCCTTTACTCCGGCCATAACATTTGCCGGCAGCATCTTCTTTATACTCTGGAAAGCATAGAAGAAGCCGTTGGAGCAGTTTGCAGAGATATCAATGCCTTCGGCAGTGATATCAAGCGTATATCCCTCGCAGCCGAGTTCTTCATTCCCTTTATACAATGACATCCTTATCAATGCTGCTGCATCGTCATTATTAACCTTGACATCATAGCCGGTCACCTCGGTAAAAAGAGTCGCAAACTTTACAGCTTCGGTCTTGAGACTGTCGGCAAGGTTTCCTGCAGATATTGAGAAACTTTCGGGAAGAGCCATAGTTCCGGTGCCCTTCACCATACTCTTCGGCAGTGGGGTAAGATTTACACTGCTATCGGCTCTCATTGCCACCGGAATTGACAACAAGGCAATGATTGATAATAGTAGAAATTTTTTCATATCGGTCATCATTTATAGTTGAATGATACAAAAATAAACAAATAGTTTGTTTTTATAACATATAATGTGGTTTTTTGCACTATCTTCGTAGATAAATTATATACAACAATGAAGACTATAACCTACAAGACAACCGGCACATGCTCACGTTTCATAGAGTTGAGCGGTGACAACGGCGTAATTACGGATGTAAAGTTCTACGGAGGATGCGACGGCAACCTGCAAGGCATAAGCAGCCTTGTAAAAGGCATGAGGTACGAAGATGTCATCTCACGCCTTAAAGGAATCAGCTGCAACGGCAAGCCGACATCCTGCCCCGACCAGCTATGCCGGGCAATAGAAATACTGATGGCCGAAGAACAACTTTCATAATACGTCTTTCTGTCGTTCAACACTTTGGTCCCTTTTAGCCTTTTTGACCCCTTTTATCCCAACCCCTATGGCAAAAATAAAGAACCCCGAATACAAGCAGAAGAACGAAGCGTTCATGGAGGCATTGCGAAACGGCGAAGAAGAGTTCCTCGAAATTTCGCAGGGCGTGCTTGTAAAGATTATCAAGAGCGGCGAGGGCGACCGTTGCCCGCGTCATGGCAATGTCATAACCGTGAACTACAAAGGGAGCCTCATCAGCGGCAAGGTCTTTGACAACAGTTGGGAACGAGGCTACCCTGAGGCGTTCTGCTTAAGCGACCTTATCGTAGGCTGGCAGATAGCCCTCACACAAATGCACGTAGGCGACCATTGGATGGTTTACATACCCTGGGAAGCCGGTTACGGTTCACGTGCCAACGGACCTATCCCTGCATACTCCACACTTATATTTGAAGTGGAACTTGTAGCTATCATGTAACAGTTGTGCATAAACAAAATATGCCCAATATTGTTTCATAGGCCGATATGCCATGAGCAGAACCACCTAAATTCTGATGCACCTTCAATGAAACCATACTCCGAACATTACAAGGAACTGTTCCGTTTGGGATTACCTATAATCATAGGGCAGATAGGCATAATCCTGCTTTCCTTTGCCGACACCATAATGGTGGGACAGCATGGCACTGAAGACCTTGGTGCTGCAAGTTTCGTAAACAACATGTTCAACCTTGCCATAATATTCTCTACAGGATTCTCATATGGACTGACACCTATCGTTGGAAGGCTCTTCGGCAGCGGAAAGAAAAGAGAAATCGGTTCAGCACTGAAGAATGCCCTATTCGCAAACGGAGCTATAGCATTCATCCTGATATGCGCCATGGGCGTTCTCTACTGCAACATAGGAAATCTGGGACAACCGCATGAGCTCCTGGAACTGATGCGTCCCTACTACCTGGTTCTTCTCATATCATTGCCGTTCGTAATGCTCTTCAATGCCTTCAAGCAATTTTCCGACGGCATTACCGACACAAAGACACCCATGTGGATAATGCTCGGCGGCAACCTTCTCAACATAGCCGGAAACTACATGCTCATATTCGGAAAATGCGGAATGCCAGAACTGGGACTTCTTGGTGCCGGCATAGCCACACTGGTATCGCGCATGGCCATGCTTGCTGTATTCATTGCAATATTCTTCGGCAGCAAACGCTACCGCATCTACTCCGAAGGATTCAACAACAGCCATTTGACGGGAAAACAGCTAAAGGAACTCAACATGATAGGACTTCCAGTTGCATTGCAGATGGGCATGGAGACTGCATCGTTCAGCCTTGCTACCATAATGATCGGATGGATTGGAACGGCAGCTCTTGCCGCACATCAGATAATGTGTACCGTAGGACAGATTGGTTTCATGATGTATTATGGCATGGCTGCGGCTGTTGCTGTAAAGGTGAGCAACTACCTCGGTGCCGAAAACACGCCCGATATTCGCCGTTCGGCAAATGCAGGATTTCATCTTATTCTTGCAATGGCTCTTATTGCTTCGTCCATGATATTCCTGCTACGCAACCAAATAGGAGCACTCTTTATAGATGACAGCGAAGTAACTGTTCTCGTTGCAAGCCTTGCCGTTCCTTTCATACTATACCAGTTCGGAGACGGCTTGCAATGCAACTTCTCGAACGCACTGCGAGGCGTAGCCGATGTAAAGCCGGTTATGATATACGCATTCATTGCATACTTTGTCATTTCATTGCCGGTAGGATATCTATTCGGTTTTGTCTTCGACTGGGGGCTGACAGGTGTATGGATGTCATTCCCGTTCGGGCTCACCAGTGCCGGAGCAATGTTCTATCTGCGGTTCAGGTCAAAGGTTTAAGGCCTGCACAATCCATTGCCGCCTCACATATTGCCAGATTCAGCAAAAAGTATTATTTTCGCACAAAACAGCAGACAAATGAACGATTATACAAGAGTACGGTTCACTGTAACACCTAATGAAGAATATGCCACAGACGTGCTTGCAGCACTGCTTGCCGAGACCGGCTTTGAAAGTTTCGTACCCGAAGAGGATGGCATATCGGCCTACGTTCCGCAGGCAATGTACGATGCAAGTTCAATTGAATCCGTCATATCGTCGTTTCCCCTTGAAGGATTCACAATAAAGCACGAAAGCGAGCTCATCGAAGGCGAAGACTGGAATGCCGAGTGGGAGAAGAACTATTTCCAGCCTATTGTGCTTGGCGACCAATGTGTCATACACAGCACCTTCCACAAGGATATACCCGAAGCGAGGTACGATATTCTAATCGACCCTAAGATGGCATTCGGGACAGGCTATCATCAAACAACATGCCACATGCTCCGTGCTATACTTGCAAGCGACATGACCGGCAAGAGTGTTCTCGACATGGGTTGCGGAACAGCCCTTCTCGCAATCCTCGCACGTAAACACGGAGCAACAAACGTTGTTGCTATCGATATTGACGAGTTTGCCTACGAGAATGCAAAGGAAAATATCATGCTGAATGACACAAGCGATATTGAAGTGCGCTTAGGCGGTGCCGATGCCATAAAGGAGAGCGACAGTTTCGACTTTGTAATTGCCAACATAAACCGTAATATACTGCTTGCAGACATTCAGAACTACGTGCGTGCGATGCACCCCGGCTCACAGCTCTTTATAAGCGGATTTTACACTGACGACATGCAGGTCCTAAGAACAGAAGCTGAACGCAACGGCTTAAAGTACCTCGATTATGCAGAGGAGAACAATTGGGCTATGATGCGCTTCATAAAAGAATTGGAATAAACACAAACCAAACACAAATACAAACATGGAGCACGAGACAATCTACATTATCAGTGGCTACGCGGCAAGCATCTTCCTTATCTTAGGTTATCTGCCTCAAGCAATAGAGACAATACGTACACGCAACACCGACGGCATTGCTCTGCCGACCTTCCTGATGATGGCAGCCGGCTCAACAGCCTTCGTAGTGCAGTCACTATTCCACGAATCGGGAATTATATGGTCGATGTTGGTTACAAATGCCGTTACATTTGTTTGCAGCAGTATCGTATTCGCTATAAAGATGTACAACGACTACTTCAAGAAGAAATAACCGTAAAATAGCATTATACATAGGGGCACTCCAAGCGGGTGCCCCTATGTATTTTCATCCCCGTACAAGATACCAGTTTAGACTTATCAGAAACATAGAAACGACAATGAAGCGAAAATAACCATTGCTGTGAATCAGTTGTAAATAGCACATGAGCTACTCGTGCCTTGCGGATCGCCATAAGCGAGTACTGTCAGGTAAATACTCAAGAAACAAATCATAATTGTGTCATTAATATTAATGTGCAGAAGCTGGTTCATAAATGCCTGCTCCTGTTTATAAAAGCCAACATTCCCATAAAAATATTTCATGTTTTTCTTTCAATAAAAAATAGGCAAAACACAATATTTTAAAAATATATTATTATTTTTACAAAAACATTATCGTATTATGAGAAAATCTTACCTTACCATCCTTGCGATGATGCTCATTGTGTCGCAACAGGCATTTGCAACATCTGCTATCGGATTAAAATTCAACCGTACAGGCACCGATACATCATCAATTGCCACTACTGTGGTTGACGAGAATGGCAATGCAATAGAAGGTGCAACTGCAACAGTAACCGCATCGCACAGTTTCAAACCGACAAGCAATGCTGTTACCGCAGCAATCCTATGCCCTAACATAAACGGCAATACAGGACCTACCATTGAGCTGACATTCACAATCAATGGCATACCTGCAGACTTCACTTTCGACAAAGTAGGCATCGATATCCATGCATTGAACGGAGGAAGCAACTATCAGGAACCGTCTGACGGAGTAACTCGCCAATGGAATGTAACTACAACCGTGAACAACATTACATTCGGTTCGCTTAGCGACATTGATATCGCTGCCGGTGTAGGCACGAGCGGCAATGTACACAAAGTATGGGAAATTACAGGTGCAACAGTAAATACCGACGGCACCCTAACATTAAAGCTGACAATTACCAAAGGAACAACAAATGCAGGATGCTTCTTCGGGCTCAGTGAGGTAAAACTCAGCACAAACGGTGAAGAACCGGAGCCAGAGCCGGAACCGGAACCGGAGCCGGAGCCGGAGCCAACTCCAGACGGAGAGTATCAGGTTTACTATATACAGTGGAAGAACACCGGTACAAACTACATTACCGAAGAGAGTGACCACCGCATGACCGTGCAGTCACAGGATAACACAAAGCCACAGTTCTGGATGTTCATCCCGACAGAGAACGAGAACTGCTATTACATCAAGAATACCGCTACAGGCCGTTACATGGGAAGCTGCAACCTTACTCCATCATCGGCTTCAAAGATTTCAACAAGTGCGACTCCTGTAGAGTACTATGTAGGAACCAGCAGTGTAAAGAGCGGACTCAGCTACTTCAGTTCTACCGACTGCGCCGACTACGACAACGAGAGTGCCGGCCCACGAGCATTGAACAAGGACGGAGCATCGGACTATATAATTACATGGGTAACTCGCCAGAACGGAACTTACGACGACGGTTCATATTGGAAGCTGGTAGAGACAGAGGACCTTTACGAAGTACGTCCGTTCGACGGCAGCACTGCTATCGGAAAGATTGGTGCAAGCTACAATATAGAGAGCATAAACGGAAAGAATCTCACTATCGCAGAAGGTACACTTGCACTTGTTGCTCCAGATGCTTTCGACGAGAACCAGGAGTGGTACTTTGTAGGCACAGGCAATACAACAGGCTGGCAGATAGCATCGGCAGCAGAGCCTGCAATCGTTGTTGGTATCTCCGACGGCAACATCACAACAGGCGAGGGCCTCACAACCAAATGGAAGGTCAATGCAAGCAAGGAGAAGAACGGTTACTTCTACTTCACAAGCGAGGGCACCACACTTAAGGTAGAGGGCGACAGCCTCTTCCGTTTCAGCCGCCTACGCAGTGCATACATGCGCAAGCTGAAGGTTTACAACAACCCTTGCGGTACAGCAGGTACAAACTATGTAAAGAAATTTGAGTTGAACGGCGAAGCAGCACTCAGCAACATCATATACGAGGCACAGAGCAAACCTGCCAAATGGCATGTCGTATATGCCCAGGACAAGGGTGAGGTTGCTCAGGGCGGAACATTCAACCTGGACATGACCCTTTCAAGCAGTGCAGCAAGCAGCCTTGTTGTTGCAGCACACTTCGACTGGAACAGTGACGGAGTATTCGAGACTGAAGCACCGCTCACAGTAAACGGCACAGCAGCTACAGCCGAGGTAACCGTACCCGACTGGGCTACAATGGAGCAGACACGCATGCGCTTGCGAGTGAACAGCAACGGTCTCGACCTTGCCGAAGATGAGGTAAACGGCTTCATCTACGACTTCCATATCAAGGTTGTAGAGCCACAGGATGCACGCACCGTAACAGTGGGTGTAAACTCTTGGGAGCGTGGTAAGGCAGAACTTTCAAATACAGCCGAGAGCTATGCATACGGCACAACAGTTACAGCTACAGCAACCGTCTATGGAAACGGCACATTCGTTTGCTGGAAAGAAGAAGGCGTAGTAGTTTCAACAAGTGCAGAATACACCTTCACCGTTGACCACAACGTGAAGCTTGTAGCATACTTTGCGCCAAACACAGACGAGAGCAGCTACCCGACAGGCATTCAGGAGACAACTGCCGGCAACAGCATCGGCATCTCCGTTACCGACAATACCATTATTGCGACAGGCGATGTAACCGGCATGGAGCTCTACACCGTGAATGCAGCCCTCATTGCAAAGACAAGAGGCGACGCAATAAGCACCAACGGCATAAAGGAGGGTGTGTACATCGTACGCGCAACTACAGCCAACGGTTACAAGAACGTGAAGATTTTCATCAAGAAGTAAAACAGAAAAAACATATAGAAAATGGATAACAGCAAATTGTTACTTTTCGGTTGCGGACTGCTTGCATCGGCTGCAGTACAGGCACAGGAGGCAAAGAAGCCGAACATTATATATATTATGTGCGATGATTTGGGATATGCCGACCTCGGATGTTACGGACAGCAGTACATAAGCACTCCTAACCTCGACCGCATGGCAGCAGAAGGCATGCGTTTCACTCAGGCATACGCAGGAAGCCCTGTAAGTGCACCGTCACGTGCCTGCTTCATGACAGGCCAGCACACAGGACACACTAAGGTTCGTGGAAACAAGGAGTACCGCATAGGTTCTATCTACTATGGCAACAACCAGGACCCGACACAGACAGGACAGGAACCATACGACCCCAACCATATTATCCTTCCTGAGATTATGAAGGACAACGGCTACACAACCGGCATGTTCGGGAAATGGGCCGGCGGATATGAGGGCTCGGAATCAACACCCGACAAACGCGGAATCGACCGCTACTATGGTTTCATGTGCCAGTTCCAGGCGCACCTCTACTACCCCAACTTCCTGAACTCGTATGACAGGGAGGCCGGTGATACCGGGGTAAAGCGCGAGATTCTACAGAACAATATCAACTATGCTATGCATGGCGAGGACTACAAGAACCGCCGCGACTACTCGGCCGACCTCATTCACCAAGAAGCCATGAAATGGATTGACAAACAGACTGCAGACAAGCCATTCTTCGGAATTTTCACCTACACTCTTCCTCACGCAGAGCTGGCACAGCCAAATGACTCTATCTTGCAGGCCTATCAGGGTGCGTTCTGCCAGGAAAAGAGCTATGGCGGTGATGCAGGTTCACGTTACAACCCGACAAATATCGCACACCAGCAGTTTGCTGCAATGGTAACACGCCTTGACGCATACGTTGGTGAGGTACTTGCCAAACTGAAGGAGAAAGGATTCGACAAGAACACACTGGTAATCTTCACAAGCGACAATGGCCCTCATACCGAGGCCGGAGGTGACCCCGATTACTTCAACACCGAGAAACTGTTGCAGGGAACAAAGCGTTCGACACACGAAGGCGGCATACGTGTTCCTTTCATCGCATGGTGGCCGGGAGAAGTCGAGGCTGGCAGCGTAAACGACCATCAGCTGGCATTCTACGACCTGATGCCAACATTCTGCGATGTTGCAGGAATCGACAACTATGTAGAGCGTTATACAAACAAGAACCTTGCTGTAGATTACTTCGACGGTCTCTCATTTGCTCCTACACTCTTCGGCGAGGGCGAGCAGGAAGAACACAAGTTCCTCTACTGGGAATTCCACGAGACAAACATGATGGCTCTTCGCATGGGCAACTGGAAACTGGTTGTACAGAACGGCAACTGCCGACTATATGACCTTGTGACAGACCTTCATGAGGACAACAATCTGGCAAGCCAGTACCCCGATGTTGTGACAAAGATGAAGGAGATTCTCCTGCGCGAGCACACAGCAAGCTCAATCTCACAGTTCAACAGCATTACACTGCCACAGTAATTTTGTAGGAAACGAACAAATTAGGCCGGGTCAAAAGTATTTTTTGATTCGGCTTAATTATTTTCTGAATCTTTTCGTCACCGACATGTATCCGCATCGCCTGCAAAGCGGCTCAACAGCCTCATGCCGGGTAAAGCCGTCATATATGGCCCGTGCACGCGATGAGTCGAGAATCTCCTCAAGTGGCTGTTCAAAGAGATTGCCGAGCGGCACAGCTCCTGCATGGTCGAGACAACATGGAACAACCGTCCCGTCAACAAGCACTCCCACCTGATTGCGCAAAGCATAGCAGAAGGCCTCTTCCTGGGGATACTCTTCACGGTTGCTATCGGGCCACTCGAATATGTGGTCATACTCAAGATATATGTTGTCGGCAAGCCTCCAGCCGTCATAGCGTTCGGTCCACGGGCGCGGAATATAACCCGACATCAATTCAAGCAATCTCTCGTTGCAACTGTCATATCCGCCCTGATTCCACAAGCGCAGAACCACTATTATGCCACGCGATGCCGCTCCCGTTGCAAAATGCATTACATCACCGATATACTGTTCGGGATTATCCTTGCCGTTGCCCTCATGCGAATGGAGCGATATCTGAATTTTGTGAGGTAATGCCTCTATGACAGCCTGAGCGCGCGACAGAAGAGTTCCGTTGGTCGTGAGCACCGGCACAAAGCCTCTATCCCTTGCCATGACGATGAAGTGAGGCAGATGAGCATGCAGCAACGGCTCGCCCATAAGGTGGAAATAAAGGAACTTTACCCGCCCCTGCAAACGTGCTGTGAGCCGGTCAAACTCATCGGGCGACAAGCTGCGCTTCACCCTTTCGGTCTTGGGACAGAAAAGGCAATCGAGATTGCATATATTCGTTATTTCGAGATAGCAACGGGTAATCATCTATGAACGGGATATTAAAGAGACTGCTCCTGCCAAAGAGGAATCAATCGGCAATCGATGATACCGGATAGAGCAGACCTCGCTTGTGCGACAGCCTTGCCTTTGCCGAGCCGAAATTGAGGACCAGGTCGAGCAGGATAGGCAAATGGTTCTTGTCGTCTGTTATATGGAAATTGACTATCTCCTCTTCCTTGCCGTCCTCTTCAGTTATTAGGGACACCCTGAAACAGTTGTAGTCATGACCGTCATCGGACTTTGTCTTTTTCTTTCCGCGATATACCAGATGCTGCGGTTCTATGACCTTGCCGGTAGCCACCGGGAAGGTAAGGCGCGTATCTTCCGGCAGAGCAGTAAAATCTATAGTCCGCGCGTATGCCAACAGGCTCATCATATCATACACACGGCCTGTAACATACTCTTCCTTGTAACGCGGCTCATTGTCGTTGCGCCTGTAGTATTGTGTAATCTTTGTCTTTGAAGGGTTAGAGTAATCGTACCACACCTGGCTGATACGGAACTTCTTTCCTTCCCTTGAAGCCTTCCTGTAGTAGAGAGGCTTGAAATCGGGGCCAAAGATTGTCAGCAATGTATCGCGCATGAAGAAGAATGAATCGGCCTTCTTGTTCGTAGAGCTGAGCAGCTTCATGCATTGGGCCTTTTCGCCATTGTATATAGTGTCTCTTATTGTGAGTGTAGCACTCCCTACCTTAACCCAGATGAACTTCCAGTTGAAATAGAAATTGCAGCTCAAGCTCTCACCCGACCTGAAGGCCTGTGAACGCTTTAGATTCTGCGCCCCTGCAGGAACTGCAAAGAAGAACACAAGAACTATAAGAAGATACTTTACGGCTTTGTACATCAAAACAATAGCTTTACCTCAATGTATTTACAAAGATACTAAAATCTGCAATAACCAGCACCATACAGTAGCATAATTTAACGATAGCACACTTCTTTGGAGCACAACACGGAACAAACAGAGCTTTTATTGCATCTTTTTATGCAATAGAGTGAAAAAAAAGATTAAATAGCTGTGTTAATAGAAAAAAAAACTAAATTTGCAGATAGTATATACAACAAAACAACATTAACCTAAAAACTTATATACAATGAAACCAACACTCTTTCTCCTCGCAGCAGGAATGGGAAGCCGTTACGGCGGTTTGAAACAGCTTGACACACTCGGCCCTCACGGCGAGACAATCATGGACTACTCTATCTACGATGCCATCAATGCAGGTTTCGGCAAATTGGTATTCGTTATCCGCAAGGACTTTGAAGAGGATTTCCGCCGCATCGTTCTTACAAAGTATGAGGGCCACATCCCATGCGAGCTCGTATTCCAGGCACTCGATGCACTGCCCGAAGGCTTCACATGCCCGGCAGACCGTACAAAGCCTTGGGGTACAAACCACGCTGTAATGATGGGCAAGAATGCCATCAAGGAGCCTTTTGCAGTTCTCAACTGCGACGACTTCTACGACCGTGATGCATTCCAGGTAATGGGCAAGTGGCTGAGCAACCTTCCCGAAGGCAGCACAGGCAAGTATGCAATGGTAGGATTCCGCGTAGGCAACACATTGTCTGAGAGCGGTACCGTAAGCCGCGGTATCTGCGAGAACGACGAGAACAACCTGCTTACAAGCGTTGTAGAGCGTACAAAGATACAGCGTTTCGACGGTGTAGTAAAATACCTCGACGACAACGACGAGTGGGTGGCAATACCTGACACAACTCCGGTATCAATGAACTTCTGGGGCTTCACACCCGACTATTTCCAGCACAGTGAGGAGTACTTCAAGACATTCTTGTCCGACCCGAAGAACATGGAGAACCTGAAGAGCGAGTTCTTTATTCCTCTTATGGTTGACAAGCTCATCAAGGACGGTACAGCAACATGCGAGGTTCTTGACACAACTTCAAAGTGGTTCGGCGTAACATATCCAGAGGATCGTCCGGAGGTTGTCGAGAAGTTCAAGAAATTAGGCGAAGAGGGCGTATATCCCGAAAAGATGTTCTAATCAATAACGCCACAGCAATTCAAAGAGGCCGGGTCAAAAATTTGACCCGGCTTTTATTTGGCACTATACATTAAACAAAAAAGAGGAACTCTTTTGAAGTTCCTCTCCAGTGACTCGCTTGGGGCTCGAACCCAAGACCCCATCCTTAAAAGGGATGTGCTCTACCTGCTGAGCTAGCGAGTCAACCTAATCGCCGTTAAGCGAGTGCAAAGATATGCATAAATTCCGTAATGGCAAACATTTTTGCCTAATTTTATTTGCAAGAAGAAGATATATACTATTTATCTTCCGGTTCTTCATCAATCTCCTCAGCACGCTTATCCATAACATTGGCACTGTCAATAGCCTCCTTTATTGCATGACCGTCGGAATAGCCCGTACTCTCGGCTATCTCATGATAACGGCGCAGATAGGCAAGAATGAGCGTTGTCAAAGGAAGAGCGACAATCATACCCAGCACACCCAGCAGATGCCCCCATACCGACAAGGAAAGCAGAATTACTGCCGGGTGCAGATTCATCCTCTTGCCCATTATGCGAGGAACAAGCAAGAGGTCCTGTATCAGCTGCACTACAACAAGCACTGCAAGGGCCGATAGCAGAATGAGCCAGAAATCACCTCCGGTACTTTCGGCCTTCAGCATTGAAAGAATCACAATCGGAGCCAAAGCTATAAGCTGCAGATACGGAACAAGATTCAACGCGCCAATAAAGAGGCCGAAAACTATTGCCATAGGGAAATCCACTATAAGAAAACCTATTGCAAACAGGATTCCCACGCACAGAGCAACCAATGCCTGACCGCGGAAATACTGGTTCATTCCTGCCACAAGGTCATTCCATAGCTTTGCCACCACACCGCGCCACTTCTTCGGCACGTAAGGTTTCCACCCCTCGGACATGCGCTCGAAATCGAGAAGTATGAAGAAGAGATAAAGAAGCACTATGAACACAGTAAACAACTGGCTTACAACATTGAGAGTACCAAGCATAAGCATCTTCAGCCTATCGACACACAAAGAGAAGAGATCGCTCTCGCCTGCACTCTGCAGGAAAGCCGTTATCCCCTCCTTGTCCGAAAGTTCCTTGAAGAACTCCATAACCGGTTCCGGAATGGAACTGTTCCTGATGTTCTTGTTCAAAAACTCGACCGTGACGCTCTTGAAAGCCTGCACCTCATCGTGCATAGATGGCACGACTACGACAAGAATGCCATAGAGAAGCAGCACTATGAACAACAGTGAAGCAAAGATTGAGAGAGCGCGGTATTTGAAGCGCATCCTGTACTGCACGAAGCTCACCATCGGATGCAACAGATAGGCAAGCAGCCATGCAACAGCGAATGGCAGAAGGACGCTGCTCAGGCTATCCAGCACAAAGTAGGAGGCAGCGACCACAAGTACCACAACCAAGAATCGCAAGAAGCGGCTCAATGTCATTTCATTCTGTTTCATAAGAAAATCATTCTTCTTTTTCGGAATCACCGCCACGGCGCGGCTCCTCTACCCCGCCTACAAGCAAGACAAACTCGCCACGCGGCTCATTCTTCGTGAAGTGTGCAACAAGCTCGGCAAGCGTACCGCGCACACACTCCTCGTGAACCTTTGATATCTCACGCACCGCAGCACCCTGACGTTCCGGACCGAAAACCTCGACGAACTGCGTAAGGGTCTTGAGCACTCTATACGGCGACTCGTAGAAAATCATCGTACGCTGCTCGCTCTTCAGGAAGTTGAGACGTGTCTGACGACCCTTCTTCTGCGGCAGGAATCCTTCGAAAACAAACTTTTCCGACGGCAATGCCGAACTGACAAGAGCCGGAACAAAAGCAGTTGCACCGGGCAGGCACTGCACCTCTACTCCGCTCCTTACCGACTCGCGCACAAGCAGAAAGCCGGGGTCGGATATTGCAGGCGTACCGGCATCGGAGATAAGAGCAACATGATTCACGCTGTTGCGTATGCGCTCGACCACCGAGCCTACAGTCTTATGCTCGTTGAACTTGTGGTGCGAGTACATAGGCACCTGTATATCAAGATGCTTCATAAGCTTTGCCGACGTACGGGTGTCTTCGGCCAGAATGAAATCGGCCTCCTTGAGCAGACGTACTGCACGCAAGGTAATATCTTCGAGATTGCCTACCGGAGTAGGCACAACATACAGCATTCCCATACCATAAATATTTTTTGATTGTGCAAATTAAGCACAAATATGCTACTTAATGAAGAAACAAAACTTTTTTTTGCTTATAAATATGTTAATAACTTGTATGTGATAATGATTTTATTTGTCCGTTATTTGGTTATCTTTGCTGTTAATACAATTCAAGAAGAATAATAAAAAAGAATATACCAATGAATAGATTTTCGGAATTCAACCAGATGGAGACCTCGCGCAGAGGCCGTATAGAAGTTATCTGCGGTTCAATGTTCTCAGGCAAGACCGAGGAACTCATACGTCGCTTGAAGAGAGCCAAGTTCGCACGTCAGAAAGTGGAGATTTTCAAGCCGGCACTCGACACCAGATACTCCGATGTCGAGGTTGTGTCGCACGACAGCAACCATATAGTTTCAACACCGATAGAGTCTTCGGCAAGCATTCTGCTGCTTACATCCGACGTAGATGTCGTAGGCATCGACGAAGCTCAGTTCTTTGACAGCGAGCTGGTAGAGGTATGCAACGAGCTTGCACGCCGCGGCATACGCGTTATCATCGCAGGCCTCGACATGGACTTCCGTTGCCAGCCGTTCGGCCCGATGCCGGCACTGATGGCGGTTGCTGACGAGGTAACCAAGGTACATGCGATATGTGTGAAGTGCGGAAACCTTGCATACGTTTCGCACCGTCTTGTAAGCGGAGATAAACAGGTGCTGCTCGGCGAGAAGATGGAGTACGAGCCACTATGCCGCGAATGTTACTACGAGGCAATGAGAGAGGCAGAAAGCAAGCAATCGGAACAATAAAAAAGCTGTTTAAATTTTCTTGGACATGAAAAAGTTAGTATCAATACCACTATTTGCAGCAGCAATCACAATATGCAGCTGCAACGGAAACTCAAAGGCAAACATCGAGTTGCAGGAGAAAAACGACTCACTCATGGCAGCTATTGAGCAGCGTGACGCATCAATAGACGAGATGCTGGAATGCATACGCATTGTCGAGGAGGGATTCAGCAAGATAAACGAGGCGCAAGGACGTATATCGGTAAGCGGAGAGAGCGATATGAATCGCAAGGCAAAGCTCCAGGAGGATGTGCAGTACATCATAGGGCAGCTTGACAAGAACAGCAGCTACATTGCAAGACTGAAGAAAATGGTTGCCGGGAACGAAAAGGCATCAAAAGAGCTCAAAGGCGTAATATCCAACCTTGAGAAGCAGCTGGAAGCAAAGAACAGCGAACTGGCAGCACTTGCCGAGCAGCTCAAGCAGAAAGATATACACATAGCAGAGCTGAACAACATCATCGACGGGCTCACCCAAGAGAATACAGCACAGGAGCTGCGTATGATTGAAAAAGAGAAAGAGATGAACAAAGTGTGGTATGTCATAGGCACAAAGAAAGAGCTGAAGAACGAGAAGATCCTGTCAGGCGGAGATATTCTGCTTGAAAAGGAGGCGAACATGGACTACTTTACAGCAACCGACAGAAACGACATAAGCGAAATTGCGACCCATGCCAAGAGAGCCAAGCTCCTGTCGGCACACCCCGAAGGAAGCTATGCCTTTGAGAAAGACGCCAACGGAATGGATGTTCTGAGAATAACAGACAAGAACGCATTCTGGAGCCTGACACGCTACCTTGTAATACAGGTAAGATAAAAGCAAAGCTACAAGCACAATGCAGAGATACAAGAACCTCTTCATCGACCTCGACGATACTGTATATGACTTCTCGGCAGCATCGGAAGAGTCGTTCCGCGAGACATACGAACTGCTGCAGTACGGCCGCTTCTTCGACTCATTTGAGCACTACCTTTCGATATACAAGCCCTATAACCTTGAGTTGTGGCGCATATACGGCGAGGGAAAGATAACCAAGGAGGAACTGAACAAGAGGCGTTACAGTTACCCGCTTGAGTGCGTAGGAATACACGACCAGGAGCTGGCAGACACGTTCTGCAAGGAAGCATTGAGCCGCATACCGACAAAGGGACCGCTTATGCCGGGAGCGATAGAACTGCTTGAATACCTGCGGCCCAAATACCGCATGTTCATCCTCTCGAACGGCTTCAAGGAGCTGCAGTCGCGCAAGATGCATGCAGCCGGCATAGACAAGTACTTCGACGAGCTTATACTCTCCGAAGACATAGGAGTGAACAAGCCCAACCGCGAGCTGTACGACTATGCACTGCAAAAGACCGGCTCCACACTCGAAGAGAGCCTTATGATAGGCGACATGTTCGAAACAGATATTGCAGGAGCAGCCAACATTGGAATGGAACAGATATACTACAACCCGAAAGGCAAGCAAGGACACCCCTTTGTACCAACATACGAAGTGAAACACTTGTTAGAGATAAAGGAAATACTTTAAAACAGAATATTATGAGCAGGACAGAACACTCATCTATACTTATGATATACACCGGCGGCACTATCGGCATGATACACAATGCCGAGACCGGAGCATTGGAGAGTTTCAACTTCGACCACCTGCTCAAGCATGTGCCGGAGATAAAGCAGCTGAACATCAATATCGATGCCATAACCTTTGACCCGCCTATAGACTCATCGGACATGGAACCGGAGCTATGGAGTCGCATAGTAACAATCATAGAAGAGAACTACGAGCGTTACGACGGCTTTGTCATACTGCACGGAACAGACACCATGTCGTTCACGGCATCGGCACTCAGTTTCATGCTCGAAGACCTCATGAAACCTGTAGTGCTCACCGGCAGCCAGCTTCCTATAGGCGCACTTCGCACCGACGGCAAGGAGAACCTCATAACAGCCATAGAGATAGCCGCAGCAAAGAATGCCGAAGGCAATCCTATGGTACCCGAAGTATGCGTGTTCTTCCATGAAAAGCTCATGCGCGGCAACCGTACCACAAAGGTCAATTCCGAAAGCTTCGGAGCATTCGGCTCCAACAACTACCCGTTGCTTGCCATGGCAGGGACAGAGATACAGTTCTACACACGCAACATAAGGAAATACGTTCCGGGGCTAAAACTCAAGGCACACCACGAATACAACAGCAACATAGTCATCTTCTCACTCTTCCCCGGCATACAGCAGGAGGTTGTCGAAAAACTGCTGAGCGCAAAAGAACTTAAAGGAATAATATTCCGCACATACGGTGCAGGCAACGCACCTCAGAAGAAATGGTTAGTAGATGCCTTGTCCAAAGCCACCGCCGAAGGAAAGATAATCATCAACATCACGCAATGTGCCGGCGGAAGCGTACACATGGAACGATATGAGACCGGCCTGCAGCTGCTCGAAGCCGGAGTGATCAGCGGCAAGGACTCCACTGTAGAAGCAGCCACAACAAAGCTCATGTACCTTCTTGGCAAGAACCTTCCTGCAGAAGAAGTGCGTCTTCGCATGGGCAAGAGTTTCGCAGGAGAAATATCGGTATAATATAATTTAAAAAGGAACACTAAAGGCCATTAAAGAACATTAAAGGGAACTAATGCAGCGGGCTGACGCCCGAAACAAAAGCCAATGAAGCAAGAAACGCCCAAAAGGGCTAAAAAGCCTTTAGAGCCCTTGTAAAGAAAAAAGGAAACTAAGGAAAACTAAGGAACATTAAGGAGAACCAAAGAAACCGCGACTACATTAATAGCCCTTAATGGCCCTTAATATCCCTTAACCCCCTTACAAAACAAAAAAGACGAGTCCTTTTGGAACTCGTCTTTTCTGTAAAAGTGGCGATGGCAGTGCGATACCGCAGCACTGCTTGCGACGACGGGAGCTTTAGGCTCAGTAGAAAAAAGGTGTGGACATTCATTGATTCATTAATAGTTCA
>JAFWXX010000008.1 GCA_017522915.1 Bacteroidaceae bacterium
ATCATCAAATGCACAGAATGTAGATTTGTCTTCAGTTGATGAATTTCTTAATATAACTGCTCTTCTCAAAAATGGAGAGGAAGTCAATATGGAACAATGGAATCAGCTTGATAGCTCTGCAGCATATTCTCTATTTTCAAAATCCAAAGACAATACTATTCCCAATATAGTGAAGGCTGTTATGCTGGATATTTTTGGATGTTCTGACAGCAAGGGACAAACCCAAAATGGCAGCTTGCTTGAGACATCCGTTAGAGAAAACTATGAAGACATCAAGAAAAATTACTCCGAAATAAGGAAATTTCGTGATAATTATGATTTCGAATACTTGATTTCAAATGCAAAATTCAGATTACAAACTTTTTTAGGATGTGACCAGTTGGATGCATCTGTAAAATGGAGACCTGTGTATTTTTTCTTCTTAAGCCAAGACGGGAAAGAATTGGATAATGCTATCGTCATTGATTTAAATTTGATTTATAAAATGACTGAAGAGGAAAGAATCAATTTTCTTGCTCATGAGTTCTTCCATGTATACAGGGCACATTTTGAGCATCACGAATTCAATTATGCAAATGACATCAACTTTGCGATTGATATGATAGCGAATGAGGGGATAGCTGACCAAATCGACAAATATATGGGCTATGACCAATATTTTTCGAATTTTGGTAAATCTAAAGAACTTGCCAGCGAATTCAAGCAGTTATACAATAACGCTCCAAAAGATATTGAATATTTACAGACAACGATCGCTCAATATGCAGCAAATCAGATAGACAAGGATACATGCATTGACAGACTCATTGGCATTTACAAATACAACGGTCATGCCCTTGGCTTTTATATCTCCAATCAAATCATCAAAGCCGGATTAAGGGATGAAATGATAAAAGAATTTCATAATCCCTATGAATTCTTCAGATTATATAGCTTGACTCTACCTAAGGATGAAAAGGCTTCATTAAACGATGATTTTCTCCTTTTCTTAAAAGCAGAAACCGAGCAATATTATTAATTGCAAAATTCAGCAAGATATGTTCACTAACTTTTGCATAGTCATACATATAATCGGCAATCTGCCATCGATGATTATTTAAAAGATTCTTTGAACACGATTCAATGATATACAATCAATAGCGACCGCTTATTATGAGTGGTCGCCATTACTATTGGACTACTATTTCACTTTCGTTTGCTCTTGCTTATCCTTAATGGACTTGGCTTTGCTCTCCTGTTCCTTTGCTGCTTGCTCTTTGAGCCTTACTTGCTCGGCAAGGGCAGCTTGTTTGCGAACAGCCTCTTCATAGGTCTCCACATCTTCACGCATTTGTTCAATCTTTTGGTTATCTCGGTGGAGTTCAAAGATGTCCTCCAATGCAGCTATCTGCTCAGCCGAAGCATCGCCCTTCATCTTGATGTAGCGGTATTTGAGGTCGTTGTCGATGCGGTCTTGGTTAGGCTTCTCAGATATAATTATCCAAGTAAATAATCCCAGAATCAAAGCCCTCTCTATCACAATAGTCCAAAAGACAAATGGTGTTTTAAAGCCTATTCTATGATGCTTGAAATTGTGAACACCTTCCTCAATTGTTTCTTTGAGTCTTTGAACCAATGTCTTGGTTTCTTCAACTGATTCTTGGATTTTTCCAGTTGATTGAGAATTACCGATAACAGCTCTTACATCTTTTACTCTACGATGTATCATTTCTACATCACCGGACATAATGGCGACAACCTTTTGTAAGTCGTTTTCTGCCTGTTCTCGATGTCTGTTACTACTCTCGATTAACTCTTTAATGGACGCTAAAAATTGCAATTTCTGCGATTTTTTAGCTAAAAAAAATGTCTTAATCTTGAAGTTTTAGCATATTATTAGTAAATTTGCGAATCGTTTGAAACTATCTAAAATTTAAAAGGAATTATGAGAAAATTTTTCGTTTTTGCAATAGCGTTGTGTTCTTTGGTTGCATTCAATTCATGTAAGACAACAAAGGAGAGTGCTTATAAGACTGCGTACGACCAGGCACGTCAGGCTGAACTGGCCGAGGGTCAGGGCCAGCAGAGCCAGTCGGTTGAAATCGCTCCGGTTGTTTCTTCTACAAAGAAGGAGAATGTGGTCGTTGACGATTCATACCGTACAGAGAAAGTAGTTCTTTCTACTGGTGCTGAAGGCTCCTTGAAGGCATTCAGTGTCGTATGCGGCAGCTTCTCTTCAAAGAGCAATGCCGACAATTTGCGTTCTTCACTTGTTGAAGAAGGCTACAATGCTATTGTGGTTCAGAATCCCGATACCGGCATGTACCGTGTGATCTGCTCTTCTTTCGATACAAAGGAGGCTGCGGCTGAGGCACGTGCTCAGTTCAAGGCCGACCATCCTCAGAACAGCGACTTCCAGAAGGCATGGTTGCTATATAACAAGTAAACGGTTCTGATTGATAAAGTTCAGATATTGAGCGGCGGCATGTGTTTTGCATGCCGCTGTTTTTTTATATGGGTTTAAGGTTATAAAATATTAAATAACTTGTAGCGTTATATTGAATAATGAAAAAAAAACTTTATAATTGTAATCCATAACAAAAACAATAACTTAAAACCATAATTATGAGCAAATATCCAAGAATAGGTATTCGTCCTACCATTGACGGCCGTCAGGGCGGTGTAAGAGAGAGCCTCGAAGAGAAGACGATGAATCTTGCAAAAGCAGTAGCGGAACTTATATCTGCAAATGTCCGTTATGCCGACGGCAAGCCGGTAGAGTGTGTAATTGCTGACGGAACTATCGGACGTGTGGCTGAGAGTGCTGCTTGTGCAGCAAAGTTTGAAAGGGAGAATGTCGGTGCTACAATATCAGTGACATCATGCTGGTGTTATGGTTCAGAAACCATGGATATGCATCCGCATTGGCCAAAGGCTGTTTGGGGCTTCAACGGTACGGAGCGTCCGGGAGCTGTTTATCTGGCTGCAGTTCTTGCCGGCCATGCGCAGAAGGGATTGCCGGCATTTGGAATATACGGACATGATGTACAGGACCTTGACGACAATACAATACCGGCTGATGTGGCCGAAAAGATATTGCGTTGGGCGCGTGCTGCGGTGGCTGTTGCACAGATGCGCGGAGAAAGTTATCTCTCTGTCGGAAGCCAGTGTATGGGCATTGCGGGAAGCATTGTTGACCAGAATTTCTTCCAGGAATATCTCGGAATGCGAAATGAGAGTGTTGACGAAACGGAGATACTGCGCCGAATGGAAGAGGGTATTTACGATAAGGAGGAGTATGCAAAGGCTATGGCGTGGACCGAAAAATATTGCAAGACAAAAGAGGGGTGGGACAAGAACCGTCCCGAAAAGCAGAAGGACCGTGCAGGAAAGGATGCTGATTGGGAGTTTGTCGTAAAAATGACAATAATCGTTCGCGATCTTATGCTCGGTAATCCGAAATTGCGTGAGATGGGCTTCAAGGAGGAGGCAATCGGCCATAATGCCATTGCTGCCGGTTTCCAGGGACAGCGTCAATGGACCGACTGGAAACCTAACGGCGATTTTACTGAGGCTTTGCTATGCAGTACCTTTGACTGGAACGGCTTGCGTGAGGCTTATGTGCTTGCAACCGAAAATGATGCATGCAATGGTGTTGCCATGCTCTTCGGCAAGTTGCTGACAGGTTGCGGGCAGATGTTCTCCGATGTGCGTACATACTGGAGCCCGGAGGCTGTGAAGCGTGTTACTGGAAAAGAACTTGAAGGTATTGCTTCCGGCGGTATGATACATCTTATCAATTCCGGTGCTACAACGCTCGATGCTACAGGCGCAAGCACTAATGCCAATGGTGAGCCATGCATGAAGCCATGTTGGGAAATGACAGAGAAGGATGCAGAGGCTTGTCTTGCGGATACAAACTGGATGCCTGCCGACCGTGACTACTTCCGTGGCGGAGGCTTCTCTTCTAACTTCCTTTCAAAGGGTGGAATGCCTGTTACTATGAGCCGTCTTAATCTTGTAAAGGGGCTTGGCCCTGTCCTTCAGATAGCCGAGGGCTGGACTGCTGACGTCGCTCCCGAAATCCACGAGGTTCTCAATATGCGTACCGACCCGACGTGGCCTACAACATGGTTCGTTCCGCGTCTTTGCGACAAGGCTCCGTTCAAGGATGTATATTCTGTAATGAACAACTGGGGTGCAAATCACGGTGCGATAAGCTATGGCCATATAGGTGCCGACCTCATAACTCTTGCAGCTATGCTGCGCATTCCTGTTTGTATGCATAACGTCGAAGAGGAAAAGATATTCCGTCCGGCTGCATGGAATGCTTTCGGAATGGATAAAGAGGGTGCCGATTACCGGGCATGTGCCAATTACGGGCCTGTGTATAAATGATAACCCAAAGATATGATGCAAAACAAGACAGAAGGCTATAGGGTACGTGAATATCATGGCCCTGTAAAAAGATATTGCCAGACACTGGACCTCAAGGACAATCCTGAATTGATTGCGGAGTACCGTCGCCGTCATAGCGAGGGCGAGGCTTGGAGCGAGATTCTGTGGGGAATACGGGAAGTGGGAATCCTGGAAATGGAGATTTATATACTCGATACCCGTTTGTTCATGATAGTAGAGGCTCCAGTTGATTTCGACTGGGATAGCGCGATGGAGCGTCTCTCCACATTGCCCAGGCAACAGGAGTGGGAAGATTATATGTCGGAATTTCAAAAGGCAGCTCCCGGCAGTTCGTCCAATGAGAAATGGCGTATGATGGAAAGAATGTTTTATCTTTATGACAAATAATGGAATGAAAGAGAATGATTCAAATAAGCCGAAACTGGTCGAGAAGAAGTATCTTGTCTCGTTTATCTTAATAACATCCTTATTTGCTCTGTGGGGGTTTGCCAATGATATAACGAACCCTATGGTGGCAGCTTTCCAGACACTTATGGAACTTCCGGCATCGGAAGCTGCCTTAGTGCAGTTCGCCTTCTATGGGGGCTATGCGACAATGGCTGTCCCGGCGGCTCTGTTCATCCGCCGCTACAGCTATAAGAGCGGAATCCTGTTAGGCTTGGGCTTGTATGCCGTAGGCGCATTCCTGTTTATCCCGGCAGCACATTATCAGGCTTTCTCGTTCTTCTGCGTGTCGTTGTACATACTTACATTCGGCCTTGCATTCCTTGAAACGACAGCCAACCCTCTTATACTTTCGCTTGGTGCAAGAGAAACATCTACCCAACGTCTTAATCTTGCCCAGGCTTTTAATCCGATGGGTTCTTTGTCGGGTATGGCAATAGCGTCGTTTGTTGTGTTGCCTCAGCTCTGGTCCGACAAGCGTGATGCGGCCGGAGATGTTCTTTTCCACGGTTTGTCAGCTGCAGAAAAGGCGGATATAAGGTTGCACGACCTTGATGTAATACGTGACCCGTATGTGGCTATTGGAATAGTAGTGCTTGTTGTAATGGCCATAATAGCCTTTACTGCAATTCCCCGTACACAGAATACCGAAAAGCGTGTGAGCAACAGGCTTACCCTTTTGCGTCTATGGCGTAATTTGCCTTACCGTTATGGAGTGGTGGCGCAGGTGTTCTATGTGGCAGCACAGATAATGGTGTGGACTTTCATCATACAGTATGCCGATAATCTCGGAATCGACAAGGCTACAGCCCAGGTCTATAATATCTGTGCTATGGTGATGTTCCTCTGCAGCCGATTCATAGCAACCTTCCTCATGAGGTATGTCAATTCACGTGTTTTGCTCGCTCTGTTCGGAATAGGTGCTGCGCTTGCAACAATCGGCACGATATTCATAGTCGGTATGGCCGGCCTCTATTGTCTTGTCGCAATCAGTTTCTTCATGTCGCTGATGTTCCCGACAATCTACGGCATTGCCCTTGAGGATGTTGAAGAGGACGATACTACACTCGGTGCGGCATTCCTCGTGATGGCTATTGTAGGCGGTGCCTTGATGCCTCCGTTGCAGGGTGCTGTAATTGACCTTGGAACTGTAATGTGGCTTCCGGCTGTAAACGCTTCGTTCGTATTGCCTTTGATATGTTTCGTAATAGTGTCGGCATACGGCTTCTATTGTGCAAGGAAAAGGTAATGCTGAATGGATGATAGAAAACGGGCCTGGCTGATGCTATAGGTCCGTTTTTCTTTTTGTTCAGTTTTTTTTAGCTTCTTTGGGGATTCCTTTGGCGTAAAATGAGTATCTTTGCAGGATAAACAGAGGTACTTGTTAATGGCACGCTTGCTTGCAATAGATTATGGAAAGAAACGTACCGGTCTGGCTGTTACCGATGAACTTCAGATAATAGCCAACGGGCTCACGACTGTAGCTACGTCTTCTCTTGTCGATTATATACTCGATTATGTGAAGCGTGAGCAGGTCGAACGCATTATTGTGGGTATGCCAAAGCAGATGAACAATGAGCCTTCGGAGAATATGTGCCGTATCGTTCCGTTCGTAAACCGTCTTAAAAAACTCCTGCCTGCAATTCCGGTAGAGTACCACGACGAGAGATTCACCTCCGTTCTTGCTCATCAGGCCATATTGGCTTCGGGAATAGGCAAGATGGCACGGCGCAACAAGGAACTTGTCGATGCGGTAAGCGCAACGATTATACTGCAATCCTATATGGAAAGCAGGAGAATGCAAGGATAAAATAAAACCATAAAGCTATGATACTTCCGATTTATCTTTACGGTCAGCCCGTACTAAGAAAGACTGCAGAGGATATAACACCTGAATATCCCGAACTCAAGACTTTGATTGAAAACATGTTCGATACGATGCATCATGCCGAAGGCATCGGTCTTGCGGCTCCTCAAATTGGTCTTGCAATACGTCTTGTGGTGGTTGACCTCGATGTGCTTTCAGAGGATTTCCCCGAATTCAAGGATTTCCGCAAGGTTTATATCAATGCTCATATAATTGAAACTTCCGACGAAACCGATTCTATGGAAGAGGGTTGCTTGAGTTTGCCTGGAATACACGAGAAAGTTACACGTCCGTCACGTATTCACGTGAAGTACCTTGATGAGAACTTTGTCGAGCATGACGAGTGGGTTGAGGGATATCTTGCACGTGTTATGCAGCACGAATTCGACCATCTCGAAGGAAAGGTCTTTGCCGACCGTCTTTCGATGCTCCGCCGTCAGATGAACAAGGGTAAGCTGCTTAATATGGCAAAGGGCAAGGTGAGTTGTGCCTATAAGGTCAAGAGGGTGGTGCGATGAATCTCTGCAGGGCAATAATCTCCTTTTTGCTCACTCTTGCGGCTGTAGTCTGTCAGGCACAGCTGAACACGACAAGAGTGATGGAAATAGGGCGCAACGCGCTCTATTTCGAGGATTATGTGCTCTCTATCCAATATTTCAATCAAGTCATTGACGCAAAGCCGTTCCTTCATGAACCCTACTTCTTCCGTGGTCTCGCAAAGTATAATCTGGATGACTTTGTAGGTGCAGCTGCTGATATGGATATTGCTATAGCCAAGAATCCTTATGTGTCGCGCTGTTATCTGCTCCGTGGGCTTTGCCATGCGCAGATGGATAGCCTTGCGTTGGCAGAAAAAGACTTCTGTACTGCTATAAAGTATGACCCTCAGAACAGTACCGTATGGCAGAACCGTGCTTTGGTCGCAATGCAGTCGGAGAATTGGGAAAAGGCTTCCGTGATAATCGATTCGCTGCTTCTTTTTGCGCCACGCAACTCCAATGCATATATGATGAGAAGTCAGGTTTCGCTGAACCTTAAGGATACCGTTCACGCCATGAAGATGTCGGAACTGGCTGTCCGTCACGACAGTACTTCGGCCGATGTGTACGATTCGCGTGCCATACTATATTATAGCATGCGCAACTACGAAGCAGCGGAAAAAGACCTCGACAAGGCTATAGACCTTATGCCGGCCCGTAGCGGAAGCTATATAAACCGCGCTCTTGTGCGTTATCATAGGGATGACCTTCGCGGAGCGATGGAGGATTATGATATGGCAATAAGTGTCGAACCGTCAAGTTTCCTTGCTCATTATAACCGCGGTCTTCTGAGAATGAATGTAGGTGACGATAACCGTGCTATCGAAGACTTCGATAAGGTGCTGGATATTGACCCGGACAATACAATGGCCCGTTTCAACCGTGCATTGCTTCGTGAAAATGTAGGCGACTACAAAGGTGCGGTTGACGATTATAGCAGGGTGATAGAGGATTACCCGAACTTTGAACAGGCATATCATTGCCGTGCTTCGGCACGTCGCAAATATGGTGACAGAAAAGGTGCTGATGCTGACGAACGCTGGCTGATGAAACGCCAGATAGATATATACAATAAAGGCGTTGATGCGTTCCGAGAAGAGTACTCAGCCGAGAATGACAAGACCCGTAACCGTTCCGATGAGAACATACGCAACTACAACAAGATGGTAGTTGCCGATGATGCGTATTCAAAGAAATATACAACAGAATACAGAGGCAAGGTACAGCACAGGAATGTCTTTGTAGAGATGGAGCCGATGTTTGTTCTCTCATATTACGAGAATGAGCAGGAGCTTGAAGGACGTTCGCACTATTTCAAGCCTGTAGAGGAACTCAATGCTGCTTTGGGAAGGTATGGCGGCTTGAATCTGACAAACAATGAGCGTGCTTTGGCCGAACTTGAGATAAAATACCGTTTTGCCGATATTGATGTTCTCTCGAAGCGTATATCGGAAAATCCTGCGGATGCATCAAATCTTATGTTGCGTGCCATAGACTTTTATCTGGTACAGGACCTGGAGTCTGCAATGGCCGATATTGACAAGGCTGTAGCTGTCAGTTCCGGTTCGTGGGAGTGTCATTTCGTGCGTGCTTTCGTACGTGCCCGCCAGCTTGAGACTGCCGGTGTGAACGAAGCCAACAATGTTGATGAATTTGCTCCTAAAAACTCAGCCGGCTTGCCCGACCTCGATTACCGGCTTGTCAAGAATGACCTTGACAAGGTTATATCTCTTGTGCCGGATTTTTCTTATGCCTTTTTCAATAGAGGCAATGTCGCCGCGAAACTGAACGATTTCAAGTCGGCGATAGTCGATTATACGCAGGCGATAAATATTGATGACCGCTTTGCTGAGGCTTATTTCAATCGTGGGCTTGCGCGTCTTTATACGGGAAACAGTGAAGAGGGTATTGCCGATTTGAGCAAGGCCGGTGAGCTGGGGATGTTCCAGGCCTATAATGTGATAAAGCGTTTCAAGTATTCGGGCAAGAAGTAGGAGATGTTTCTCTATTCCTCTTCTTGTTTGTTTTTTTAACACACAATATATTTGTGCTGTTGTTCAAAAAGCATATTTGCATTTTGATACTTCCCCGATTTTCACTATCTTCGCACGTTAAAAGTGTCAGAAGACAAATAGAGTATAATTAAAATTCAACTATATGATTAAGATTTCATTCAATGGCGAGGTCCGCGAGTTCGTGGCAGAGGGAAAATCGTATATCGAAATCCTCTCTTCTGTCGATCCTAAGCTCCTTAGCAGCTATGTGGCTGTAAAGGATGGTGATGCGGTGGTTGACCTGCGTGATGTTCCGGCCGACGGTGCTTGTGTCGAGCTGGTTGGTATTGAATCTAAAGAGGCATTGCATATCTTGCGCCATACTGCAACGCATATTATGGCGGAGGCTGTAAAGCATCTTTTCCCCGAAGCAAAGCTTACTATCGGCCCTGCCACAGAAACAGGCTTCTTCTACGATTTCGAGTGCGCTCCTTTTACAAAGGAGAATCTCGATGCGATTGAGAAGGAGATGAAGAAGATAATAAAGTCAAGTCCGCGTATCGAACGTCAGATTGTTACACGCGATGAGGCCATAGCGATGATGAAGGCAAAGAACGAGCCGTACAAGCTTGAACTTATTGAGGCTATCCCTGAGGGTGACCGCATAACAATCTATTCTCAGGATGACTTTGCCGACCTCTGCATGGGTCCTCACTTGCTCAATACACGTCTAATCAAGGGCTTCAAGCTTCTTTCTACATCAACAGCTTATTGGCGTGGTGACAAGAACAACGCTTCTTTGGCACGTATCTACGGTACAGCATTCTTTACAAAGGAGGATTGCGAGGCCTATTTGGCGCATCTTGAGCATATCAAGAATATCGACCATAACAAGATAGGGCGTGAGATGGAACTGTTCACTACTGTAGATGTCATTGGCCAGGGCTTGCCGTTGCTCATGCCTAAGGGTGCGAAGATTATACAGACTCTGCAGCGTTGGATAGAGGACCTCGAAGACAATGAATGGGGTTATGTACGTACAAAGACTCCTCTTATGGCCAAGAGCGACCTCTACAAGATTTCGGGTCACTGGGACCACTACAAGGACGGTATGTTTGTTCTTGGAAACGAAGAGACCGACAAGGAGGTGTTTGCCTTGCGTCCTATGACTTGCCCGTTCCAGTATTATGTATATAAGGCAACACATCACTCATACCGCGACCTCCCGTTGCGCTACAGCGAGACATCAACCCTGTTCCGCAATGAGGATTCGGGCGAGATGCACGGATTGACACGTGTGCGCCAGTTTACAATCAGTGAGGGCCACCTCATCGTACGCCCCGACCAGATGGTTGAGGAGTTCAAGAAGTGCCTTGCTCTTGCAAAGCATGTAATGGAGACGCTCGGCTTGCAGAACGATGTTACATACGTTCTTGCAAAGTGGGACCCGGAAAACCGCAAGAAGTATATCGGAGATGCGGAGGTCTGGGAGGAGACCCAGCAGCATATACGCCAGATGCTTACCGAACTTGAGATTCCTTTTGTTGAGGAGACCGGCGGTGCTGCATTCTATGGCCCTAAGGTGGATATCAATGCAAAGAATGTGTATGGCAAGGAAGATACAATGATTACAGTTCAGTGGGACGCTCTCCTTGCGGCGCAGTTCGATATGTACTATGTTGACCAGAACGGTGAGAAGGTGCGTCCTTATATCATTCACCGTACCAGTATGGGCTGCTACGAGCGTACGCTTGCATGGCTCATAGAGAAGTATGAGGGCAAGTTTCCGACATGGCTTGCTCCTGAGCAGGTGCGTATCCTTCCTATCTCGGAGAAATATGGTGACTATGCCAACGAGGTGGCTGCCGAGCTCCGCAAGAACGGTGTTCTTGTTCACGTTGACAACCGCTCGGAAAAAATCGGTTACAAGATACGCGAGGCGCGCAATAACCGTGTTCCTTATATGCTTGTCCTCGGTCAGCAGGAGGAGGAGAACCGTACAGTTGCAGTGCGTAGCCGTTTTGCCGGTGACGAGGGTGTGAAGCCTGTTGCTGAGTTTGTTTCTGCCATTTGCGAGGAGATACGCACACGTACTATCCGCAAGGAGGTGGCTCCGGCTGAGTAAATACGGTATAATGTATATTAAGGAGTGCTATGGAACGCATAAGTTCCGTAGCATTTCTTTTTATGCAACAATTCTGCTTTTTTCTGTTTTTTTTGTTCCTTGGGATAAAAAAATGCCAAAACCTCTTCGTTATGTGATAAATAAGTGATAAATTTGCATCCGATTTTGAAGAGTTGTACCCGTTTTTGCGTGTATGGCATGTAAAATCGATAAAATTTTGAAAGGAACTTATATAATATTTAATGAAGAACGACAACCTGAAGAACCAGTATCGTGTTAACGAACAGATTCGTGCCGCAGAGGTACGTATAGTGGGTGATGATATAGAGTCCGTAGTTATGCCTACACGTAAGGCTCTGGCTTTGGCCGAAGAAAAGGAATTGGATCTCGTGGAGATCTCTCCGACTGCCAACCCTCCCGTTTGCCGTCTTATAGAATATTCAAAGTTCCTCTATCAGATGAAGAAACGTCAGAAGGAGCAGAAGGCAAAGCAGGTAAAGATAGATGTCAAGGAGATTCGTTTCGGCCCTCAGACCGACGAGCATGACTATAACTTCAAGCTCAAGCATGCCATCAGTTTTCTTCAGGACGGTGACAAGGTAAAGGCATACGTTTTCTTCAAAGGACGTTCAATCCTTTTCAAGGAACAGGGCGAAATCCTTCTTCTGCGTTTTGCAAAGGATCTTGAGGAGTATGGCAAGGTGGATATGATGCCGGTGCTCGAAGGAAAACGAATGACTATTATGATTTCGGCAAAGAAAGCGGCTCCTGCAAAGAAAGAGAAGCCGGCAAAGCCTGCCGAACAACCAAAGGAAGATTAAAAAGCGAGTAGTGTTGGATAGTACGCTACCGATAATTGTTAACTAATAATTTTATTTTAAAATGCCAAAAGTTAAGACTAACTCCGGTGCCAAAAAAAGATTCGCTCTTACCGGAACAGGTAAAATCAAGAGAAAGCATGCTTATCACAGTCACATCCTGACTAAGAAGACAAAGAAGCAGAAGAGAAACCTTGTACACTTTACAACCCTCGACTCTGCCAATGTAAAGAGTGTTAAGGAATTGTTGTCATTGCGTTAAGTATTGTATTATTAACCGAGTGTATTAGCATGAAAGTTCGCATTTGCGACGCTAACATTCAAAAGAATTTAAAACTATGCCAAGATCAGTAAATCACGTTGCTTCAAGAGCAAGAAGAAAGAAAATTTTAGGTTTGACCAGAGGTTACTTTGGTGCAAGAAAGAACGTATGGACCGTTGCCAAGAATACTTGGGAAAAGGGTTTGACTTATGCATTCCGCGACCGTCGTAACAAGAAGCGCGAGTTCCGTGCGCTTTGGATTCAGCGTATCAACGCAGCAGCTCGTCTTGAGGGTATGTCATACTCTCAGCTCATGGGTGCTCTTCACAAGGCAGGTATTGAGATTAACCGTAAGGTTCTCGCTGACCTCGCTATGAATAACCCTGCTGCTTTCAAGGCTATTGTGGACAAGGTAAAGAAGTAAAATCTTGCTTTGAATAAGCTGAAGCACCGCCTGTTCAGGCGGTGCTTTTTTGTGAATTAGTGTTATGTTGCAGGCCTATTTCTAAAAAAAGAAGAAAAAATGGCATAATAGCTTGTTTACGTAAAAAAAGCTTCTTAAGTTTGTGTACGGTTTTGCTGTATCGGTTGACTGGGAAACTCATCAATTATTTTATCGAAACCGAGACCGCTTCATTTGTCCAATGGCGGGCCACGCCTTCGGGTAGCTTTAGAGAGCCGGTGGATTACAAAGGACAGGAGCCCTCAAATCTTGTATTCTCGGAGTTTCGTCGTTCTACTCTGTGCAGCAAAACTTTTTTATTTATACATCAGGAGGATTTGCCCCTTTTGGCAAATCCTCCTGATGTATAAATGCTGTCATCTGTGCTTCGCGTGACTGTTCGCTGCAAATCTCGCCGATGCCTTCTTCTTCTTCTTCTTCTATATTTCTTATTTCTTTATGTTCCTTTTATTGAGTGCTTGCTGATATCTTTTAGCATTGGCTCGCTTTGCTTTTCGCGCCCCACGCGGCACAAGTTTCACCTGTGCTTCGCGTGACGTTTCGCAGCAAATCTCGCCCATGCTTTTTTCTTCTATATTTCTTATTTCTTTATATTTCTTTTGTTGAGTGCCTGCTGATATCTTTTAGCATTGGCATTGTGCTCGCTGAGTGTCTTTGCAAAGTTGTGCGTGCCGGAAAAGTCCTCTTTCGCGCACATGTATATGTAATCGTGCTTCTTGTAGTTGAGGACGCTCTCAAGTGCCTGCAGGGTAGCAATTCTTATCGGGCCTGGAGGAAGTCCGGTGTTCTTGTATGTATTATATGGCGATTCAATTTCAAGGTCTTTGTTGAGTATTCGGCGTCGGGTAGGGTCGCCTAAGGCGAACTTTATGGTAGGGTCGGCCTGCAGTGGAATACCGCGTTTCAGGCGGTTTATATATAATCCTGCAACAATGGGCTTTTCTTTGTTGTCGTTAGTCTCCTCATCTACGATGGATGCCAATGTTGCAACCTCTTCTGGAGTCATGTCCAGTTTTTTTGCCTTTGCAAGGCGTTCGTCATTCCAGAACTTGCGTCTCTCTTCCATGAATCTTATCATAAGCCTTTCGGGTTTAATGTCCCAATACACTTCGTAGGTGTTCGGGATGAAAAGCGATGGAAAAGTCTCCTTTGTATATCCTACTCTTGAAATGTATATCGGGTGCTGTGTGAACTCCGACAATTCCAATGAATCGAGCATCAGCTGCTTGCTGATGGCTCCGACCATCTGTGGCAGGCTTCTTGTTGATGGCACAACTAGCTTTACCGGTGTTTGTTCATTGCTGACGATGCGTCGGTATATGCTATGCATGCAGTCGCCGTCCTTTATTGCGAATTTTCCGCTCCTCTTGCGCTTGTCGAAGTTGTTGTGCTTGGCAAGAAGCTTGAATCCTGTTGTCGATGCGTTGCCTGCAGCATTCTTTATCTTCTGCATCACGGTTGTGGCATTGTCCTCATGTGTAATGTATATATATGCTGTTTCTTCGAGCTGTACTTTCTTTAGCTTGACAAGGTAATATCCGTATCCTGTTATTACAGCCGATATTATAATGCCTATAATGGCTATGGCTGCACTCCATTTGAAAACTTTCCTTAGATTCATGTTTCTTGTATTTCTGTTCTGCAAACTTACATAAAAACGGAGTTTTATCTAAGCTCTAAGTCTTATTTTTTTGGAAAAACTTTATTTTTTATGCCAATAATATATTATATTTGCAAAATATTAGGTCTAATGCATTTTTGTGTGCATGCGCCAGTTTTGTGAAAGATAAAATCAAATTATTATGATAAAGGGTCAGTTGAAATGCAGCACTTCTGTTATGCTGTTGGTGTTATTGGTCGCATGTGTTGCGTCATGTACCTCATACAAGAAGGTTCCGTATTTGCAGAACAGTCAGGATTTTGCGAAAATAGAACAGGTCAATGTGGCTTTTGAACCGAAAATACAGCCTTATGACCTTTTGGATATCGTGGTGTTAAGCCCGGACGAACCGACAACTTCTATGTCCTATAATCTTATTGTTCCGTCTGATATGTCGGGCCGTAATTCATTGACATCGCAACCCGTATTGCAGGAGTATCTTGTAGATGCAGAAGGAAATGTGATAATTCCTAATGTGGGTGTTGTGAAGCTTGCCGGCTTGACAACTTCTGAGGCTGAGAAACTGATTCTTGAAAAAGTCAAGGATGCGTTCAGGGCTGCACCGGTTGTTACAGTGCGTTTTGCCGATTTTAAAGTGTCGGTACTAGGCGAGGTTACTGCCCCAGGCTCTTATACAGTAAAGAATGGCAAGATAAATGTCTTCCAGGCTCTTGCGTTGGCGCGAGACCTTACAATACACGGTATGCGAGAGAATGTAAAGCTCATCCGCGAGAATGCCGATGGCAAAAAGGAAATCGTAGAACTGAATTTGAACGATGCGTCGTTGCTGAATTCACCATACTATTATCTGTGTCAGAATGATGTGCTGTATGTTACTCCTAACAAATCCAAGGCAAAGAATTCCGATATAGGCTCATCTACATCGTTGTGGTTCTCGGCTACATCAATCCTTGTTTCTTTGACATCACTTTTGTACAACATCTTAAAATAAATAAGGTATGCAGGATAACGAAAATAAGACTGTGACAGTTGAAGAAGAAGGCTTGAACCTTAATAAGCTCTTCTCATATTTTCTTGCTTATTGGAAATTGTTTGCATTGTCATTTGTCGTATGCATGATAGGTGCCTTTGTGTACCTTTATTTTGCAGTCCCTGAGTATGGAGTCAATACAAAGGTTTTGCTTCAGGATAAGGAAAAGGGCTCTTTTACCTCTCAGACTGACATGCTTGCCGACTTCGGTTTCCAGGCGCAGAACACAAATGTGGAGAATGAGATAGAGGTTATAAACTCTATGTCTGTAGTTCGTAGGGCGGTTCTTAATGCTGGCCTGAATGTTTCATATACAATGTCTGGCGTAAATGACAGACCGATATACAAGGCTGCCAGTCCTGTTTTTGTGTCGTATAATGATTCTTTGTCTGCTCTTTCTGCTCCTATAAATCTGATGCTTTCTTTTAGGGAAGGTAAGAACTCAGAAGTCTCATATTCCTATGTTGATGAACGTAATGGAATTGATGTAGAAACGTCTCCTGTGGAAATAAATAGTTATCCGTTTGTCTTGAATACAGTTGCAGGTGATGTTCTTATAGAAGAGAATACAGCCATTGAGGAACCGGAAGGTGAGTTGCTTGTTACTGTCTTGCCTCTTGAAAGTGCTGCACGCATGTACTTGGGAAGCCTTGGAATTGCACCTATATCTAAGACCTCGTCTGTGGCTATCCTTGCTGTAACAACTGCTGTTCCTGGAAATGGTGTCGATTTTCTCAATGCGGTGATAGAAGGATATAATCACGTGACAAATGAGGATAAGCGTCAGGTCGCACTCAAGACAAAGGACTTCTTGCTTAAGCGAATCGAGATGATTAATCTTGAGCTTAAGGGAAAGGAGAAGGAGCTTGCCGCATACAAAAAAAAGAACAAACTTGTCGATTCCAAGATAGACGATCCGTTGGTTGTGCAGAATAAGAACCAGTATATCAAGCAATTGGAGGAGATTGACTTGATGATAAAGGCTTCTAAGTATCTTAATGATTTTGTCAATAATCCTGAGAATGACAAGAAGGTGATTCCTACAACGTTCGGAACGACTATCGATGCATCCCTTGTTGCTTTGATTAACAGTTACAATGGCGAAGTTGTCAAGCGTAATGCATTGCTTCTGTCGGCTACGGAATCTAATCCTGCTCTCAAGACTGCAACGGCAAAGGTTGAGGCTATGCAGAAGGACTTGCGTGCCGCTTTGGAGGCTCTGAACCGTTCGTTGAAAGTACAGCGTGATGCAATTGCTACATACGTTGCGAACTATACTACGCGTTTTGCAAGTTCTCCCGATATGCAGCGTGAACTGCTTACAATACAGCGCGAGTGTGAAGTCAAGTCGGGACTGTATGTTATGCTTCTTCAGAAGTATGAGGAAAATGACTTGAGTCTTGCTGTTACAGCAGACAACTTAAGGTGTATTGACGCTCCGATGATTTCTGGTCAAGTTGCTCCTAACAGCAAAATGATATTGCTGGTTGCTATCTTCCTTGCTTTGGCAATTCCGTCTGCTTTTATATATATAAAGGAGTTGATACGTACAAGACTTGTTACCGTTGAAGAGGTTCAGAAACTCATATCAGTACCTCATGTCGGAACAGTTCCAATGAAGAAGAGTGTCAATGGACGTGAGAATCCAATTGTTGTGGAGAAAAACAGCAACGATGTCATGGCGGAGTCGTTCCGTGCGCTTCGTACGAATTTGCAGTTTGTTATGAGGAAGTCGTCAAGCAAGATTATAATGTTTACTTCGACTACTTCTGGAGAAGGTAAGACCTTTATAGCAAGCAACCTTGCTGTCTCTACTGCATTGATGGGCAAGAAAGTGCTTCTCGTGGGAATGGATATCCGTCGTCCCCGATTGGCCGAAATGTTCAAGTTCGACCCTAAGGCCGAAGGCTTGACAAGCTATCTTGCGGCAGACGAAAAGGATGTAGCAATGCTTGACAGGCTGATACTCCATACTGATATTGCTGATGGATTCGATATACTTCCAGCCGGTATTGTTCCGCCGAACCCGGCAGAGTTGCTTTCGGGCGTAAATGTTGAGAGGGCGATGGAATATCTCTCATCCAAGTACGATTACATTATTCTTGATACAGCTCCGGTAGGTCTTGTTTCCGATTCCTTGATTATAAGCCGTGTTGCTGATGTGGCTGTATATGTTGTACGACTAGGATATACAGGCAAGTACGACCTTGCATTCTTCAACACTCTTGTTAATGACGGCAAGCTCGAAAATGTTTCGGTTGTAGTCAATTGTGATGATGTGGCAAAGAAAAAGAGCTATGGCTATAGCGGTTATACAAATCGTTATGTAGGCTACGGATATACAAGCGAGGGTAATCATAAGTAAAAAAGCCTAATATGAGGATAAAAGCATCGCAAGTGAGTGTAACTCACCTTGTGGTGCTTTTGTTTGATAAAAAATGTTGCAAATGATTGTAGAGTCGAAAAAAATGACGTACCTTTGCATTCCAAAGTGCGGATAATTCCGCAATAGCAATAAAACTAAAGGACTATGGGTTTGTTGAAAGAGAAATACGCCAAATATGACTTGCCACAAAGGTTTATGGCAATGGGAGTATATCCTTATTTCCGTTGCATTGAGAGCGAGCAGGATACGGAAGTGCTGATGAGCGGAAAGAAAGTCCTGATGTTTGGCTCTAACTCATATATGGGCTTGACCAATCATCCGAGAATTAAGGAAGCTGCGATAGCGGCAACTCGCAAGTACGGTACAGGATGTGCCGGTTCGCGTTTCCTTAACGGAACCTTGGATATTCACTTGCAGTTGGAAAATGAACTTGCTCAATTTGTAGGAAAGGACGAGGCTTTGGTATATTCAACAGGTTTCCAGGTGAATCTGGGTGTACTTTCTTGTGTTACTGGCCGTAAGGATACCATTATCTGCGATGAGCTTGACCATGCCTCGATTGTAGATGGCCGTCGCTTGTCGTTCTCTACTGTACGCAAGTTCAGGCATAACGATATGGAAGGCCTGGAGCGGGAATTGCAGGCATGTGATCCGGCTACAATAAAGATGATTGTCGTTGACGGTGTCTTCAGCATGGAGGGTGATATAGCCAATCTGCCCGAAATTGTACGCCTGAAGAATAAGTACAATGCAAGCATATTCGTTGACGAAGCTCACGGATTGGGCGTTTTGGGCCGCCAGGGCCGTGGTACAGCCGACCATTTTGGAGTAACGGATGATGTTGATTTGCTTATGGGCACATTCAGCAAGTCGTTGGCGACTATTGGCGGTTTCGTTGCGGGTGACAAAGAGGTGATAAACTATATACGCCACAACTCACGTTCGTATATGTTCAGCGCAAGCAATACTCCGGCTGCTACTGCAGCTGCACTTGAGGCATTGCATATTATTCAGGAAGAACCTGAAAGACTTGAGAATTTGTGGAACATGACCAACTATACATTGAAGAGTTTCCGCGAGATAGGATTTGAGATAGGCAATACATCGACACCTATCATTCCAATCTATATCCGCGATACAGACAAGACATTCCTTGTGACAAAGTTGTTATGGGATGCCGGTGTTTTTGTCAATCCGGTTGTTCCGCCGGCATGTTCTCCTCAGGATACTCTCATTCGCTTCTCTCTTATGGCTACCCATACAAAGGAGCAGATAGACAGAGCTATGGAGATAATGGTACCAATCTTCAAAAAGTTGGAGATTATTAAGTAAGAATATAAGTTTTCGGGGTGTAGCGCAGTTGGTAGCGCATCTGGTTTGGGACCAGGGGGTCGCAGGTTCGAATCCTGTCACCCCGACAACTTAAGAGAGTGCTGATGATTGACGGGCTTGGCACTTTGTGAATAGCCGCAACGTCAGTTGCAGTAATCCGTTATTCGGGGTGTAGCGCAGTTGGTAGCGCATCTGGTTTGGGACCAGGGGGTCGCAGGTTCGAATCCTGTCACCCCGACGAATTTTGAGAGGTGTCATTGATTGACGGGCTTGACACTTGTAAGTAGCTGCAGCGTCAGCTGTTAGTAATCCGTTATTCGGGGTGTAGCGCAGTTGGTAGCGCATCTGGTTTGGGACCAGGGGGTCGCAGGTTCGAATCCTGTCACCCCGACAATAGACAGTCTCTGCTTTATTCAATTATTCTTGAAAAGCAGAGGCTGTTTCCTTTTTTATTGAACTTGTGCGGGATCTTAAGGCTCAAATAGTCTGTGTCTGTCTGGTGCATTAATGACCTCGAAAGATGCATTGGGCTATAGCCCGGCTTTACTTCCAATTCTTTGAAAATTAGATTGTTGATTTTGAAAAATCTTTTTTTTATTTCGCTGTTTTTGATAATTTTTTGTATTTTTGCCAAAATATACGCTGTTTTGAAGTGCTCTTTGCATTCTTTGTAAAGAATATTCAAAAAGTGTTGATATACAATGGCAAATATTGAAAATAAACTATAAAACAGATGAAAACAAGGAATTTATCTTTATGCTTGCTCTTCCTGATGTTGGGAACTGCAACAGCATGGGCCGACAAGTACTATCGTGTGAAGTATTCTGCCGGGACCAAGTACCGTGTCGATGCTATCGAACAAGGTAAAGAGTACATGATTTTCAACACCGCCCACAATCCTACAAACCACGAAGACCGCACGGGTTTTCTCTATAGTGATGGTTACAAACTCCAACTTCGCAAGTATCGCGATCAAGACGTGCACATCTACAACGAGTGCTTTATCTTTACTCCGGAGACAGTGGAGGCTAAAACGATTGAACTCACCGATAACACTGATCCTGAAAATCCAAATCAGAAGCAGACATTCACCTATTACAAGGTATTCATGAAAATGAAGAACAACTCCACTTATGTCAATATTGATGGAGAAACATCCGAGTCCAAACAGGCGAATGCAAAGTACCTTTACATCTATCCTTTCGATGCTGCAAGGTATGGCGATTCCTATAACAGAAATGAGAGTGACTGGAGTAGAGTTCTAACAGAGAATAATACTATTAAGCAGGCTGTTGTATATTCCGAGAGTGCCGACTATACAAAAGTATATCCTCACGATGTAACATCGGTAAACAAAGTCTTTATAATCAGTGATAAGGATATTGCCGATGGCATGACCGATGCGAAATATTGGAATGGTAACGGTACTACTTTTGCCACTTGGAGTGATGGTCATCCATTTGCATTTTATCAGGTAGAAGAGGCTACATGGGATAACGAGTTAAGTATCCAAGACCTTCACATCTACAGCCGTTGCGACCTCTATTCGGCTCAGAAGATTTATGGTTTAGTGCAGGATCCAAGCAAAATAAAGTCTTATCCTACCGATGCCGTATATTATCCGAATGGCTACACGGGTGAGGGAGTGTTCAATGACCTCATCGACGGTAACCAATATACCTATAACATTACCGATTGGAGAAGCGATGACTCAGGCAATCCGCACTATTACCAGATAGATTTGGGCAAGAGTGTCAATGAACTTCGCCTTTATATGAAAAAACGCCCTAATGGCGATCACGCTCCTAAAGAAGTAGAAGTTTGGGTATCGGCAACCGAAGGAGGTCCATATGAAAAGAAGGTTGAAGGAATAACTACAACTTTGGAAAATAATTATGAATATCTTACCAATGTTATTTCATTGGGCGAAAGTTACCAGTATATCCGCATATATGCTTCGGAGAGAACAAAGAGTGAACAGTGCATTGCGTTGTCCGAACTTTATGTTCTGCCTAATACAAAACTTATCGAAGATGCCAAGGACTACCTCGATGCTACATTGCCGGTAAGTCAAACCGCTGCAGAACTCCAGAAACTTATTGGCCGATACAACGCAGAGGCACCCGACGTGAGGCTTCTTTCGGGTGTGCCCATTCCCGGTAATAAATACCGCATTTATGCCGATACTTATTCCGGTGGTGCTTATGTTAGCCGTGAGTTGTACACCGATGGAAAGGATTTGATAACCGGTGGCACTTATCTTGAACTTAATAGTGAGGACGATAAGGAGAAGTACGAGTGGATATGCGAATCCACTCCCGATGGCAAGCTCGTATTCCGCAGTGTATTAGAACCAACTAAGTACCTTGCCAATGCAGGCATTACAACTGATATAGAAGAGGCAAAATGGACAATAAACACAAATGAAACAAATCATCATGGTGTGCCATTGAAGAATAGACACGGACAGTACCTATCTATTAACAACCAAGACTATACTTGGATGGGTGATGTTAAATCACCTCAGAATCAGACTGTTCCATTCTCATATACCAATAATAAGGGTACCGATGACACAACCGATGATGAAGTTGTTACAATTGACAGTGGAATTTGTACCGACTTTGTATTCCTTCCTATTGAAGTAGATGCCGATGAAATAAGAGTGACAATTGACGCCAACGACCTTGTAAAGCGTAATACAACACTCACATTCGGCGGTGATGCCTACACAATGCCGTTCTCACGAATACTCACCGAAGGTGGAACAATGCCTAAATTGACATTACACTGTAATGACAACTACTTGCACGCATTTGCAAAAACTACAGTAAATGGTGCTGATGTTGACGTTGTCAGTGATAATGGCAATGAACTTGATTTTACATTCACTAAGCAAAATGACAATGCATACGTAGAGGTTCTTTTTAATGTAAGGGCTCCATTCGAGTATTCCGACGAAAACACAAAGAAACTCTATCGCATAAAGAATATGATGCCTGTTGGTGCTGGTCAAAAGGTTGCTCCCCAGCGTGCCGATGTGCCCATAGGTGATGATGGCCCTGTATCGACAGCAAGGTATAATTATGCTAAGTTCGATACAAGGAGCACAAATATGGTGCTTATTGACGAGACTCTTACCCCTGCCGAGTCGTTCTTCTACTTCACTACCGGTGAAACAGAAGACGTAGAGTACAAGAGAGTATTTATCCACAGTGCCGTTACAACGATGAAATTTTCTACCATAAATGAGTGGAACGATGCCGGTCGTGGATATTATGTGTTGCCTAACGCCACATCTAATAACACTTATGTTGGTTACAATATCTCGCAGATTATGCTCGATGATGTAAACAACCCAAGCAGTTTGAGTGCCGATTTCACATTAGGTACAGTTGTGATGAATCAGGCCGAGAATAATGCTTCGGCATGGTTTTTCGAGGAGGTTGATGAGGCTAAAGCAAAAACAGAACTGAATAATTATATTACCAAAAAGATTGAAGAAATAGAAGATTATATGTCTGATATTGGAATGCATTTTGGTTATGATAATTCAAAAATAGATAAGTATAATACCCTTGTCAAGAACGTAAAAGAAAATATATCTGCAGTCGATGTTACTTTCCTTGTTGAAAAGGCACAGGAGCTCCACATGATTGAGCATGAGATAAAGTATTCACTTTTGGCACTTCCTGAAGTTTCTGACGAGAGCAAGATGGATGAAGCCAATAGTTATGCCAATCCCAAGTGGTACTATGTGAAGAACGTGAAGAGTGTCAATCACTATGCAACATATAACGGTGTCGATAATCTGATGAAACTCCAGCAGAGAAATAGCTGGGGTGATATGACACTAAGCAACCTCTTCTACATAGCCGGAGAAATTAAAGATGATGAAGTTACCGATAACCGTGATATAATCGATAAGTATTTCGAGGGTCACATTCACAATTTCATGGCAAAGAACGATACAACGCTTCTTGGTGTGAACGAGACCATTTTCGAGGATATTACTTTTTCGGGTTCCGGTGGTGAATCTGCCGAACATGTACACACAAGGGAGGTACTCGATTCCGACTCATGGAAGATTACCGCAGAATTTACATCAAACGGTACCAATGCCAACCACTATGGTACAGCATTGCTTGTTGCCAATTCAGAGGGTAATCCGAATGGTACCAGTTTCAGCAAGGGTTTCCAAATTTATTTGGGATCTGATGGTTATGTTATGCTGAAGGCCGGTAATGTTTCGACCGACCAGTATGCATTCAAGCACACTCAGGGTGCAAGCTCATACATAAAGGTCGTGATTACTTGCAACCAGAAGCGTCTGCAAGTAACTGTAACAAACTCGCTTGGTCAGGAACTGTCTATTGATGATACAGAGCATCGTTATAATAATACAAAGAATACAAACGATTATATCGATTGTCCGGGAATTGAGCCTATTTCATGTCTTGCAAGTTTCTTCCCCGGTGCAGGTGTTACACTTGAGAGCCTCAAGGGTGAAAATGTTTTGGCTATGAAATGGGATAAGCACGATGAGGAACATCTTGGTAAGGATAAGTGGTTTATTCTTCCTTCTTCAAATATCCAGTATCCCGGTCTTGCTATTGTGATGGATGGTGCCGATGACAGAAATATGGGTTGGACAAACGTTGCAGCAGAGAACAGAGAAATCTTTACAAACCTTGGCAGCAACGACAATAGCACATGGCAGTTTGAACGCGTACAGAATTTTGACGAGCACCTTGATGAACTGATTGCAATGTATAACATGGACAACGTTGTTATATATGATAAGGAACTCGTTGAACTCTTTAATACAATTGAAAAGGGCAAGACTATTATCTATGATGATAATTATAATGGTACTGCAGTTGAGGAGGCCGCTTTCAACGAAATCTATGCTCTCCTCAGAAGCTACAGCGGTCCTAAGCCCGAAGAACTCAAGGCACCTAAGCCCGGCAAGTTATACGCAATACATCACGTACCTCACCTCATGACTAATGACATGGCGGTAACCGAACACAATGTTGTTAAGGTTGACAAGGATGTAAATATTGGCAATGAATATGACAGCCGTGGTGTATGGTACTTCGAGGGAACAGAGCAGGATGGTTTCTTTGCTCTGAACGATAAACTCATGCTCAAGAACTTGCACACTCAGAGCTATGTTAATGCAAGTGGCTTGACTATAGATTCTTTGAAACTGAATGCTTCAGCAGGTACTGCTGTTACATTTGAAAAGGTGCGTGCAGCCGAAGTGCACTTGAAGTTCAATGGCCAAAAACTTACAACAAGTAACTGGTGGAAGGATGCTAAGGAGATGACAGATTATATTGTATCGAACGACACAGAACTTGCTGAACCTGTTTATGCAGGAGCAAGCTTCAGTCATAAGGATGGTGCTGCATCAAGCGTTACCGTAACCGCTACCAACTACAATAATGTAGAGATACAGGGTATAGATATAAAGGGTTATATCGGTGGCGCTGATATTGAAACATACCTTAATAAAGGTGCAATCAAGGATAGAGGTATCCTGTGTCCTAATGTAAACGGAAACACCAGCCCTAATATTGAATTTGTAATTACATACAATGGCTTGGCCGAAAATGCATTGTACAATAAAATTGCACTCGATATCCATGCTTTGAACAGCAATGGTAACTATCAGTCGCCAACTGATGATGTGCCTCGCCAGTGGAATATTACTATATTCTGCAAAGAAGAAGATAGCGATACTTATAATGAGACAGGAAAGTTGACAAATATTGACATTGCTGCGGGCATAACAGGAGCCCACAAAGTATGGAATATTCCAATTAGTGCAAAGAGCGATCAAAATGGTAACTTGACAATAAAAATTCAGGCAACTAAGGGTTCAGAAAATGATGATTGTTATTTCGGTATTTCGGATGTTGCAATATCAGGCAATAACAACCGCCACGACACATGGTATATCGAGGAGATTAAAGAGCCAACGACAAAGGTTTATCATGAGACATCAACAGCAGCACATGGCCATGCTACATTGATGCTCGGTTTCAATGCAAAGATTCCAACAGGTGTCGATGCTTTCTATGCAAAGACTCATGGAGATATCAGAGACGACCGTTATATCTCAATGACCTCTATCGGTGAACCGGGAGAAAGCAACCGCATACTCCCTGCTAACACAGCAGTGATGATATGTAACCATAATTCAGAAGCTGTTGCCAAGACACATAAGTTCTATTACAGCGATGAAGAGGTAGAACCGATTGCCGAAAAGAACGATAATTATGTACATGGCGTGCTTTGGAATACTATTGTAGATTGTTCTTCTTATGATACAACCGACTTTAATGGCGACGGAGATGCCGATGGCGATGTTGGCATTTACATGTTGCTTGATAATAAACCTACTGCCAAACTCTATTGGATATATGAGGAACGTAGTGCGGACGGTTCTATAAAAGATGGTGATAAGAATACCGATAATGGTGGATATATTCTCTGTAAGGCAAACAGATGTTTTATGGTATTGCCGAAGATAGTTTCAGGCAACAAGTCTTCGTTCTCTTTGCGTTTCGACTTTAACGAGACAACAGATATCGAGGATATTGAAGATACTTCAAGAGGCGAGCTAATAGAAACCATCTACGACCTTCAGGGCAGAAGACTCAATGATATTAGCCGACCGGGTATATATATAATTAATGGCAAGAAAGTTTTTATCAAATAAAATGAATGAAGATGAAAAAGATATATAATAGTCCAGAAATTGAAATATTGGAAATCTCAGTCGAGTCAATAATGGTGACAAAGTCTCCTGAAACAGCTCCGGGTGATGAAGACGATGAAGGTCGAGGCAATGATGTGGGCGGAACTGCCAATGAGTACCGTGGCGACTGGGAAAATATTTGGGGCAATATGTGATAAATGTGGAAAATGGAGAACTTTTTAGTATTCCTTAATACTCCTTAGTTCTCCATAGTCACTAAGTGCAAATGACAGAGATTTCTCACATACGTTCGAAATGACAACGTTGGTGTCATCCCGACAGAGCGTAGCGACGAGGGACCTCAAGAAGTAGAGAGAATAAAACAATTAAATAACTATAATATGAAAAGAAATTTCTTATTAACAGCGATGCTTGGCCTGTTGTGCATTACAACAGGTTGGGCGCAGTTTGCTCCTGATGTAAATAAGGTTTATGCCTTGAAGGAGACATCATCCGGTCTGTACCTCGATATTCAGACTAAGGGCATTGATGACCCTAATATCAGTGATACAGACAATGTTAGTCTTAACGCAAGACCATGCCTCATTTACTTTGAAGCCGGTTCGGCGACAGGTAAATGGAAAATGAGGAACGCTAAAGGTGAGTACGTATGTAAAAAGGATGGTTGGAATGCGACTGTAGGTAATGGTAGTGTACATGAGTGGATTTTCGATGGTAATATTACAGCATTGACTATTGCCAGTGAAGCAGGAAAATACTTTAATGTTGATAATAAAGCAGCAGGCCAACCTATGTTTTGCGACAAAGGTACAGGCATGACTTTCTCTCTCGAAGAGTACACAACATTCCCTTCGTATGCTTTAAAGTCTCCATACTCAGGTGTTGCAAAGGGTGCAATACAAACTTCTGCCGACCTTAATGCAATAACAACTCCGACAAAGATTATTGTTCAAAGTTTCTCTGACACTAATAACTATTTCTTTGCCGGTGCAAGCAATGTGCAGTATATCAACCAAGCTGTTCTTGTGTGGGAACCAGTGACCGAAGGTACTCCGGGTACATACTATCTTCGTACAACCGATGCCGAGAATGGTTACATTCAGGCAAGTACAGGTGCAAATGCCGCTATAACATTGGGCACCAAAACTAATGCACAGGTATTTGTCACAACAGCGCCAACAACAAGCGGCAGCAATGCAACATACTTCAATGGTGAGTCACTTGACGACGGTGTAGATGGTCAGGTGGCAGCCACAGACAAACTTGTACGCTTTGTTCAGCAAGGTGGCACAACTTGGCTTAATGTGAATAGCTCTGGGGCTAAACCCCGTTTGGGAAATAACGGTAAAGGTGCTTATACTGTGCACAATGTTTTCCTTGTAACCGATGTTACTACATATCTTAACCTCACAACAGTGAACACAACAGCAGCCTCTATGCAGGCTACTCCAACAAATTTCAATGTAATACCTTTGGGCGGTACATATTTGTTGCAGAACAGAGCAGACGCGAGTCAATATGTGGGTTATACAACAGGTAATACAAGGGACGCTAATACAAGCGCTTCTGCATGGAAGATTCTTACCGATGAGGATGCCGATGGCTTTGCACAGATAGCTCGCAGCGACGATGCAACAAAGCGTCTTGGCAGCGACGAGGAGTGTGTTGTAAACAAGGGTGTATATACCAACGTAGGTGATGGTTGCAACGGCTGGTATTTCGAGGGTATATACAGCGACTACGCAACTGTCGGTTCTGAATCCGGTGGTAAATATAACTTTACATCGGGCTGGATTTACATTGCAGGCCCATGCAACAAAATACGCTTTACACTCACCGAATCGGCTGCATTCTACAGTAATGGTGCAAAACGTTTGAGCTTCGACTCTTTTGTTCTTTATGATGCAGACGGCTCGCCTGTAACAATAAAAGCCGAGAATATAACCGGTAACAACGGAAAAGTATATGATGAGATGCTTGATGGCACCGATGGAACATACACTGCCGGTACATGGCAAAATGCATCGGCAACAGACGACTGGTTCGAGATTACTCTCGACAATAATGTTGAACTTGGCGGTGCTTTCAAATTCTCATTCGTTACCGAGAATACCACAATGAACGCTACGGAGTTCGAGATTAAGATGTCATACGAAGAACCTTCCGGATATACATTTGCTGTAAATGCTCCTGCCGACAAGGATTACTCGGCTACATACAATGGCAAAGCCATTGCTCACGGTGACATAATAAGCCTTGCGTCATTCAATGAGGCTCTCTTGGCTGCTACCGAAATTGAAGGTTACACATGGAAATTTGTTGTTGACGACAATAGTAAAACTATTACTCTTGTATATACAGTAGCTCCCGATGTAATTAATCCGGCAGCTGTGGTTGCTCTCATCAACCGTATCGGTGGCGATGGTACCGATGCGAAGTTCAAGTTTGTGCTTTCACCTTCGTTGAACTCTAAGAGCGAGGTTTTCGTTATCAGCAGCGAGGATGGCAAAATACTTATAAAGGGTACAACCATCAGTGCAATCACCACCGGTATCGGCTGGTATTTGCAGAATATTGCACACATAAATATCGCATGGAACTCACTTAACGAGAAGACAGTGAGTGGTGCTGCATATGCCGACCTTTCTTCTATTCCTGTTCCAACAGTTGAGGAGACACGTACAAGTGATGCGATGTACCGTTATTATCTAAATACCTGTGCATTTGGTTACTCAATGACTTCGTGGACATGGAAGCGTTGGCAACAGGAGATAGACTGGATGGCTCTGCACGGTATCAACATGCCTTTGCAGCTTGTTGGTATGGAAGAGGTATGGCGTTCTTTCCTCACAATGGAGGATGGTAACGGCAACCGTAAATATGGTTACACCGATACTGAAGCTAAGAGATTTGTTGCCGGCCCGGCATTTATCGCATGGTGGGCAATGAATAACCTCGAAGGCTGGGGTGGTACAGCAGCGGGAACAAAGAGTGGTGGCACTTGGGATGGTGCCGGTGGTGTACAGGACGATGCTTGGTACGCACGCCAGAAAAACCTTGCAAAGCTGATTTGCGGCCGCCAGCGCGAGCTCGGTATGCAGCCTGTGCTGCCGGGTTGGAGTGGTATGGTGCCAACAGATTTTGAATCACAATCTGGTTTTGCTACGCGTGGCAACGGTGGTAACTGGGCCGGTGACTTCGTGCGTCCGCTTCTCTTGAATGTGAGCAATGCAAATTATGCTGATATCGCAGCCGATTATTACAAGTGTCTTAACGATGTAATGGGCGGGAGCCAGTATTATTCTATGGACCCATTCCACGAGGGTGGCGGTGCCGGAACAATGGAGGATTATGAGGCTCTTTATGCTGCTATGGAGGCAGCAATGCCCGGTTCTAAATGGGTTATCCAGCAGTGGCAGTGGAGTGCTACACAGAGATACGCGCTCACAGCCGTACCTGCAGGCCGTCTTGTTGTGCTCGACCTCTTCTCCGATGGTTCTCCTGCTTTCGACTCATATGGTGGTTATACCCCGCAGGATGCTGTGTTCTGTGCAATTCCTAACTTCGGTGGACGTTCGGGTCTTATGGGTCGTTTGACTAATCTTGCTAACAACTACTTCTTGTACAAGGGTAAATATCCTTCTTCAATTAAGGGTATCGGTGCTGCTCCCGAAGCTATTGAACAGACACCTGTAACATACGACCTTATATTCCAACTTCCATGGATGGGCGAAAAACCCGATGTTGCCAAATGGGTGGAGAACTATGCTACTGCCCGCTATGGTGCCGAAAATGAAGTTGTACATGAGGCGTGGGAACTCTTGCGTCAGGGTCCTCTCAACTATGGTGCCGATGGCATTCAGGGTCCTGTAGAGGATGTTTGGGCTGCTCGTCCTAACCTCGATGCGAACAAAGCAAGTTATTGGGGTAAAACATTGACTCATGCTCAGGGCACATATACAAAGGCTCGCCAGCAGATGCTTATCGATGCTACATTCAAGTTGCTCACCCAAAGTGAGTCACTCGGCTTTACAGCCGGAGATGGTTCTGTATATGAGAGCAACTATTACTACGACCTTGTTGAGTTTGGCGGTGCTGTGCTTGCCGACTATGCATACTATCTGCTATTGGGTATAAAGGAGGCTAAGAATGCTTCTAATACAGCCTTGTACGAGGAACGTCGCGATGCTTTCTTGCAGTTGATTCTTGATGTTGACCGGTTTAAGGGTACTAACCTTAACTTCCGTTTGGGTAAATGGACACAGGAGGCACGTGCAGCAGCCGATGAGGTAAAAGGTGCAACATCGGCTACTCCCGACTGGTATGAATATAATAATGCCCGTACAATTATTTCTACTTGGTCGTCACCGAACACAAACCTTAACGACTACTCTTACCGTTCATGGCAGGGATTGATGAAGGATTTGTACTATCCACGTTGGAAGCACTACTTCGACAATAACTGTACAAGCGCTGAATATGGTTTCTTCGAGTGGAACTGGGCACACGGTAGAGTTCATTCTGTTGGTCAGACTGCTGTGAGTGATGTTTATCTTACAGAAGGTCAAACAGGTCACACCTCTTCATATAAACGCGAACCCGAAGGTAACACCATAGATGTTGCAAAAGAGGTTCTCGGAAAATACATTATCCCTGTTGTTGCAGACGATGGCAAATACTATGCTTACCGTCACTTGAGCAATGATATGACTGCTATCTGCACCGTTGTTGCAGAGCCCGGAGCTACAATCGACCTTAGCAGCTACTTCGGTGAACTTACAGATGTTACAATTACCGGTGACTTTATTGACGGCACAGCAACTGATATTAAGAATGTTACTATTAAAGCAGATGCTACTGATGGTTCACACGCCGGTACAATAACACTTTCCGACGGTACAGAGCTCTCATTCGCAGTGGTTATCAATCCTGCTTACAATGGTGTGTATAGAATTTATTATCAGAATAGTGGTGATATCCCTGTGTTCGTAGGATACAACGAGGATGAAGATAATTCAAAAAATATTGGTTACAAACTTATTGCTGAAGGTACATATAGTTCTGTAGTTGAGACGGATAAGTTGTTTACAATTGTTCCACAGAGTACAGGATACTCCCTTTCAGCGCAGGGCCAGTACATGAAAGCGCCGACTCTTGCAGGATGGAACCACATCTGTTTTTCCGATAATGGCAGCGATGCCGGTGTATATCTTTTTGAGGAGACTGGGGAGGATACTGGAATTTTCAAGATACGAAGCGTAGGCAGTGGTATAAACTACTTGAACGATTATAATAAACTTGTATTCGGAAACGATAATAGTGATAAAGAAGGTCTTGCTACTTTTAAGTTTACAAAGGTTAATGAATATACAGTAAATGTTCCCGCAGAAGGTTATAAAACATTGTACTTGCCATTCAATGTAGTATTGCCAACAGGCGTAACAGCATATACTGTGCTGCCTTCGGGTATAATGAATACCGGTGAGGGTTACGGCTATAAGATGAATGTGGTTGCTACAGCAGGACAGACTCTTCTCAAAGGTACTCCTGTTATTATAAAGGCTGCTGCAGGTGACTACACTTTTGGTGTAACGGTTGACAATACAAATGCAAAGACAGTAACTTCATCTGCAATGCGCGGTACATATTTTGCCAAGACTGTAAAATCCAGCTCTAATGCAAAGAGGTATGCTGTAACTGTTGTTGACGAAAAAGTGGTGTTCGACCGCATCGATGCCGAAACCGAAATTGCTGCTAACAGCGCTTGGCTTGAGACTATCGTTGATGTAGAGACTATCGGTGAGTATGACGGTGTGAAGATTGTTGACGGTGGCGTTTACCGCATAGCGGGCTTGATGTCCGACGGTATGACAATGCGTACCCTTTATACCAATGGCAGTGGTGGTGTTATCCGCTGGACAGCCGATGCTAAAGACGATGCTTCTACATTGTTTATAGCACAGAAACAGGATAATGGCTCTTACAAATTTGTAAGTGCATTGGCAAATGGTCTATGGAACGAAGAGGCTAAATTGACAGAAGAGGGCACAGAACTTTATTTTGTAGATGGTACACAAGAGAATACTTATACTATATATGCAAAAATAAATGGTAGCAATCCTCGTAGTTTTGCTGTAATAGATGATGGTACAATCAATTATTATACCAATTATTCGGGTTCTGAGGTAAAGACGGAAGTTAGCAATACTATAACAACTGACTTTATTCTACAGGTGGCTGATGCTTCTTTGGTTAATTTTACGGTTGGCTTTGATGCAATGCAGGAGTGGGCTACAATGTATCTGCCGTTCGCGGTAACAGTCCCAGATGGAGTTGAGGCTTGTTTTGCCGATGATATTGCCGAAGATGTACACTCTGCCACTATTACTGTTGAACGTGTAGGTGCGATTGTTCCTGCATATACTCCGGTTTTGCTTAACCGCAACAGTGTAGAGCAGGCTCGTGAGGTCGTTTTTAATTATACTGCAGAATCTGCAGTTAAGCCTACCAATATTTTCAAAGGTCGCTTGATTACAAGCGCTGTTTCTGCAGCAGGCAAGAACTGCTATCTGTTGTTTACATTTGGTGGTGCCGGTGCGTTCTATTGGGTATATTCAGAATATAATGAAAATCTTGAGTTTGTAAGTCCCGGAAGCAATGAGGGTGGTTATATCAAGTGTGAGGCTAATAAGGCTTATCTTGCACTTGACGCTGTTGCCAGCCCTTCTGCACGTTACAGCTTCCGTTTCGAAGGTGAGACAACGGGCATAGATGAGATAACGGGTGAGAATGGTGCCGAGAAGAGTATCTTCGACCTTCAGGGCCGCAAACTCAATGAGATTACTGCACCGGGTATTTACATCGTGAATGGTGAAAAGGTGTTGATTAAGTAATCAACAGCTTGCGATACTAGAACGAATTAAGGCAGCCAGTTGTGGCTGCCTTAATTCGTTTTAGGGTAGTGCGCGCCTTGTCCACCGCGTGCCTTGTCCACCGCGTTCCACAATCTTCCACGCAACTAAAATCAAAGCGCACCTTTAGGGTGCGCTTTAATTTTATAGTTCGTCAAAGTCGAATTCTTCGAGGTCGAGGTCGTAGCCTTCTTCTACAAACTGGTCGAGGTCGCGGCGTTCCTTCTTTGTGGGGCGGCCTGTTCCTCTGGCCCTGCCCACGAAACCGCTCATGCGGCTCATCTCCAGTATCTCGTACTGCTCCTGCGGCGTGACATTCTCCATCAGCTCCGGTACAAGCTTCGCGCCTACACGGTTCTCGGCGCATTTGAGCACTTTGAAAGAGTAGGTTATAGGTGCTTTCTTCACATTTACAATATCGCCTACACGTATGTTGTGTGCAGGCTTCGCTGTGCGCTCGCCAATGCTCACATGCCCTTTCTTGCATGCTTCGGCCGCTATGCTGCGTGTCTTGTATATACGCACTGCCCAGAGCCATTTATCTATGCGTGCCTGTTCTGCCATATCATTACTGCGGCTTGTTGCCGTTGCCTTTTTTGTTGAACTGGTTCATGGTGCGTGCAAGGCCTGCAAAACAGAAGCTCTTTATTATCTCTGTCGTTGTCTCCAACTGCTCGTCAACCGCTTTCTGTTCCTCGCTGTCGAATGCTCCGAGAACAAAGTTTACCTGGTGTCCTTTGCCGAAGTCATTGCCTATGCCGAATCTTAGTCTCGCGTAATTGGTTGTACCGAGGGTCGCTGCAATGTGCTTTAGACCGTTATGTCCGCCGTCGCTTCCCTGTCCTTTGAGACGCAATGCGCCTACGGGCAGTGCAAGGTCATCGACAATGATAAGTACATTCTCCAAGGGTATCTTCTCCTGCTGCATCCAGTAACGGACTGCGTTACCGCTAAGATTCATGTATGTAGATGGCTTCAGCAGGATAAGCTTGCGTCCGCGCACCGATGCCTCGGCCACAAAACCGTAACGCTTGTCCTGAAAAGAAGTATTGGATGCCTTTGCAAAGGCATCCAATACTGTAAAACCGATATTGTGGCGGGTTCCTTCGTACTCAGAGCCGATGTTGCCCAATCCTACAATCAAATATTTCATCTGTTCGGGTTCAATTACTTCTTAGCGGCTGCTGCAGCTGCTGCAGATGCACGTGTTGTCTTCACTGAAGCAACGAGTGACTCCTTGACAGTTACGAGCTCAAGACCCTCGTAAGAGAGATCGCCAACCTTGATTGACTTGCCAAGGCCGAGTGATGTAACGTCAACTGTAAGAATCTCAGGGATTGCTGTATATATAGCCTTAACCTTGAGGTAACGCTGTACCTGAACGAGCTTACCGCCGGCACGTACACCGTCTGCAAGACCTTCGAGCTTAACGGGAACTGCCATAACGATAGGCTTCTCCTCTGTTACCTGATAGAAGTCAACATGGAGGATTGTATCCTTTACCGGGTGGAACTGGATATCCTTCATGATTGCCTTTACTGCCTTGCCGTCGATTGTGAGGTCAACAATGTGGATGTCTGGTGTGTAAACCAACTTGCGGAGACCCTCTGTAGGTACGCTGAATGCCTTTGTTACAGGGTTGCCGTTCTCGTCTTTCTCAACTCCGTAGATGCAACATGGTACGAGACCTGCGTTGCGGAGAGCGTTGGTAGCCTTCTTGCCTACCTCGGTTCTGCTTGAACCTGAAATGCTGATAGATTTCATAATTAAAATGTGTTACTCTAAATTAAGATTAATGTTTCTGCTTAATTCGCCATCACACGATGTACTTAAAGCGGACGCAAAGGTACGCTTTTTATTTTAAATAAGCAAGGTTTTTGCTTTAATATTAGGTGTTCAGCCTGTCTGGAAGCCGATTTAGAAATCGATGTCGATGTCAACTTTCTCTTCCTTTGCTTCTTCGGCTGCTGCAGGGCCCTCAGCGGGGTAGTGGGGAACGTACTCGCCTTGCTCGGCAACAACAAAGCCTATGGCATCGTTAAGGCTGCTGACGAACTTCGCGAAATCCTCGCGGTAGAGGAATATCTTATGCTTCTCGAATGTAACCGTCGCGTTCTCGCCTTCGCCCTGGATAATCTTCTTGCTCTCTGTTATAGAGAGGTACATTTCGTCCCTGCGATTCTTCTTTACGTCGATGTAATAGATTCTTTTTCCTGCTTTGATGGTTTGTGAATACACAATCTCCTTCTCGCTTTCAATCATTCCGCTCTTTCTGTTGTCTTCCATCGTAATTACCGTACTTTAGTTAGTATTATTTTCCAAATATGAATATATTTTTTTAAAAATCAATAATTTTGCCATGTTTTTTTGCCTTTACGGTGCATTTTTGCCCGAAAACGGAGGAAAAACGTACATTCAGGTAAACCAAAACCCGGTTTTTGCGTTGTTCTGTGTATGTAGTTTCGCATGTATGCAGTTTTGTAGCAATGAAAGAAATAAAATTCTCCTTTTGCTTGTTTGTGTCGCTATAAAGTGCGACCTTTGCATAAAATCAGAAAAAGCGTTTTATGATTAATAGAGTTCTTATCCGTCTAAAGGTTATTCAGATAGTCTATGCCTACTACAAGAACAGCGGCAAGAGTCTGAAGGCTGCCGAAGACGAGGTTTTTTTCAGTCTGTCAAAGGCGTATGACCTTTACAACCACATGTTGCTTGTTATGCCGGCAATAACACATTATGCTGCCGACCGTATATCGTTCCTTAAATCGAAAGCACATATCTCAGGTGCCGAGGCTCCCGACACCAAGTTCGTGGAGAACCGTTTCATTGCACAGCTCGAAAGGGATGAACAGCTTGTGAAGTTTGCCGAAAAGAGCAAGCTGAACTGGGTTGACAGTTCCGACTTCCTGCGTCGTCTGCTCGACGAGATTGAATCCAGCGATATATATAAGGAGTATATGTCCTCCGGCGAGTCTTCGTTCGAAGAGGACAAGGAGTTGTGGCGTAAGATATACAAGACTTTCATCTTTGAGAATGAGGAACTCGATTCCATACTTGAGGAGCAGAGTCTTTACTGGAACGACGACAAGTCTATCGTAGATACCTTTGTCGTGAAGACCATTAAGCGTATCGAGGAGAATGAGGACGGTGCTTGCCAGCTGTTGCCCGAATACAAGGATGTGGCTGACATGGACTTTGCACGCAAACTCTTCAAGAATGCTATAACAAATGCCGAGGAGTACCGTGCCATGATGGGCGAGAGCTCCAAGAACTGGGATATGTCGCGTCTGGCATTCATGGATGTGGTGATAATGCAGGTCGCTCTTGCCGAGGTGATGTCGTTCGACGATATTCCTGTTTCTGTTACTCTTAATGAGTATGTAGAGATTGCGAAGTACTACAGTACTGCCAAGAGCGGTTCTTTCGTGAACGGTCTGCTCGATTCCATTACAAAGAGATTGCGCGAAAACGGAAAAATTAACAAATAAAGAAAAATAAATTCAGAACTATGGTATTTACAACAATTGCAATGGGTGCAGCTTCACTCCAGCCGCTTATTATGTTTGCGGTAATAATCGCTATTATGTACTTCATGATGATTCGTCCCCAGCGTAAGCGTCAGAAGGAAATCGAGAACTTCCGCCGTGGTCTTCAGGTAGGTCAGGAAGTAGTGACAAGCGGTGGCATATACGGTAAGGTCAAAGAAATAAACGACGGTATCGTTGTTCTTGAGATTGCCCATAATGTGAATGTCCGTGTTGATATCTCTGTTGTATTTGCAAATCCTAATGCAATGCAGCAGGAGGGCAAGTGATAAAACGGTAAGTTTTGGTCAAGTCATTATTCAAGAAGATAGAAGAGAACAAGCTTTTGCCTTTTCTCTTCTTCCTTTTGGTCTCGTGTTGTATGTGGCTGTTGCAGACGCTCAACTACAAATACGAGACCGATGTCGCATTCAGGGTTAATGTGGAGGGGCTTCCGAGCGATGTGGAGCTTGACAAGGAAGATACCTACTTCATGGCCAGGGTACGCGACTATGGAACAACGCTCATAGGATATGAGTTCAAGGGTGCAACTCCGTTGACAGTCAATTACGAGGAGCTCATTTACATCAATGGCCGTCTTGTCTTGCCGTTGTTTACGGCAATGAAGAAGATAGAGAATGAGATAGGCTCTTCGGGCTCTGTTGTACGCCTTCTGCAAGATACGTTGGTAATTGATGTGAAGCGTGACGTTGCCCTCTTGCCTGTAAGGCTTGACGGTGTGATTGATGCGGCCGACCACTATATGGTGACGGATGTTGAGATTGTGCCGTCTGAGGTGAATGTATATGCTACAGCCTCCGACCTTGAGAGCATAAATGAGGTAAGGACCGAATATCTTGTAAAGAAATACCTTAAGAGCGGAATCTCGTTCAAGGCCAGTCTCGTGGCCGGCGACTTGATGACTATTGAGCCATCAACTGTTGATGTACATGTCTCGGTACAGCGTCTTGTGGAGAAGAGAGTTAATGTTCCTGTAGATTACATCGGTTTCCCGGCCGGCTATTCGGGTTTGTTGCCGGGAGAAGTTGAACTCTCTTTCGAGATACCCGAATCGGATGCCGAATCCATAGGTGCAAAGGAATTCAAGGTGTATGTCGATTACAAGGAATTGCTGTCATCGGGAACCGGAAAGGGTGAATTCACAGTCTTGCCCTCTTCGCATAAGGTGGTCAATGTAAAGGCTGAGCCTTCTCAAATAACAATAAGGTAATATGGGCAGTTGTGTGAGGTTGGCTATTACCGGCGGTATCGGCAGCGGCAAGTCTGTTGTTTCCCGTATGCTTGAAATAATGGGAGTGCCGGTGTACGATTGCGATATCAGGGCTAAACGCATGATGGTGGAGAATGCCTATGTGGTGAGTGAACTCAAGAGGATGTTCGGTGATGAGTGTTATAACGAGGATGGTTCGCTTAACCGCAGCTATATAGCTTCGTGCATATTTTCCGACAAGGACAATATAAACCGTGTGAATGCTCTTATACATCCTCTTGTAAAGGAGGATTTCAACAACTGGGTATTGCAGCAGAATGCGTCGGTAGTGGCTGTGGAAACAGCAATTCTCTATGAGTCGGGCATGATAGATGCCGTTGACAAGGTACTTGTGGTATGGGCCGGAAAAGAGACGGCAATAGAGCGTACTATGGCACGTAGCGGAATGAGCCGCTTGCAGGTAGAGAACAGAATGGAGAACCAGATGTCGGCCGATGACCTTCTGCTGCTCTCCGACTATTCGATATGCAACGATAAGGGAATTCCTGTTATGGAACAGCTTGTATCCTTGCTCGAAGAGTTAAAAAATATTTCAAATTTTGCAGTGACGGATTGAAATCCTATCTTCGCAAACAGAGTATAAACATCAATAACAAATACAAAATATAACGATATGTTTGAAAGAATCCTTACAATTTCGGGCAAGCCCGGTCTTTACCGCCTTTTGTCGAGCGGACGTAACATGTTCATAGTGGAAATGGTAGATGCTGCAAAGAAACGTTTGCCCGTACATAACAGCGATAAGGTAGTGATGCTTGACGATATTGCTATATATACCGATACCGAAGAGGTGCCTTTGCGCGATGTATTTGCCAAGATATATGAGAAAGAGAATGGCGTGCTGCCTTTTGACCTCAAGATGGCTACTCCGGAGGAGATGGTTGAGTATTTCGAGGGCGTAATGCCCGACTATGACCGTGAAAGGGTATATCTTACACATATAAAGAAGATGTTCCAGTGGTACAACATTCTTGTACAGAACGGAATTGTTGATTTTGTTGAAGAAGAAACTGCAGAGGAAAGCAAGGCTGAATAACTAATTTTCTTTACTATGAAAAAAATATTTGTTCTGGCTGTGTTGGCAGTTGCGTTTCTGTCATCATCAAATGCGCAGTCATGGAAAGATGCGTTAGGCAAGATTGCCGAAAAGGTAAGCGATAAGGTCTCGGAAAGCTCATCGGGTAATACCGGGGCTATTGGAAATATTCTGGGCGATTTGATTGGCAAGGCTGTTCCTTTGAGTGAATCGATGCTCATAGGTACATGGAACTACCAGGGGGTAGCATGTGTGCTTGAGAGCGAGAATGCTCTTGCAGGAATAGGAGGCAGTGCTGTTGCAGGCCAGCTTGAAGATAAGCTCGACGGCTATCTGTCGAAGGTGGGTGTTGCCCAGGGTGCCTGCTCATTCTCATTTGCTGAGGACGGTTCTTGCGTTTTCAAAGTAAAGGAGCGTGAGATTAAGGGAACATACAAGCTGAATGCAGACGAGAAAATCATAAACTTCAGTTTCCTTAAGGGCAAGTTCAATGTAAAGTCGTATGTTGCATATAATGTGACAAGCATGAATGTTGTCTTTGATGCGGACAAACTTCTTACTCTTGTACAGAAGACCATTGATACTGTTTCAAGCAAGGCTTCAAGCTTGTCTTCTTCATCAAAGCTCGCTACTGCAGCTTCTACTCTCGGAACTGTAGGCAAGTTGCTTGAGAACTACAAGGGTATGATGTTGGGAATGGAATTGAAAAAATAAAAAGAGAAAATATAATTCCCTTATAGAAAGCGGCTGACTAAAAAATAGTCAGCCGCTTTACTGTTATCTGTTGATGAAGACCAGGTTCTCTTCGACAGCTTCTACCTTTATCGGCAGTTCCTTGTTGACGCTTCCTGCGAGCAGTTGTTTTGAAAGGTCGTTCAACAGCAGCCTTTGTATGGCCCGTTTGATAGGACGTGCTCCGAACTCCGGGTCAAATCCGGCCTTGGCGATGAACTTGACGGCGGAATCGCTCGCTTCAAGAGTTACGCCATTCTCCTTGAGCAGTTTTGCCACAGAACCTATTTGCAGTCTAACAATCTGTTCTATCTCATCTTCGTTGAGCGGAGTGAACATTATAGTCTCGTCAATACGGTTGAGGAACTCAGGGCGTATTGTCTTCTTGAGCATCTCCATAATCTTCTCCTTAGTCTCCTCGATGATGTTCTCCCTGTTCCCGTTGCCTATTTTTGAGAACTGCTCCTGTATGTAGCTGCTGCCGAGGTTGCTCGTCATTATTATAATGGTGTTCTTGAAGTTTACGACACGGCCTTTGTTGTCGGTGAGCCGTCCGTCGTCAAGAACCTGCAGCAGTATGTTGAACACATCGGGATGCGCCTTTTCAATCTCGTCGAAAAGAACAACGGAGTAGGGCTTGCGTCTTACGGCCTCTGTCAGCTGTCCGCCCTCGTCATATCCTACATATCCCGGAGGGGCACCAATGAGGCGCGAGACAGAGAACTTCTCCTGGTATTCGCTCATGTCTATCCGGGTCATCAGACTCTCATCGTTGAACAGATAGTTGGCAAGGGCTTTGGCAAGCTCAGTCTTTCCGACACCTGTTGTTCCGAGGAATATGAACGAGCCTATAGGACGTTTTGGGTCCTGAAGACCGGCACGGCTGCGGCGTACCGCATCGCTGACCGCGCGTATAGCCTCCTCCTGCCCGATAACGCTCTTGTGGAGTTCCTCTTCAAGTGTGAGCAGCTTGTCGCGTTCACTCTGCAGCATCTTGCTGACAGGTATTCCGGTCCAGCGTGATACGACATCGGCAATATCCTCTGCAGTAACCTCTTCCTTAATCATTGCTTCGCTGCCTTGTGTGTTGCGCAACTCCTCCTGTACTTTGGCTATTTCGTCTTCCAGAGCTTTGATCTTGCCGTAACGTATCTCTGCTACACGTCCGTAGTCGCCTTCACGTTCGGCTCTTTCGGCATCGAACTTTAGCTTTTCAATCTCGTGCTTGGCGTTCTGTATGCGGTCGGCAAGCTCTTTTTCCTGTTGCCATTTCGCACGTTTCTCTTTCTCCTGCTCCTTGAGCGCGGAAATCTCCTTGCTGAGCATTGTTAGCTTAGGCTCGTCCTTCTCACGCTTAATGGCCTCGCGCTCAATTTCCAGCTGTTTCAGGTGACGTGATATCTCGTCGAGTTCCTCCGGCAAGGAGTCCCTTTCCATGCGGAGCTTGGCTGCAGCCTCGTCTATGAGGTCAATGGCCTTGTCGGGCAAGAAGCGTTCTGTTATGTAGCGGTCGCTGAGGGTTACTGCTGCAATAATAGCGTCGTCCTGTATGCGCACCTTGTGATGGCTCTCGTAACGCTCCTTCAGTCCGCGGAGTATCGATATGCTGCTCATCTTGTCGGGTTCGGTGACAAGCACGCTCTGGAAGCGTCGTTCAAGTGCCTTGTCTTTTTCAAAGTACTTTTGGTACTCGTCGAGTGTGGTCGCTCCTATCGAGCGCAGTTCGCCGCGGGCAAGTGCCGGCTTCAGGATGTTGGCTGCATCCATTGCGCCTTCTCCCTTGCCTGCACCTACCAAAGTGTGTATCTCGTCTATGAAGAGTATGATACGTCCTTCGGCTTTGGTTACCTCGCTTATTACGGCTTTCAAACGCTCTTCGAACTCGCCCTTATACTTCGCTCCTGCCACGAGTGCACCCATATCGAGCGAGTAGATCTGCTTGTCGCGAAGATTGTCGGGCACGTCGCCTCTTATGATGCGATGTGCCAATCCCTCTACGATTGCAGTCTTTCCGGTTCCCGGCTCTCCAATCAGTATCGGGTTGTTCTTTGTACGGCGGCTCAAAATCTGCAGTATGCGTCGTATCTCGTCGTCGCGCCCGATTACAGGGTCAAGCTTTCCGTTTCTTGCCGCCTCGTTGAGGTTTACAGCATACTTTTCAAGAGCCTGATAGCTCTCTTCTGCGCTCTGCGATGTTACCTTGCTGCCTTTGCGCAGTTCGGCAATGGCTTTCTCCAGCTCATTTCTGTTCATGCCGTTGTTCTTGAGCATTGCCGAAACCGGGCTCTCTGTTTCAAGCAAGGCTGCCAACAGAGGTTCTACCGATATGTATTCGTCGCCGTATTTCTTTGCAATATCTTCGGCCTTCAGTATAATGCTGTTGCTCTCGCGGCTAAGATACGGCTCTCCCCCGCTTACTTTGGGCAGGGAGCGAATCATGCTCTCTGTCCCGCTCTTTATGTTGCTTATGTTCGCACCTGTCTTCTGTAACAGGAAAGAGACTATCTGTTCGTTGCTTTTCAGAACTCCTCCCATTATGTGAGCAGGTTCAATTACTTGCTGTCCATGCGCCTGGGCAATGTTTACAGCTTCTTGAATTGCCTCTTGGGCTTTGATTGTGAATTTGTTAAAGTTCATATTCTTAATCTCCTTTCATGAACCTTAGAACAAATTGCGCGCCAATCTGTTTTTAAGTGACAAAATGACTGTTGCTGTGTCAAAATGTCGGTTAAAGAAGAGCGGTCTGAAACCTTTCGGCTTCAGACCGCTCTCTGCTAACTGTATATCTATTAATAGATGTCTTCTGGCTTGTTGGGGTCGGAGAGTATGACTGTAGGTACAAGCTCAATATAATCCTGGTCGAATTGGTTGAGTTTTCCTGTTCCGCCCTCTGTTACGTCTTTGAAGCGTAGCCAATGTTCGCGCTTGTCGAGACGATAGGTTCCGATGATTCTTCTAATTGCCTGTTCACTGTCGCGCATTGTGCCTTTCGAATCCTTGTCGAGAACGATGCTTGCGGGGCCTTTCATGTAGCCGCGGTTACGCATGGCCTTGTCGTTCTCCTTAATCTCCTCTTCCGCCAGACCGGTGTCAGCAAACCAACCGATTATGAGGTCTGTTTCTGGAGTCCATCGGAGGTCAACCGGGATTCCGGCAATCGTTCCATCGACATAGAACTGGCATACGCCTCGATAATAACCTCTTGGATATCCGAAACGTATTTCATAATCGCCGGCTGGTACGTAGGGAATACGATACTTGAAGTCGTACTTGCCCTCTACAATAAACTCATCTCCTTGGAAATTAGCATATGAACCGAGTCCTGTAGAATGCGGTCTGAAATAGAATACCTCGGTGTCTGTGTTGTTGACTACAAAGTATTTGCAATAGCCGGGTGGAATGAATGTCACTTTGGTGCTTTTGGTTTGAAGGTCCCAGCGGACACCGTTGTTGGTGAGTTCGGGGAACAATGCCGAAATGTCCATTCTTATTCTCTCGCGGAGTACGTTGCCGGCCATCTCATCTTCGTTGTATATGAGTATGCGGTCGATGGTGTGTATGATACCGTTAAGAGCACTCTGGTCAAAATCGGCAAGGGCCGGGTACTTTTCCTTAGTTGCAGATGCTCTATCTACTACAACGTTCAGGTGTTCGCGCATTTCGGGATTGTTGCATACTGTACCCATCTCCTGCGCGTAGTTTATTATAATCTCCTGCTTCAGTTCTTCGTTGGTGTATGGCTTTGTTACCTTAATCATAGAGAAAGGCAACATTGTCTCATAATACTCGTAGCTGTCGAACCTCTGGTTGAGGTTTACCATTGATGAGTAGCCCTCATTTTCGTAGTTCTCCATGATGAAACCGCCGGGGCCGGTTGATGAACTGTAAAGCAACTGGCGGTCAACAATGTGGTATAGTATGAACTGGTGCAGAGCGTTCTTCGGGTTCCTGTAATCTCCTTTTGCTTCTGTTCCGTACCATTTCTCAGCAAATTCGGCAAGCTCTTCAACAGTGTTGATTCCTTTGCTTGCATAAAGCTCGTCCGGCTCAATGAGTATAGTGTAACGCTGTTTCTTCTCTTTCGGGTAGGGTGATTCAGATGGCTCTGAGTCGAGTGACGGGCCAGTCAAGGTATTGTCATAATTGGGGTCTAGCTCGTAGATGCTCAGGAGTGAATCTATTCCGGTAAGGGTAATTGCATCATAGAAGATTCTGAATGATGACTGTCCTTTGACAAGTTCTGCGAGAAGCTTGTTCGACGGGCTAAGCACTGCGTTGATGACCTGTATGTAGCCGTTCTCCATTTCGAGGTCCTGCTCTATGATGAGTGCGCTGTTGTTCAGCAACGGGAATACTCGGCCTTGCTCGTTGGTTGTCCATTCAACAGTAGTGAAACGACGGTTCATAGTACTCATAGGGAATGCACCGTCAAGAATGTCTGTTGTCTTGTAACCCATCTCGATGATGTGGTTCTTGGCTATCTCTGTAGCCATACTGTCGGTGAGGTCCTCAAGGTAGGGTGATGTTATACCTGTTCTTTCGCCTTCGAGATAGAGACTGTACTGCTTGGCAAGGAACGAATCGATAGCTTCGTTGTGGGGTGCAAAGCATGTGTAGGAGCCATATGTGGAGAGAGTCTTCAGGATGCTGCCCGATGCCTTCTTTCCAATTCTGGCCTTGCTGAGGATTGTTGCAAAACTGCTGAACTGCGGATTGTTCTCAAGGTGGTCCGAGATAAGTTCACCTGTAAATGTGAATCGGTTGCCTTTGTCAACCTCATCCTGGCATGATGTAAAACTGAATACTGATGCCAAAGCCATTATTGAAACGGCTAACATGCTGATTGCGTTTTTCTTTTTCATATTGTGGTTTTTTGTGTTTATTTTAGTTCAGGTTGTCACTCCATATTCTATGGTTGTTGTCTGCTGTCATACTCCATTTCTCTCCGTCGCTGAAACTGCAGCTTCCGGTCTTCGGGCTGTCGGGCATGCACGAACGCTTGAATTGCTGCACGAAGAAACGTCTTACAAATGTCTTAAGCCATTTCTTTATTGTCTCGTCATCGTAAGTGCCCTCAAATGCGTTCTGTGCCATGAACAGTATCTTCTCCGGGCTGAATCTGTTGCGCATAAAGTGGTAAAGGAAGAAGTCGTGCAGTTCGTACGGTCCGACAAGGTCCTCGGTCTTCTGCTTTATTGTGCCGTTGTCATTGGCAGGAGTAAGCTCCGGTGATATCGGGGTGTCGAGTATGTCAAGTAGTGTCTCGCGTATCTCTATGTTTTCGTTGCTTTCGGCAACCCAGCGTACAATATGCTGTATAAGAGTCTTAGGAACCGAAGCGTTGACACCGTACATGCTCATGTGGTCGCCGTTGTATGTGGCCCATCCCAAAGCAAGCTCTGACATATCTCCTGTGCCTATGACAAGCCCGTTATGTTTGTTGGCGATATCCATAAGTATCTGTGTGCGTTCGCGTGCCTGTGAGTTCTCGTATGTTACATCGTGCAGTTCGGCATCGTGCTCTATGTCCTTGAAATGTTGCAGGCAGGCTTCCTTTATGGATATCTCTTTCTGTTTAACTCCAAGTCTTGACATCAGTGCAAGAGCGTTATTGTATGTCCGGCCGGTTGTGCCGAATCCGGGCATTGTTATTGCGATAATGCCTTCACGCTCTTTTCCTAATATGTCAAAAGCCTTTACGGTCACCAGAAGTGCAAGTGTGGAGTCAAGTCCTCCTGAAACGCCGATGATTGCCGTATCTGAATGTGTATGTTCTATTCTCCTTGCAAGTGCTGTGGCCTGTATTGCGAATATTTCTTCGTAACGCATGCAACTCTCGCTCTTTTCGGGAATGAACGGGGTGGGGGAGAACCTGCGCCTGAATGTGGAGCCTGTACCGTTTGAGGTGTATGTCTTCAAGCTTTTTGCTGTATTCTTGTTTGAGAAATTGCTGTCTCCGATACGTCTGTTTGTTGCCTTTTCTGCATCGGCTTCAGTGATTGTTATGCCGGTTGAGGTCTGGAATCTTTTGCTCTCGGCTATAATGCTTCCGCATTCGGCAATGGCGCAATAGCCTGAATGTACTGCCTTGCTTGTCGATTCGCCCCATCCGCTCTCTGCATATACATAGATGCATTTGTAGCGGTTGCTCTGTTGCTTGATTCTCTCCCTTAAACGGGTATGCCTTCCGGCTTCTTCTGCAGCTGCTGTCGGGTTGAGTATTATCTGTGCTCCTGCCATAGCAGCCTTAGCCCCTGGAGGCAATGGTGCTTCTGCATCATTGCCAATCTCTATTCCAATAGTGAAACTTCCGGTTCTTATTATGCCGTCTTTCAGGAATGGTACAGTTTTGCTGCAGAGAGTCGCTGCATCATCTTCGTCAAGTGAATTGCTGCCTGAGAACCATCTGTCGCCCGTGGCTTTTGGAACAAGACAAATAATCTCTCCTTTATGCATGACTGCGGTACAGTTATACAATGCACTGTTATGCAATATCGGTGTCCCTATCGCAATGATTGCATTGCAATCCTTTGTCTCTTTTGCGATTCTTGCCAGAGCTTTGTCACACTCCTTGGTTAGCAAGGGATGATAGAACAGGCTTTCGCAACAGCTTGTTGTGAGGCATAGTTCAGGGAAGAGTATTATTTCGGCCTCATCCTTGCACATGCCTATCGCATCTATAATGCTTGTTGCATTATGGATAGGGTCTCCTGCGCTTAATGCCGGAACTGCCGTCGCTATCTTTACGAATCCGTGTTTCATCAGACTTTTACCAATGTATTTTTGAATTAATTTCAAAGATACAAAAAAGAGATTAAACAAATAATTTTAATCGGATTTTTTGCCGGTAATGATGAAAAAGTGCTGTTTTGCGGCTCGCTCTTATTATTAATTAGGTGTCTTGACTTGTGAAGATACGAAAAATGGAGGAACATATATCCCTCCATTTTTTCGTTTATGCATATCCGATGGTTAGTTGATGTCCTCAGGTTTTCTCTGGTCGGTGATGATTGATGTTGGTACAATCTCGATATAATCCTGGTTGAATTCGCAGAGCTTACCGGTAGAGTTCTCGGTAACCTCCTTGAAGCGTAGCCAGTGTGATTCGCCGCTTGCAAGGCGGTAAGTTCCCAGAACCTTTCTGAGTGCGAGGTTTGATTCGCGCATGCTGTTGCCTTCCTTTGTTACATGGATGCTTGCCGGCGCCTTCATGAATCCGCGGTTGCGCATAGCCTTGTCATATTCCTTTATCTCCTCTTCGCTTCCAAGTTCGTCATCACCTGTCCAGCCTATGAAGAGAAGGTTCTCGGTTGTATTCTTGAGGTTTACGGGGATACCGCAGATTTTGCCGTCAAGGTACATCTGTACGATACCGCGGGCATCGGACATTGAGAAACCGAAGCGTATTTCGTAGTTGCCTGTAGGAACGTGTGGCAAACGGTATTTGAAGTCGTATTTTCCGATAACAAGAAGCTCATCACCCTGGAAGTTTACATAACCGCCGAGGCTGGTTGAGTGCGGACGGAGGTAGTAAACGTGTGTGTCGTTGTTGAGCTGCTCAAGACGGCTGCTGAAACCGGGCGGAATGTAGGTCAGTGTGTACTGGTCCTGCAATGCCCAACGTACTCCGTTGTTTGTAAGCTCAGGGAATATTGACATGATATCCCAACGCATACGCTCGTTGAGGATGTTGCTTACCATCTCTTCTTCGTTATAGATAAGTATCTTGTCGATTGTGTGGATGATACCGTTAAGCGGGTTCTGGTTGAACTCTTCGAGACCGGGGCGTTTCTTTGAAACTGATGCCGGCTCTACAACAACATTGATGTGGTGCTCCATTCCGGGAACGACGCAGCGTGTTCCGCCGTCCTGTGCGTAGTTGATGACAATCTCCTGGCTGAATGGTGTCTCGCTATCCGAACCGTAACGCTTATAGCTGCTTGTGTTTGTGAATGGTTTTGTAACCTTTACCATTGTATAAGGCAACTTTGTCTCGAAGTAGTCGTAGCGGTCGAAAGATTTGGGCATGTTCACTTCTGAAGAGAAGTCTTTCCAGTCGTATGCTTCCATGAGGAAACCGCCGGGGCCTGTAGATGAGCTATAGAGCAGGCGACGGTCTATGATGTGGTATGCGATGAACTTGTATAGTGCATTCTTCGGATTATCGTACTCGCCCTGTGCTTCGGTGCCGTACCAGTGTTCTGCGAACTTTACAAGGTCGTCCAGGTTCTTGATTGACATGCCCAATGAGTTCTTTGTCGGGTCGGCAAGCAGGTCGTCGCTCTCGACGAGAAGAGTGAAACGCTGGTGGTTCTCCTCAGGAACAGGAGGAGTCATGTTGTTCTGGGTCTGGAACGGAGGGCCGAGGACTGTATTGTCGTAGTTCGGGTCAATCTCATACTCGGAAAGGTATTTGTCAAGGCCGGTCATCTTTACGGCACTGCTGAATGTCGTGAAAGAGGGCTGGTCGGCCAAAAGCTCGTTGGACATCTTTACCGATGGTGCGAGCACCGCGTCGATTACCTGAACGTAGCCGTTCTCCATTTCGAGGTCGATTCTTATGATGCGTGCCTCGTTGTTGAGGACAGGGGTTACGCTTCCGTCAGCGTTCACCGGGAACTCAAGGGTGGTGAAACGACGGTTCATGGTAACCATAGGGAATGCACCCTCGTTGATGTCGATAGTCTTGTAACCCATCTCTATGATATGGTTCTTGGCTATCTCTGTTGCCATGCTGTCGCTTATCTCCTCAAGATTGGGCGATGTTATGCCATTGAAGATAATGGGGTTGTCGGGGTTCTCCTTGTTCAGTTCAATGCTTTCGATGTACTCTGCATAGAGCTTGTCGATGTGTGCTCTAATGGCATCGTTTGTAGGTGCAAAGCAAGTGTAAGATCCATAAGTAGATAGGGTCTTGAGGATGCTGCTTGATGATTTTTTACCAATTTTTGCCTTGTCGAGGATAAAGCAGAAATCACTGAATTCGGGATTGTTCTGCAAGTAGTCCGAAATCAACTCTCCGGTAAAGGTAAAGCGGTTGCTCTTGTCAACTTCGTCCTGGCAGCCGTTGAGTGTTGCCAATGAGAATGAAGCAAGCAATCCTAATACAAGTACCTTTGCGTTTCTTAGAATGGTCATGTTCATATTATTAAGTTTTTTAAGTAAAAACAAGGTTTATTGTTAATAATTATATTATTAATCCCTCAAAAATATATGTATTTGTTTAAATATCCAAATAATGCATGCCCCTTTTCCTTGAAATTGAATTTTTTTTATGTTTTTCTACCAAGAATTGCCAGGATGCGCAATGTGTTGGAGTAAAATCCTTGCCGATAACCCTTCTCTCATATCCCTTAAATTAACTTTACAAAATTTAACAAAAAAAATCTCATGGAAATTTGGAATATAAACTAAAATGGTTTTATCTTTGCAATGGTTTCAGAAATGAAACCGCAAATAGAGAATTAATTTTAACGGCTTAAATAAAAATACGATTATGAAAAAGTACATTTGTTCAGTTTGTGGTTATATACATGAAGGTGATTCAGCTCCGGAGAGATGTCCGGCATGCAAGGTTCCGGCCGATAAGTTCAAGGAACTTGATGAGAATGCAAAGCTTGAGTTTGTTCAGGAGCATGTTATAGGCGTTGCCAAGGGTTGCGACGATGAGATGATAAAGGACCTCAACAATCATTTTATAGGGGAATGCACGGAAGTTGGCATGTATTTGGCAATGAGCCGTCAGGCCGACCGTGAGGGCTATCCCGAAATAGCTGAGGCTTTCAAGCGTTATGCATGGGAAGAGGCTGAGCACGCAGCCAGGTTTGCAGAGCTCCTCGGTGATGTGGTTTGGGATACAAAGACGAACCTTGACAAGAGGATGAATGCCGAAGCTGAGGCAAACAGTGACAAGTACCGCATTGCAAAGCGTGCAAAAGAGCTTAACCTCGATGCTATCCACGATACAGTACACGAAATGGCCAAGGATGAGGCGCGCCACGGAAAAGGCTTTGAGGGTTTGTATAACCGCTACTTCAAGTAAAAAAACAGACGCAATAATTCCAACAACTAACTAACCAAGAAAAAACTTATAGAGTCATAAATGTTTGATATTGTTTTAGTGAATGAATAGTGTTTTGAATGTGCTGCGCCGGCTGTAGTGATACACCCGGCGCAGATTTTTTTTGTTCATAAACTATTTGTTCCTCATGTTTTATCTGATGACAGCTTTATTTTTTTTGGAGGGAGAGGATGGCCTCTGTTTGTGTAATCCCTTGTTGTTGCATTTATTTCATGAATACGAAATATACTGCGAGCACAAGGAATATAACTGCTACGAGGTGGTTCCATTGAAGGCTCTCGCCCTTGAAGAGGATTGATACGATAACTCCGAAAACAAGGCATGATATTACCTCTTGGATAACCTTGAGCTGCACAAGCGAGAATGGTCCTCCATTTATCTCCGAGCCTATTCTGTTAGCCGGTATAAGGAATGAGTATTCAAGCAGTGCAACGCACCAGCTTATGAGTACAATAAAGACAATTGAGGTGTTCGGGGAGATTACTTTCATGTCTTGAAGCTTCAGGTTGCCGTACCAGGCAAGCGTCATGAAACAGTTTGATACAATTAGTAGCGCGAGGGTTAGGATTGTTTTTGACATTGTCTAATATTTTTACTTTTATTTTCCCATTTTCGGAGGCAGCAGTTCATGCTGTATGTTGCTCATTGCTCCCCATAGGTTGTATCTTGCTTCGGGGTTCAGTGCTTCGAGTTGCTGAAGCATCTTCTTCATGCTGTTGCGGTTTGAACTGTTCTCATGCGGACAGTTCTTGTGCTGAGGCGGAAAGTTGCACTCCTTTGCATATTTTTCTATGTCGTTTTCGTCTGCAAGGCATAGCGGACGTATCACGGTTATCGGGAACTTCTCCATCTTCATTACAGGCGCCATGGCACTGAATGCTCCCTGGAACGTCATGTTCATAAGCATTGTTTCTATGAAGTCGTCCATGTTGTGTCCAAGGGCAATCTTGTTGCAACCGCTCTCTTGTGCGAGAGTGAAGAGTGCTTTCCTGCGGTTCCACGAGCAGAGGAAACATGGGGATTTTCTGGTGTCGGTGCTTGCATCGAAACCGCTCTCTATAATGTGCAGCTCAACTCCTAATCCGTTGCAGTAGCTTTGTAGGGACTTTATGTCTGCTTTGTAAGGTATATTTACCATTGTGACGTGGGCCGCGACGATGGATATCCTCGGCTTGAATATGCGTGCGCGTTCGGCCATGAGCTGCAGGAGCGTGAGCGAGTCCTTGCCGCCGGAAAGGGCCACCAGTATCTTGTCGCCGTCCTCGAACATGGCATACCCTTTGGTCGCACGTCCGAAGCATTTGTTTATGCGTCTGTACAGTATCTGCTGCTCTGTGAATTTCGGCATTACGGCTATTTTTTTTGCTGTTTTTCCCTTTTTGCGTGCAAAGTTAATCAATTTACATCTTATGCCGTTTTATGCAGGCCTGCTTTTTTTATCTTTTGCTGTCTTGAATTCTGTTTTTTGACAATAAAACTGATAAATTTTCTAAAAAAGGAGTGTTTCGCTCCTTTCGTTGCAATTTATTTGTATATTCGCAAGTATAAAATCTTATTTGAACGTAGGAGATATGATTACAAGATATATCCTTTGTGTGGTTTTCGCATGCTTGATGATGACGGATGCTGTGGGGCAGACGCGTGCCGCCGTGCGCAAGCTTTTCATGGAAGGCAAGTACGAAGAGGTGAAGCCGATGTTCGAAAAGCTGCTTAAAGCCAATCCCCGGAACTCGGAATACAGTTACTGGTATGCCGCATGCTGTCTTGAGACAAATGACACGGTTGATGTGCGTGCGTTGCTGGAATTTGCAGTATCGCGCAAGATAGTGAATGCTCACCGTTATCTGGGCGATTACCATTTCAGGAAAATGGATTACCCTTCTGCTGTCGAGTGTTATGAGAACTTCCTGGACTTGACGAAGGACGATTCGCTCAGCACTGTGTTCGAGGAGAAACTGAACCGGGCATCGCAGCTCGACCGTATGGTCAGGAACTGCTATAAGGTATGCATCATCGACAGTGTGGTTGTTGACAAGGCAAGTTTCCTGTCGGCATACCGTATGGGTAACGATGTAGGTGATATAACTCCTTGCTCGGAATATTTTGATGACAATACGCTGGAGGGATATGCCTATAGCACCGAGCGTGGCATGGATGTCTTCTTTTCTGACGAGGATGAGGAGAAGGGGCTTATGAAGCTGTATAGCAACACCAAGGTAGGCGACGGATGGGGCAAGGCCAAGGCGCTGGATGGCTTCGAGACCAATGGAAATGACAATTATCCGTTTATGCTTTCCGATGGAGTGACACTCTACTTTGCAAGTGACGGCGATGCTTCAATTGGCGGCTACGATATATTTGTGTCGCGTTACGATATCGAGACTTCGCGTTTCTTGCGCCCCGACAATATGGGAATGCCGTTCAATTCGGCTGCCAACGACTATATGATGGCTGTGAACGAGGTTGCCAACATCGGCTGGTTTGCCAGTGACCGCAACCAGCCCGAAGATAAGGTGTGCGTGTATGTGTTCATTCCAAACGTTGAAAGGGAAAAGTACGATTCTGAGGCTTTGGGATACAAGAAGATGCTTGCCTATTCGACGATTTTATCAATTGCCGATACTTGGAATGATGAAGCTCTTATACGCAAGGCGCGTCAGCAGATGGCGTTACTTGCATATGCAAAGGATGATTCCGAGGCTGGTGATGCTACGCTCTTTGTAATAGACGATGACTGCGAGTATGCAAGTGATAAGGAGTTCAAGAGCGAGGAGGCACGTATGCTCTTTAAACGGTGGCAGGAAGCGTCGCACCGCCATAACGGTGATGTGCGTCGTCTTGATGCAATGCGCGACGGGTATGCTCTGGCGAATGCGGCAGACAGGGCAGCTATGAGTGCAGGGATTCTTGCTCTTGAGGCAGAGGTGGAGAAGGATGCCGATGCTCTCAGGAAAATGGAGTACGAGATAAGACGATTGGAGCAGGAGGCTATTTACCGTTGACCGGTGCCTGCTGTCATGAACTAAAATATTTGAACTATGGAAATTGCTGTTGTTGTGTTCCTCTTGCTGTTGGCGGCAGTGCTGCTAATAGCTGAGGTTTGTTTCATTCCCGGTTTCGGGATAAGCGGAGTAATGGGTTTCCTCTCTATGGCGGGAGGTGTGCTATATGCGTTCTTTGAGATTGGCAACATCGCCGGATGGGTGACTCTCTTTGTTTCGGGTGTAATATGTGTCGCGCTCTTCATCTGGGCTCTGTACGGCAAGTCGCTTGATAAGATTGCTCTGAAGAAGAACATTGACTCTACTGTAAAGGTTGTTGATGTCAAGAGCTTCAAGGTGGGTGACTGCGGTATCGCAAGGACACGTCTGGCTCTTATAGGAGAGGCTGAGATAAACGGCCATATAACAGAGGTGAAGTCGGAAGGCGGTTTCATCGACGAGGGCGAAAGGGTTGAGGTTACCCGCATATCGGGAGATTCTCTCTTCGTGAAAAAAGTGTGATGTAATTTATGCTTAATCTAAAAATATACAATTATGGGTGATTCTCAAAGTTACTACATGATTTGCGGCGGTATAGTTGCTGCGATCATTCTGCTTTCAATCTTTTTCCATTATGTGCCGTTTGTGCTATGGCTGTCGGCAAAGGTTTCGGGCGTGAACATCTCGCTCATGCAGCTCTTCCTGATGCGTATCCGTAATGTGCCGCCAGGCGAGATAGTGCAGGCTATGATTGAGGCACACAAGGCCGGCCTGCAGAATATTACACGCGATGGCCTTGAGGCCCATTACCTCGCCGGAGGTAGGGTGGCAAAAGTGGTTCATGCCCTTGTGTCTGCTTCAAAGGCAAATATCGACCTTACATTCCAGATGGCTACTGCCATTGACCTTGCCGGTCGCGACGTGTTCGAGGCAGTGCAGATGTCGGTTAACCCGAAGGTGATAGACACACCGCATGTAACAGCTGTGGCAAAGGACGGTATCCAGCTCATTGCCATTGCGCGCGTTACAGTGCGTGCGAACATACAGCGTCTTGTCGGAGGTGCTGGTGAAGATACGGTTCTTGCACGTGTAGGAGAGGGTATTGTCTCTTCTATCGGTTCGGCCGACAGCCACAAGGCAGTGCTGGAGAACCCCGACTCAATATCGAAGCTGGTTCTCAAGAAGGGCCTCGATGCCGGAACGGCGTTCGAGATTCTATCTATTGACATCGCCGATATCGATATAGGCAAGAACATCGGTGCTGCATTGCAGATTGACCAGGCTAATGCCGACAAGAATATCGCTCAGGCCAAGGCAGAGGAACGCCGTGCTATGGCGGTTGCCCTTGAGCAGGAGAATAAGGCCCGCGCCCAGGAGGCTCGCGCTCATGTGATAGAGGCCGAAGCTGAAGTGCCTAAGGCTATGGCCGAGGCTTTCCGTAGCGGCAATCTCGGCATTATGGACTACTACCGGATGAAGAATATTCAGGCCGATACTGCTATGCGCGACAATATCGCAAAAGAATAATACTTTGATATATCGAGAGTTGAAATGTTGATGTTGAACTAAAAAGAGATTCTTATGAAACGTTATTTTGCGCCCTCCGAACTGTTGATAGAACCTAACGGGGCGATTTATCATCTGGGTGTCAAGCCCGAACAGCTTGCAAGCAAGATAATCCTTGTGGGTGACCCGAACCGTGTGCCGAAAGTAGCGGCTTTCTTCGATACGCAGGAGTGTGATGTATCGGCACGCGAATTCCGTACAATCACCGGTACATACAAGGGCAAGCGTATAAGTGTTGTCGGTACCGGTATAGGCTGTGACAATATCGATATTGTCGTTAATGAGCTTGATGCTCTTGCCAATATAGATTTCGTGACACGCTATGAGAAAGAGGAGTTCAGACAGCTCGAAATGGTGCGTATAGGCACTTGTGGAGGCTTGCAGGAATATACTCCCATAGGCTCTTTCATCTGTTCCCGCAAGTCTATCGGTTTCGATGGCTTGCTTAACTTCTATGCCGGACGTAACGAGGTGTGCGACCTTGAGTTTGAAGAGGCGTTCAAGAAGCATCTTGACTGGTCGCCGTTGCTCTGTGCTCCATACACTATCCCTAACGATGCAGAGTTGGTAGAGCGCATTGCAGGGGATAATATGGTCCGTGGCGTTACAATATCATGCGGCGGTTTCTTTGGTCCTCAGGGCCGTCAGCTGCGTGTGCCGTTGGCGTTCCCAAGGCAGAATGAGCTTGTGGAGTCGTTCGAGTTCGAAGGTCAGCAAGTTACCAATTTCGAGATGGAGGGCTCTGCGCTCGCAGGTCTTTCGGCTCTCATGGGGCATAAGGCTGTTACGGTGTGTCTTGTTATAGCAAACAGACGTGCCAAGGAGGCTAATGTCGATTATAATGCCAAGATGAAGGAACTTATACAGACGGTTCTCGACCGTATCTGATTCCATTGAGTCCAAAGAGGGCAGGGGAAACCCTGCTCTTTTTATATAATATCTTGTTTGATAAGGTCCTATGTTGTTTCAATTTAACTAAAATATAAGCTGATGAGTGAGACTATCTGTGCGCTGGCTACAGCCCAGGGCGGAGCTATAAACGTAATTAGGGTTTCGGGTGAAAAAGCTATCGAAACAGTGTCGCGTATCTTTATTCCAAAGGGTGGCGAACCGCTCGAACAAAGACGTTCTCATACGGTGATTTTCGGTGACTTATGTACTAATGGAAGAGAAGTGCTTGACGAAGTGCTTGTCACTGTAATGCGTGCTCCCCACAGCTATACAGGAGAAGAGAGCGTGGAGATAAGCTGCCATGCTTCGTCATATATAACCCAGCAGATTCTCCTGAGTCTGCTTGATATGGGCATACGTCAGGCCGAACCCGGTGAATTCACCATGCGAGCTTTTCTGAACGGCAAGATGGACCTGAGCCGTGCCGAGGCTGTAGCCGACCTTGTTGCCTCTACCTCGCGTGCAGCACACCGCCTTGCAATCAATCAGCTTAAGGGCGGCTTCAGCCATGAATTGGGCAACCTGCGCAACAAGTTGCTTAAGCTCACCTCGCTTATGGAGCTGGAGCTTGATTTCAGCGAAGAGGATGTTACCTTTGCCGACCGTGCCGAACTTATGCAGCTCTGCGAGGAGGTGGATGAGGTGATGTCGCGCCTTGCCGGTTCGTTCAGTGTGGGAAATGCGGTGAAGAACGGTGTTCCGGTGGCCATTGTAGGTGAAACGAATACAGGCAAGAGTACCCTTCTCAATGCGCTCCTGCGCGAAGACAGAGCAATTGTAAGCGATATATGCGGCACGACCCGCGACACGGTAGAGGGGCTTATGACCCTTAGCGGTGTATCGTTCCGTTTTATAGATACTGCAGGAGTGCGCGAGACGCACGATGTTGTAGAGCGCATGGGTATAGAACGTACCCTGGAACAGCTTGCCAAGTCATCTATAGCATTGTGGCTCATAGACCCTACTGCCGATATGGAACAGATAGAAGAGATAGCAAGGAAGCTGCTCCCGATATGCAAAGGAAAGAAGCTTGCAGTGCTGGTGAACAAATGTGATGTCGTTGACCCTATCACCCTTTCAAAAGCTATGGAGTGGGGTATGAAGATGGTTGGTAAATATGGTGAAGGCGTAGAGTGGGAAGAGCGTGACCTATGGGCGATATCGGCCCGTCAGGGAATAAATATAGACAGGCTCGAAGAGTTCCTTGTGCGCAGCTCGGCAATGCCTGCAATAGCAGCCGGAGATGTAGTCGTTACCAATGTCCGCCACTACGAGGCACTTGTCCGTGCACTGGAAAACATCAAGGAAGTGAAGACCGGCCTGGCCGTTGGTCTCTCAGGCGATCTGGTGAGCGAACACCTTCGTTCAGCCATCAGAAACCTCTCCGAAATTGTTGGCGAAGTAACAAGCGATGAAATTTTGGGAAATATATTCGCCAACTTTTGTATCGGCAAGTAAAATCACTTTATCATTAGCTATCATAAACTATCAAAGGCGCTCATTTAGAGCGCCTTTCGTGTTTTTGTGATAAAGTCAAGTTGTCATTGATATAGCATAGTTTATCACTTTTTTGGGCCATATTTGTCC
>JAFWXX010000043.1 GCA_017522915.1 Bacteroidaceae bacterium
ATGTTCTACGAGGATGAGATTCCCGTACCGACACTGTTCCGAAGCTTTGACGAAATGCCCATTCAGGAACAGAAGGCCATCGAGTGTTGCAAAGGGCGCGTACTTGATGTGGGGGCCGGAGCCGGATGCCACAGCATTGAACTGAAGAAAAGAGGACACGAGGTCGTTGCCATAGACATATCGGAACTCTCGGTCGGAGTAATGAAAGAGCGTGGAATCGACGCCAGGAACATCGACTTCTTCGACGAATCCTTCACCGAAAAGTTCGACACCCTTCTTTTTGCCATGAACGGGATAGGCATTGTCGGCAAAACCGAGAACCTCGAACAGTTCTTCCGCAGTGCAAAGCGTTTGCTTGCACCAGGAGGACAAGTACTGCTGGACTCTTCGGACATCAGGTACATATTCATGGACGATGACGGAGCCATGGACATAGACCTTGCTGCAGGGTACTACGGAGAGGTCGATTTCACCATGCGGTACAAGAACATAAAAGGCGATAGATTCGACTGGCTATATATCGACTTTGACACATTGGCCATGTATGCCGAGTCAAACGGTTTCAATTGCGAGAAGGTAATCGACGGAGAGCATTACGACTATCTTGCACGCATAACATACAAAGCAGAATAAAACAATTTTACAACTGTTTGTAAACCAATAAAAACATTTGTTTTTATGAACAGAATTTAATACCTTTGCAATCAATGGTAAGTGTGTTTTATGCATTTTTGCCAGGCATTATTTGCCTTTATTCCAGCTTTTAACAAAGCCAACAACCTCACTAAACGCTGGATTATTTTCTTAACCAATTGTAGTTCAATACATTACATACGTATTGAGGAGCCAGAGGTATGCACCTGCCCAAAGAGAACAAAGAGAAAAGAACAGCACAGGACTCCGTGAGTGATGACGAAAAAGCCGTATGGTTCGCCATGAGTGCCCCCTACCGCCGTGAATTAAGAGCCAAACAATTTCTTGAAGAACGCGACATCGAATGCTTTGTTCCCATGCGATATGCAATAGTTGAAAAAGGCAGCGGAATCAAGCAACGCAAGATGGTTCCGGCAATACACAACCTCATATTCGTGCACACGACCAAAGAACGGATAAAAAGACTCAAGCAAGGAGTTGATTTTCTGCAGTACCGCACAAAGCCTGTCAACGGCAAGAATGTTCCGATAATTGTCCCGGACAGACAAATGAACCAGTTTATCGCAGCCACAAAAGAGTTCAACGAAGATATCATATATCTGCAACCCGACGAGATAGACTTGAAAAAAGGCACGAGAATACGTATTCATGGAGGCACGCTGAACGGAGCCGAAGGCCTGTTCATGAAAATCCAGGGAAAACGCAACAGAAGAGTCGTCATACTCATCGAAGGTGTAACAGCCTTTGCGACAGCAGAAATAAGCCTCGACCTCATTGAACTGATTTGAGAATAAATTATATAGTAAATATAATTTACACACATGTAAACGACTAAAACATTATAATCATGAAAAATCTTTTATTATCGCTTTTTGCAGCAATTTTGCTGGCATCATGCGCAACACAGAAAACCATCACCTATTTCCAGGACCTTGAGCCGGGCGGAACCGTAGCCATCACTCCAGTTCAGGAGATACGGCTCAAGCCGGGAGACCAGTTCACGGTGCACGTGAACAGCAAGGACAAGGAACTCGTCGCTCCGTTCAACCTGAGCATAGAAAACATAAATGCCGGTGGCGGACAGACATTATTGGCCTACACCGTTGACAACGAGGGGTACATAGATTTTCCAATGCTCGGCAAGCTGCATGTAGAGGGCATGACAAGAGACGACCTTTCCAAGCATATAAAGAAACAGTTGCTCGACGGGAAGCACGTAGGCGACCCTGTTGTCATTGTCGAGTTCAAGAACCAGCAGTTCTCTGTAATAGGAGAGGTGAAATCACCCGGCAAGTTCGATATAAAGAAAGACCGCATAACCATACTCGATGCAATAAGCATGGCCGGCGACCTAACAATACAAGGCAAAAGAGAGAACATAACAGTGTTACGCGAGGAGTACGGCGTGCAACGTGCATACACCCTCAATATGAACGATGCGGCTCAGCTGCACATGTCGCCGGCCTACTATCTGCAGCAGAACGATATTGTATATGTAGAGCCAAACAAGACCAAAGCCGGACAATCTACAGTCAACGGAAACACTGTACGTTCAACATCTTTCTGGATGTCACTGGCATCATTCATACTCACAATCGTAACACTTGTCACACGATAACATTAAATACTAAAAAATGGCTAACAAGAGGACAAAGCGCCGGAACGACAACGTAATTCCAATTCAGGACCTACTATTCCACTGCTTATCGAAATGGCACTGGTTTGCAATATCTCTAACCATTACGATAGGCATTGCTGTATTATATATTCTCAGCACAGCACCTACATACATGAGATCTACCGAGATTCTCATAAAAGAGGATGGCAAAAACTCTCGTGGCGGCAATGAAGGACTTAAGAATATCGGCGCGGGATTCATTGCAACAAACGCCACCAACGAAATAAAAGCATTGCAATCTCCGGGTATAATGCGTGAAGCAATAAAGAGATTAAGGCTTGATATAGAGCAGTATGGAGACGGTCGCTTCGGCAAAGGAATCATCTACAGAGAACGCCCTCTAAAAATCGAATTTCTCGACCTTAG
>JAFWXX010000041.1 GCA_017522915.1 Bacteroidaceae bacterium
CCCATGGCAATCAGGCGGGCCTTATTGCCGTTAACGCCTATGAATGCATAACCCATGATATTGGTACCTGGGTCTATTCCCATTATAATACGGTCGTCAGCCGCTACACCCCTGCTCTCCATATCAATATCCCAAATATCGCATCAAGGCCTTGCAGCCGGCCGATATCTCCTTGTATGTCTTGTCGAAATTGCCATGATACCAGGGGTCGGAAATATCCTTGCCCTGTCTGCGGCAAGGCTCCTCCTCGATAAAATCGAGCAGTTTCCACACCTTATTGTCACAATCGGAACCGATAATACGCATCAAGTTGCCTATGTTGTACTCTTCCATCACAACAACCATATCGAAGCTATTGTAATCGTGGATTGTAAACTGCCTTGCCGCATGACCGTCACTCCCTATCCCGTGCAACGACAAGGTATAGGCCGCAGGAGAATATATAGGGTTCCCTATCTCCTCACGGCTTGTAGCAGAAGACTCTATATGAAGTTCCTCTTCGGCAAACGCCTTGTGTACAAGCTCCTTCATTATGAACTCGGCCATAGGCGAACGGCAGATGTTGCCATGGCATACAAACATTATTCTCTTCATAACACAAATTCTGAATCATTCAAGGAAACCGGCATCGAACGACAGTGGCAGCAGAGCCCTCACGCCATCCTCCAGCACATAGCACTCCTTTGTTCCGAAAAGGATTATCTTCATGGGACGATTATACCGTTTCTCGGTTTCCAGCATAACCTGACGGCATGCTCCACATGGAGGAATCGGCCTTTCCAGCTCGCCATGTTCTGTTCTTGCAGCTATGGCAAGCAGGGTGACAGACTTGTCGGGATATTGGGAGTTCGCCCAGAATAGCGTTGTACGCTCTGCGCAAAGCCCTGAAGGATAGGCTGCATTCTCCTGATTTGTTCCGCACACTATAGTGCCGTCATCAAGACGGACTGCTGCACCTACATTGAAATGCGAATATATTGCATAACTGTTGGCCGTAGCACGGCGTGCAGCATCAACAACCTCTCTATCCTCTACCGGCAATTCATCCAAAGTACATACTCTGACTTTGGACTGTATAATCATCTCTTTCATACTCCTGTTTTTACAAAAAGCTGTTTTCAAATACGCAAACGGGCGTTTTATGACATTTAATATGTGCGAATATACACGAATTCTTGCTTAAAAACAATTTATTCACTTAATTTGTAGAGATTTCAGAAACTGCAACACTATGAGTAGAATATATATATTGGCAAGCATCGTGGCATTGCTGCTGGCAGGATGTGCAGCTCCTAAGAAGAACATGCCTAAGAAGAGCAAGGCAAACAGTTCTGCTATGCCAAAAGAGATTTCACAAGCGAAAAACGACAGCGAAAGATACCTGCTTACATTCTACCCCATGGCTGTTGAGCAGATGGAAAGACACGGTATTCCGGCAAGCATAACCCTGGCACAAGGATTGCTTGAGAGCGGAGCCGGCAAAAGCAAGCTTGCATCTGAGGGAAAAAACCATTTTGGGATAAAGGCCGATAAAAGGTGGAAAGGAAGAACCATGAAAGTCATGGACAACGGCGCCCTTCACAAGTTCCGTGTATATGACAATGCAGGAGAATCCTATGAGGACCACTCACAGTTCCTTATTGTAAACAAAAGATACGCATCGCTGTTCAGGCTGAAGAAGACCGACTATAAAGGATGGGCAAAAGGGCTCAGGGATGCATACTATGCCGAAGACAGGCAGTACCATACAAAGCTTGTCGCGCTGATTGAAAGATACAGGCTGTATGAATATGACAGCTATACGATGTCAGACATAAAGAATGGCAGAAAAGAAGGAAACCCAAAGAGCATTGCACTCAACAGGAGCATTTACAAGTCGAACGGATTGCTCTACGTTACTGCAAGGCAAGGTGATACATTTGAGACTCTTTCAAAGGAACTCGGAATATCAAAAAACAAGCTTATAAGCTACAACGACCTTCACAAGGGGTACAAGATTGAGGAAGGCGATATAATATATCTTGAAAAAAAGCGCAGCAAGGCTCTTGAGAAGTACAGTTTCCACAGAACAAGAAACGGCGAGAGCCTGTACAGGATTTCACAGATATATGGGATAAGGCTCGAAAACCTGTATAAGATGAACCCCCAGTACAGCAGCTACACAAGGCTGAAGGTTGGGGATGTCATAAGGCTCAGATAGAAAGCCTCGGCACAACCGGCAACAGGTGCTTACTTTTTCTCCTTTTCCAGCTCTTGAGGAATGCGGTAAGCAGTATAAAGTTCCACAAGGACAGCACATGTCAATGCCACGAGCCACTCATTCCTGACATGTGTGAACATAAGCACTCCGGTTACGATGAACAACGCTCCTGCCAACTGCTGCTGGAACACCAGACGACGGAGGGAAAGCCCTTTGCCATGAGGACGCAACACGAACTGCATGACAGCAAAGAGAAGTGCACCGGCACTATACACATACGCATAAAAATCAGGCATGAACATCCTTAGGACAAGGCCTGTAAAAAGAGCCAGAGCCCCAAGATAATACAATACAGCAGCAATTCTCATCATTCTTCTATAATAAATACCTCCTCATTCTCCTTGTGCATACCGTATTTGTCACGGGCAAGCTTCTCTACAACATCCTTGTCACAGTTACGGTCAAGCAGTTCCTGTTTCTGCATTATGACAGCCGAGTCTTTCTTCATCTGTTCAATCTCCTCTTCAAGAATGCTTATGGTATGCCTGTTGTCGAAATGTTTTATTATACTGTTGTCATCGACCACAAATATAATGACAAGGAACACTACCGTCACCGATATATATTTGTGACGGCGTATCCAATTGAATACAAGCATAAACTTTGCAGAGAATTTACCGAACATGAGAAAAGAGGATTTGGTTTTGTTGTTCTGCAAAGTTATAAAAAAAACGGAGCAACACAAACACCCCGGCACAATTAGTACAAAAGATTAACAAAAGAAAGGGAACGTGCCGACTAAAATTCAATTCAACGCTTTGTCCTACGCTCTGTTTGCATTATCTTTGCAATGGACAGATTTATAAAAACACAGTTCTTCTTTTGAAGAAATAGACCATTACAACATGGAGAATTATATTGTTTCGGCGAGAAAGTACCGCCCCGACACTTTCGAATCGGTTGTTGCACAGAAATCACTTACAACGACTCTCAAGAACGCCATACAGAGTGGCAAGCTGGCACATGCATACCTCTTCTGCGGCCCACGTGGAGTAGGAAAGACAACCTGCGCCAGAATATTCGCCAAGACAATCAACTGCATGCACCCGACCAGTGACGGCGAACCATGCAATGAATGCGAGTCATGCCAGTCGTTCAACCAGCAGAGGTCCTATTCAATATACGAGCTTGACGCTGCCAGCAACAACTCCGTAGAGGATATACGCTCATTGAACGAACAGGTACGCATACCGCCCCAGATAGGAAAGTACAAGGTGTATATCATCGACGAGGTACACATGCTTTCACAGGCTGCATTCAATGCATTCCTGAAGACTCTTGAAGAACCGCCGGCACATGCAATCTTCATCCTTGCAACAACAGAGAAACACAAGATAATCCCGACAATACTGTCACGTTGCCAGATATACGATTTCAGCCGAATCGAAAGCGCAGATATAATTTCGCACCTGCAGAGCATCGCCGGAAAAGAGGGTGTCAACACCGAACACGAAGCCTTGCGCATCATTGCACAGAAATCGGACGGATGCATGCGCGATGCACTCTCGCTGTTCGACCAGATGGTAAGCTTTACGCAAGGAGACCTTACATATAATAAGGTAATAGAGAGCCTGAACGTACTTGACTATGAATATTACTTCAGGCTGACAGACCTTATACTCGAAAGCAAGACCCCTCAATGCATGCTGCTGTTCAACGAGGTACTGAACAAGGGCTTCGAAGGCAACATCTTCATTGAGGGTGCAGCATCGCATTTCAGGGACCTGCTGGTAAACGGTGATGAGGCTACCGCATCGCTGTTCGAGGGAAGCGCAGAACTCCGCAACCGTTATACACAACAGGCAAAGAGATGCTCGGCAAAATTCCTGTTCAAGGCCATCAAGCTATGCAACAACTGCGGCATGAACTACAGGAGCAGCCGTAATAAAAGGCTTTTGGTGGAGCTTACACTCATTGAGCTGTCCCAAATGAATGATGCCGATGCAGACGACAGCGGGGGGCAAGGCCCCAAGAAACTGAAACCTCTGTTCAACAAGATAGAAGCAAGCGACAAAGCCAACCAGAACGCCCATAGCTACACCGGTATAAGGAACGGGAACTCTGCTGCTCCCATAAGCGAGGTTGCCAAAGAAGAAGAGCAGCCATCACCTGCAGCCATCAACACAAGCAATCATGCCGAGAGCAAGGCAGTACATGGACGCCCGACAGAACTGCAGAACAGAGCTGCAACAGGCAACAGCAGTCTTGGAAGGATGTTCAACAGATCGAGACAGACTATTGCAACAGAAGCCAGGCCAAACAGCAATTCTGTTGCAAACAGCCCCGGCACAAGCGACAACGCCGGCACCGCTGCGACAGCCCCTGTCATACGCAAAGCCATAACAGACGAAATGCTATTGAAGGCATGGACATCATTTGCGCTTCGGCTACCTGAAAACGAGCATGCGCTTGCCGACCGGATGAAGATTATGGTTCCAAAGATTGCAGGGGAGGATTCGTTTACAATATCCGTTGACAACCAGATGGCCGCAGAACTTTTTGAGAAGGAGGCAAAACGGATATGCAAAGGAATGGAAAACGACCTGGAAGGACATTGCATGAAAATGAGTGTCACAGTCAATAAGGTTATTGTCGAACGGCATACAAGCGACAAGGGTAAACAGTTTGAAATTCTAAAAGGCAAGAACCCTCTTATTGAAAAGCTCCGGAGGGAGTTAGACCTTGAGTTAGCAAGATAAGTCTGCATAAAGACTTATCTTGCTTTTGCATAATGAATGCATCTCTTTAGTATCACCGGATCAACAAGCATAAACCGTATCATGAATCGGCCATTGAACCGCAATAATTAAAAGCATTTATTTATCAAATGCAAGCTAAAATACCATTATTTTTTTGCTTTAGAAATTCTTTCTTAAAATCAAAATTTGCATCACTATATAGAATCATTCCAAATAAAAACCAAATCTTATCCATAAACGCAAAATACCTTTTCAAAAGCGGGTCATAGCACAAAAAAACAGCGTTCAAAAGGAAGAATCCACTTTATAGAACCAGCAGAAATACGAGATAACAGATTAATAATCAACGTATAAAAAAAATCACGCAATACAACAACATTTGCAATAACGTAATTTTTAAACACCTGATATACAGCCGATTATTCTTCACCAAAAATACAAGAATCTTTTCGGTTTGCAATTTCATTTTTATTTGGTGATATTTGCAATAGAAACGGTACATGCAAGAGGCCTTCACGAACACGAGCCTCTTTTTATTTGCCGCATTACAGAAAAACAGATCGATGAATTCAAACTTGACGACAAAATGGAATAAGTGCCTGGAGATTATCCGTGATAATGTCTCCAAAGCAACCTTCAATACTTTATTTGCAGACATAGAGCCTTTAAAGTACGAAGACAACACTCTTACCATACAGGTAAAGAGCAATTTTGTCTATGAGTTCCTCGAAGGCAACTTTGTTGACCTCCTCCGTTCAACTCTGTTCAAGGTAATGGGCAATGGTACGCAGCTAATGTACAGCATACTTACCGACAAGGACAACAACCGCAGTGTCGTTGTAGGAACAGAGAACTATGGCAGCAATGGAAGCGGGAACAGCGGAAACAGCGCACCCAAGGCGATGCAGGAGAGCATACAGGACCTGGATTCCATGCTTATCAACAAATATACCTTCGACAACTTTGTCGAAGGTGTAAGCAACCGCTTGTCACGTTCTGTAGCTATCAGCGTTGCAGACAGGCCGGGAAGAGCATTCAATCCGCTGTTCATACATGGTACATCAGGTGTCGGAAAGACCCATTTGATAAATGCCATCGGTATGAGAATCAAGGAACTGCACCCGGAACTGCGTGTACTTTACATTTCGGCGCACCTGTTCCAGGTACAATATACCGACTCTATACTCCAGAAGAACTTCAATGATTTCATGAGATTCTATCAAAGCATCGATGTCCTTATCATTGACGACATTCAGGAGTTTGCAGGCCTGCAAAGGACCCAGAACGCATTCTTCCATATATTCAATCACTTGCACCTTAATGGCAAACAGCTGATTATGACATCGGACCGTTCGCCGGCACAGTTGCAAGGCATGGAAGAGCGTTTGATTACCCGATTCAAATGGGGCATGACCGCAGAAATAGAGAAACCGGACATCGAGTTACGCAAAAGCATATTACGCAATAAGTCGTACAAGGACGGTCTCGAATTCCCCGAAGAAGTAATCAGCTATATTGCCGAGCATGTAAATGCAAGCATCCGTGATCTTGAAGGCATTGTTGTTTCAATTATGGCACGTTCAACCATAAACAACGAAGCCATTGACACAAATCTTGCACGAAGAATCATCGGCGACTTCTCCAACTACGAAAAGAAGGAACTCACCATTGAGGATATTGTAAAGAAGGTTGCCGATTACTATGGCGTTGAGCCAGAATCAATAAACACCCGTTCACGCAAACGCGAAGTTGTTCTCGTACGTCAGGTTGCAATGTATTTTGCAAAAAAGTACCTCGACTTGTCAACTGCAAAGATCGGACTGTACATCGGAAACAGAGACCACGCTACAGTTCTGCATGCATGCAAGACTGTTGCAAACCTTGCAGACACAGATAAGCAGTTCCGCACAGAACTCAGTGAAATCGAGAACTCACTTCAATGTGCATAACCATAAAAATCCCAAAAAGGATATGAGTCCAAGAGAAATCTCTCTTGGACTTTTTATTTTCCGTATCCTTAAACAGAGACTACATAATTATCAAGGAGAGAGGCTATGATAACCAATAAGGACATCTGCTTATTAGATAAAACAGATTAGCCGTAAAACAGAACACACTTTTTGGAAAATCAAGACCGGACTTAAATATTCTTAAAAAAACTTTTTGGAAAACTTTTTACTCGAACTTAAAAATTAAATACCTAATTATCAACCTATTAAAAATTAAATTGGAAAACTTTGCTTAGCGTTAACAACTTTCGGAGAATTTATTTGGCTATAATAAAATAGATTTCTAAATTTGTAATCCCATAAAAAGAAAACTTTTTAACTTATAAAAAACCGCAAAGTGGAAAAGAAGCACTACACCTACGACGATGCGTTCAAGGCATCATTAGACTATTTCAACGGCGATGAACTCGCTGCAAGGGTCTGGGTAAACAAATACGCAGTAAAGGACTCATTCGGCAATATTTACGAGAAGTCACCCGAAGATATGCACTGGCGCATTGCAAATGAGATTGCGAGAGTGGAAAGCAAATATGAAAATCCTATGTCTGCTCAGGAAGTATTCGATCTTCTGGACCACTTCAGGTATATCGTCCCCTCAGGAAGCCCGATGACCGGCATCGGAAACGACCACCAGATTGCATCACTGTCCAACTGCTTTGTCATTGGAATGGACGGCAAAGCCGACTCCTATGGCGGTATCATAAGAATTGACGAGGAACAGGTACAGCTCATGAAACGCCGTGGAGGAGTAGGACACGACCTGTCCCACATTCGTCCAAAAGGCTCTCCTGTAAAGAACTCAGCACTTACATCTACAGGCCTTGTCCCATTCATGGAGCGTTATTCGAACTCAACACGAGAAGTAGCACAGGACGGACGCCGTGGAGCATTGATGCTTAGCGTATCAATCAAGCACCCGGATGCTGAGGCATTCATTGATGCCAAGATGACTGAAGGCAAGGTGACCGGAGCAAACGTTTCTGTCAAGATTGACGATGAGTTCATGCAGGCTGTTACAGAACAGAAACCATACATGCAGAAGTATCCTATTGATTCAAAGGAGCCTATATACACAAAGGAGATAGACGCCAATAGCCTCTGGAACAAGATTATACATAACGCATGGAAATCGGCAGAGCCTGGAGTCCTCTTCTGGGACACTATCCAGCGTGAATCAATACCCGACTGCTATGCAGACCTCGGCTTTGAGACCGTTTCGACAAATCCTTGTGGCGAGATACCTCTCTGCCCTTACGACTCTTGTCGCCTTATAGCCATTAACCTCTTTTCATACGTAATTAATCCGTTTACTCCGGAAGCATACTTCGACTATGAGCTCTTCAAGGAACACGTCCGCAAGACACAGCGTATAATGGACGACATCATCGACCTTGAACTTGAGAAGATTGAAGCTATCAAGCAGAAGATTGAAAGTGACCCTGAAAGCGAAGAGGTCAAAGGAGCAGAAAAGAAGCTGTGGGAAAAGATATACCGCAAGAGCAGTATGGGACGCCGTACAGGTGTCGGAATCACAGCGGAGGGAGACATGCTTGCCGCAATGGGCTTGAGATACGGGAGCGAAGATGCCATTGCCTTCTCCGAAGAGGTACACAAGACATTGGCACTGGCCGCATACGGTTCATCAGTAAACCTGGCAAAGGAACGCGGTGCATTTGAGATATTCGATGCAAAACGAGAGGAGAACAATCCATTCATAAACCGTCTTAAGGAGGCCGACCCTGAACTGTACGAAAACATGGTAAAACATGGACGCAGAAATATCGCCTGCCTGACAATTGCACCGACCGGAACTGTGAGCATAATGACGCAGACCACGTCGGGAATCGAGCCCGTATTCATGCCTGTTTACAAACGTCGCAGGAAGGTGAACCCCAACGACCCGGAAGTGCATGTTGACTTTACAGACGAGAATGGCGACACATTTGAAGAGTACATTGTCTATCACCACAAGTTTGTCGAGTGGATGAAAAAAGAGGGCATAGACACCAACAAGAAATACTCTCAGGTTGAAATCGACAATATCGTCGCACGTTCACCATACGCGAAAGCTACATCCAACGATATCGATTGGGTTGCCAAGGTACAGATGCAGGGACGCATACAGAAATGGGTGGACCACTCTATAAGCGTCACAATCAATCTCCCCAACAATGTTGACGAGAAGCTTGTCAACGAGCTCTATGTTACAGCATGGAAGTGCGGTTGCAAAGGATGTACCGTATATCGCGACGGTTCCCGCGCAGGCGTGCTTGTATCGACAGAGAGCAAGAAAGATGAGAAGAAAGGTGAGGAGATGAAGCCTACCATAACAGAAGTACGCCCGATAGTTCTTGAAGCAGACGTGGTACGTTTCCAGAACAACAAGGAGAAGTGGGTAGCATTCATAGGACTTCTCAATGGTGAGCCTTACGAAATCTTTACAGGACAGCAGGATGACGAAGACGGCATCCCATTGCCTAAGAACGTCACACACGGCATCATAATAAAGCACACGAATGAAGACGGCACAAAACGATACGACTTCCAGTTCGAGAACAAGATAGGATACAAGACAACTATCGAAGGACTGTCCGAACGCTTCAATCCTGAATTCTGGAACTATGCAAAGCTCATCTCAGGAGTCCTTCGTTACAAAATGCCAATCGAGCAGGTAATCAAGCTCATATCATCGCTCGAACTTGCATCGGACAACATCAACACATGGAAAAACGGCGTAGAACGTGCCCTGAAACGTTATATCAAGGACGGAACATCTACTGCAGAGAAGTGCCCCAACTGCAAGCAGCAGCTGATATTCGAAGAGGGATGCCTGCACTGCCCCAGCTGCGGATATTCAAAGTGCGGATAACAAGGCACAATCATAAACCTATATATACTTTCCCGATGAAGAGCAACCGCAAGGGGCTCTTCATCGTTTAATTGAAGAAACAGGAGTATGAAGATTACCGAATACAGCATTGCGCTGAAAGATATACATCTCTTTGCCCACCATGGAGTCATGCCTCAGGAAAGGAAAATAGGAGCATGGTTCACAATAGATATAAAATTAGAAATCGGCGAACACGACTGCACCGGAAGTGACAATATCAATGGAACAGTAAGCTATGCCGATGTTTATGACATAGTATGCAAAGAGATGGAAATACCATCGAACCTGATGGAGAATGTATGCAAAAGGATTTCCGATTCGATATACAGCGCATTCCCTGACGTAAACGGCATATCTGTTACATTATGCAAAGATACTCCGCCTATGGGAGGAGACAGATTAAAAGCTGCAGTAACACTAAGGAGCAGAAGGTGAGCATTCTGTTTCCAGCTTCTGTATCGCCTCACGTGCAGCCTTCTGCTGGCTCTCGCGCTTAGAGAAGCCCTCTCCAGAGCCATATACGACACCATCAACCTCGGCATCGCACACAAAATAGACTCCATCTTTCCGGAGCTCCTCATGTGTAATCCTGAATTCTACCTGACGATGCTGCTTCTGGGACCACTCTATAAGACGGCTCTTATAGTTCTTGTCCGATTTTACGACCTCTTCGATATCATCAATACGTGAGAACACCTTATCCAAAAGGAAACGACGGCACTGCTTGTATCCTTTATCGACATATATTGCACCTATCAAAGCCTCCAACGCATTGCCATATATATAGCTGTTATGTGTCTGAGGCACACCGCATGCCGTTATAAACTTGTCAATGCCTATATCCATAGCCAGGCCGTTGAGTCTCTCGCGGCATACAAGATTGCTTCTTGACTTTGACAGGAAACCCTCACGCTCATTGCGGAATCTGGAGTAAAGGAAATCTGATGTCACAGAGCTTAGCACAGCATCGCCCAAAAACTCAAGGCGTTCATTGCATAAAGGCTTACGCCCTTTACGCTGAGATGACGAACTATGAGTCATTGCCAAACGGTAAAGGGATATGTCACCCGGCAGAAATCCAAGTATGGAATACAACAAAAGATAAGACTCCCTGTCCTTGCATGACAGGAGTCTTATCTTATCAATGAATTTCTTGATTAGTCTGTTAGCCTTCAACTTTCTTAAAAGCAATACTTGCGTTGTGCCCGCCAAAGCCGAACGTATTGGAGAGTGCAACATTGATTTCACGTTTCTGTGCCTTATTGAAAGTAAAGTTCATACCATAATCAATATCCGGGTCATCATCACCCTCGGCATGATTGATTGTTGGGGGCACTATGCCGTTCTTTATGGACAATACGGTCAGCAAAGCCTCCAAAGCACCGGCAGCACCCAAAAGGTGGCCTGTCATTGACTTCGTAGAGCTGATATTAAGCTTATAGGCATGGTCTCCAAAAAGATTCCTTATCGCCTTAGCCTCGCTGATGTCGCCTGCATAAGTAGAAGTTCCATGAACATTGATGTAGTCAACATCCTCGGTATCAAGACCGGCCTCATCAAGCGCAGCCTTCATCACACGGTATGCACCTTCACCATCAGGATGAGGAGCTGTTATGTGATAGGCATCAGCAGTAAGGCCTGTCCCGGCAATCTCGGCATATATTCTGGCCCCACGCGCCACTGCATGCTCATACTCCTCCAGAATAAGCGTCGCCGCACCTTCAGCCATAACAAAGCCGTCTCGGCTCTTGCTGAACGGACGCGATGCTCCCTTCGGGTCATCATTACGTGTTGACAAGGCATGCATGGCATTGAAGCCGCCAACACCGGTATGGCATATTGCAGCCTCCGAGCCACCTGCTACAATAACATCAGCTCTGCCCAGACGTATCTGGTCGTATGCATCAATTATTGCATTTGAAGATGAAGCACAAGCCGAAGTTGTCACATAGTTAGGTCCCTTGAGACCATAACGTATTGAAATGATACCCGCAGTCATGTCCGATATCATCTTCGTTATGATGAAAGGCGAGAAACGCGGACCGCTCTCCTGATTGAGTGCATACGCACGTATTTCATCCTCAAGCGCAGTAATGCCGCCTATACCTTCACCATAGATGACTCCCACACGGTTGCAGTCAACCTTTTCAAAGTCCAGCCCGCTGTCATTGATAGCCTCTACTGCCGATGCAACGCCATAGTGGGTGTCAACATCAACCTTGCGCATGTCGCGACGGTCCATGCTCGACAAAGGATCAAACCCCTTCACCTCGCACGCGAACTGAGTCTTGAAAAGATAGCTGTCAAAACGAGTAATAGGCCCTGCACCACTCACGCCATTGACTGCATTGTCCCATGTTGTCGGGACATCGTTGCCAAGCGGCGAAACGGTTCCAAGACCTGTTACAACAACTCTTCTTAACTTCATATAGAATTGTTAGTTATATAAAGAAAGAGGGGTGAGATTATTTCTCAGCAACCTTCTCCTCTACATATTTCACAGCATCACCTACTGTTGAGATCTTCTCAGCCTGCTCCTCTGGAATTGAGATACCGAACTCGTCCTCAATTTCCATGATAAGCTCTACTCTATCAAGTGAGTCTGCGCTCAAGTCGTTTGTAAAGTTAGCCTCAGAAGTTACCTCTGACTCTGAAACACCGAATTTCTCAACGATAATAGCTTTTACTCTTGATTCAATTTCTGACATAGTTGTAATTTTTTGAAGATTGAACATTATCCAATGCAAAAGTATTACAAAATTGATGAAACGCAAAGAAAGAAATGAAAAAAAACGCAGAAAATTGCACATTTAAGTTATTTTGTGCAAAATTCTCCAAAACAACTCCTTTTTTTACGTCAATTATGGCAATATTACCACATTATACGATGAGGGCTCGCGCCTCAGATTATACTCATTCCTTAGTCTTTCAAATGCAGAAGGCTCAGATTTCAAGGCTGCAGAATCGCTTTTAGGCAAGTATATCCTAAGCAGAGCCTCACACTCGCTGCCTGCTGTTATACTTGTTTCACGAGGAGCGGGAAGAGAAATGGAAGGCAAAACACCTTTATAGCCAACAAAGCGTGCAAAGGCCTCCAGCATCATACGCGATGCGTTCATCTTGCCTTCGGCAGAATAGCCTGCAATATGAGGAGTTGCAATATAGACCTTATTTAATAATGATTTGTCTATTTCCGGTTCATTCTCCCACACATCTAATACAGCATCTTCCAAACGACCATTTTCTAGAGCCTGACCAAGAGCCGGATTATCTACGACCGGGCCTCGCGATGCATTCACAAGCAGACGACAATGGTCAAGGGATTTGAAGAAAGCCTCATCGGCAAGATGATAGCTGGGAAAATCTCCGTCCTTGCTCAGAGTCGGATGAAATGTAATTATATCACACTCCTTTGCCAGTACCCGAAGCGGCAGGAAACCCTTTTCGCCACGTGACTCACGGGGAGGGTCATTCAGCAGCACCCTCATTCCTATTGAACGTGCCCAATCCGCAACTCTTGAACCAATCATACCCACGCCGACAACGCCCAGCACAAGACCTTTCAAACCAACACCTCTATCAACAGCCCACGAATAGAGAACCGACTGGACATACTGCAGCACAGCACCGGCATTACACCCCGGAGCACTGGCCCACGCAATTCCGTTTGCATCGCAATAGGCCGCATCAATATGGTCATAACCAATCGTAGCCGTACCTATAAAACGGACAGCACTGCCCTCCAGCAACGCGGCATCGCATTTGGTTCTTGTCCGCACGAACAACGCACCGGCATCGGCAACCTCGTTCTTCGATATCGCAACACCAGGCATTCCAATCACTTCATGCCCCATATCTTCCAATGCTGCAGAAAGGTATGGTATCTTCTCGTCCAATACAATTTTCATAACTTACTTACATCCGAATGAGCAACAAATATAGCTAAACCTTTGCCAATATCACAAACTTTCGTTAGATTTGCCTTGAATAATAAAGTTTTGAAGCAACATATAAGTATAAATATGAAAAAGTTTACAGAGATGAGCTGGCCTATATTCAATGAGGCCATCAACGATTATCACAAGACCGACAACGTGGATACCCCCATAAGCAATCCGTATCCGGTAAAGAGCATCGAGTACTATCTATATCTCAAATGCTGGATTGATACGGTCCAGTGGCATTTCGAAGACATCATACGCGACCCGGAGATTGACCCGGCCGCAGCATTGGAACTGAAACGCCGCATCGACAAGTCGAACCAGGACCGCACAGACCTTGTAGAGCTCATTGACAGCTATTTCCTCGACATGTACAAGGATGTGACACCTAATGCAGATGCCACAATCAATACAGAGAGCCCGGCATGGGCTGTTGACCGATACTCTATCCTGTCATTGAAGATATACCACATGCAGGAGGAAGTCAACCGTACCGACGTAAGCGAAGAGCACAAGGCAAAATGCCAGGCAAAGCTTGACGTGCTCAACGAGCAGTACAAGGATATGACAACATCTATCGGGCAGCTTCTTGACGATATTGCTGCAGGACGCAAATATATGAAGGTATATCGTCAGATGAAGATGTACAACGACCCGGCACTCAACCCTGTACTCTATGGCTCAAAGAAATAAGCACAAGAGCCACACAGTACTTATAACACGATTCTCGGCAGTAGGCGACATAGCAATGACAATTCCATTGCTATACTCGCTCTGCGAGAAATACCCCGAACACAGGTTCATATTCGTGAGCCGCGAGAGGTTCGGGCAATTCTTTATTGACAAACCCCGGAACCTTGAATTTGCAGGCATCAACCTCAACCGGTACAAAGGCCCTATCGGCCTGTTCAGGCTATACAGAGAGCTAAACAGCTACAAGCCCGACATGATTGCCGACCTGCACGATGTCTTGAGGACCAAGATTCTGCGTTTCTACTTCGGCACATTCAGCAGAACAAAATGCGCACACATAGAGAAAGGGCGCAAGGAGAAACGCGCCCTGACACGCAAGGAGAACAAATGCAGCGCACAGCTGACAAGCACATTCGAAAGGTACCGCAAGGTCTTTTCACAGTTAGGCTTGCCTTTTGACCCTAAGTTCATTTCTCTCTTCAAGGAGGGCAAAGGAAACATCGATGATTTCGCCGGAACGATACCCGCGAAAGGCAATGACAAGTGGATTGGCATTGCACCTTTTGCAAAGCACAAAGGCAAGATATATCCGCTTGAAAAGATGGAAGAGGTCGTAAGGCTTCTTGCTTCCCGTAGCGGCATAAAACTCTTTTTCTTCGGCAACGGACCCGAAGAGCAGGCTACCATAGATTCCTGGTGCAGCAAATACCCCAACACTGTTTCGTTCATAGGCAAAACGAACTTCAACGGCGAACTGAGACTAATAAGCCATCTCGACGTAATGGTATGCATGGATTCGGCCAACATGCACATGGCATCGCTCGTGAACACCCCTGCCATTTCAATCTGGGGCGCGACATCTCCTCTCGCCGGTTTTCTGGGATGGAACCAGAAGAGAGAGGATTGCATAGAACTGCCTTTCATCTGCCGCCCTTGCTCAATATTCGGCAACAAGCCATGCCTGTACGGAGACTACAGATGCATGAATATCCCGGCCGAAGAGGTTGCTGCAAGAATCATTAGAAAAATCAACATCTGACCACATGGAGAAGAACCTTGTAAACAGCGAAAAAGACCCGATGGGAAGGGCGATTCTTGACTATCACCGCAACCGCAAGGCGGCCAAGTTGCGAGTATTGTCTTCGATGTTCTACGAGGATGAGATTCCCGTACCGACACTGTTCCGAAGCTTTGACGAAATGCCCATTCAGGAACAGAAGGCCATCGAGTGTTGCAAAGGGCGCGTACTTGATGTGGGGGCCGGAGCCGGATGCCACAGCATTGAA
>JAFWXX010000009.1 GCA_017522915.1 Bacteroidaceae bacterium
ACTTCATGTTCATTCGTCATTTAACAATATCATTGTTTGCCTAACAAATGACGAAGGTCAGGTTATCTCTTGGTCATCTGCAGGAAAGATGGGTTTCAGAGGTTCTAAGAAGAACACTCCATATGCTGCTCAAATGGCTGCCGAGGCTTGCTCAAAGATCGCTTTCGATCTTGGTTTGCGCAAGGTAAAGGCATACGTTAAGGGACCGGGTAACGGTCGTGAGTCAGCAATCCGTACTGTACACAATGCCGGTATTGAGGTTACAGAAATCGTTGACGTAACACCACTGCCGCACAACGGATGCCGTCCTCCTAAGAGAAGAAGAGTATAACAATTAAATTCAAGACATTAGAAAATGGCTAGATATACAGGACCAAAAAGCAAGATAGCACGTCGTTTCGGCGAGCCTATCTTTGGCGCAGATAAAGTGCTTTCAAAGAAGAACTACGCTCCTGGTCAGCACGGCAACAACCGTCGTCGCAAGACTTCTGAGTATGGTGTCATGCTTGCTGAGAAGCAGAAAGCGAAATATACATACGGAGTATTGGAGAAACAGTTCCGCAACACCTTTAAGAAGGCTGACTCAGCTCCCGGTATTACCGGTGAGGTTCTCTTGCAGAACCTTGAGGCACGTCTTGACAATGTGGTTTACCGTCTTGGCATCGCTCCGACTCGTGCAGCAGCACGTCAGTTGGTCAGCCACTGCCACATAGTAGTTGACGGTAAGGTATGCAACATACCTTCACGCCACATCAAGCCAGGCCAGGTTGTCGGTGTTCGCGAGCGTTCTAAGTCTCTCGAAGTTATCCAGAACTCTTTGGCAGGCCTCAACCACAGCAAGTATCCTTGGTTGGAGTGGAACGAGTCGGAGATGGCTGGTAAGTTCTTGAGCGTTCCTGAGCGTTCAGAGATACCTGAGAACATCAAGGAGCAGTTAATCGTTGAGTTGTATAGCAAAAATTAATATTTGATAATGGCGATATTAACATTTCAAAAACCCGAAAAGGTTATAATGCTGGAAGCGAACGATTTCTTCGGAAAGTTCGAGTTCCGTCCTTTGGAGCCAGGTTTCGCAACAACCATCGGCAACGCACTCCGTCGCATCTTGTTGTCTTCACTTGAAGGCTTTGCAATCAACTGCATCAAGATAGCGGGTGTAGAGCATGAGTTTGCTACCGTTCCAGGTGTAAAGGAGGACGTGACCAACATTATCCTTAACCTTAAGAAGGTGAGATTCAAAAGAATCGTAGAGGAATTCGAAACCGAGAAAGTCTCAATCAATGTAGAGAACACTGAGGTGTTCACTGCAGGTGAGATAGGTAAGTATTTAACAGGATTTGAAGTGTTAAATCCCGAGTTAGTCATTTGCCATCTCGACTCATCGGCTAAAATGCAGATTGAAATCAGCATCAACAAGGGACGCGGTTATGTTCCTTCTGATGAGAACCGTGAGTTCTGCACAGAGCCCACAATGATTCCAATCGACTCGATATACACACCTATCCGCAATGTCAAGTACGAGCGTGAGCCGTTCCGCGTTGAGCAGAAGACCGACTATGACCGCTTGTTGATTGAGATTGAGACAGATGGTTCCATACACCCGAAGGAGGCTTTGAAAGAGGCTGCAAAAATCCTTATCTATCACTTCATGTTGTTCTCTGACGAGAAGATTGCCATTGAATCGGCCGATATCGATGGTAACGAAGAGTTTGATGAGGAAGTACTGCACATGCGTCAGCTGCTCAAGAGCAAGCTGGTTGACCTCAACCTCTCAGTTCGTGCCCTCAACTGCTTGAAGGCTGCCGACGTAGAGACACTTGGTCAGCTCGTACAGTACAACAAGACCGACCTCTTGAAGTTCCGCAACTTCGGTAAGAAATCGCTCACTGAGCTTGATGATTTGCTCGAGAGTCTGAATCTTTCGTTTGGAACAGATATTTCAAAATATAAATTAGACAAAGAATAATCATGAGACATAAGAAATCTTTCAACCATTTGGGTCGTACTGCATCTCACAGAAAGGCTATGCTTTCAAACATGGCAGTTTCTTTGATAATGCACAAAAGAATCACTACGACTCTTGCAAAGGCTAAGGAACTCAAGAAGTTCGTAGAGCCGCTTATCACAAAGTCTAAGGACGATACAACAAATTCTCGTCGTGTTGTTTTCAGCTACCTTCAGAGCAAGGAGGCTGTGACAGAACTGTTCAAGGAAATCTCAGTAAAGGTAGCTGAGCGTCCGGGCGGTTACACACGTATCATCAAGTTGGGTACACGTCTTGGTGACGCAGCTCAGATGTGTTTCATCGAGCTTGTTGACTACAACGAGAACATGGCTAAGACTCAGGCTAAGAAGACACGCCGTCGTCGTTCTGCAAAGAAGGCTGATGCTCCTGTAGTAGAGGAGACAGCTGTTGCAACAGAAGAATCTACACCAACAGTAGCTGAATAATAGAATTACTTACTTAATAGATGTGAGAGGGTGCCGTGAGGTACCCTCTCATTTTTTTTGCGTGCCTGCTCACAGGCAAGTTCTCCTGACCGCCACCGGCGTACACTCTTTATGCTCTTTTTCCTCTTGGCCTTTTCGTCCTTCTTCGCCCTTTTTTTCTTTCCGGCAAAAAGATTAAAATAAATTAAATCAACTGCTTAATAATACGGAAATTTTTCTCTAAATTTGCGTTGGATAATGTACTAACGTAACTCAATTTATATGCACAGAGTCGTAAAAATTTCTAAGGGATTGAATATCAATCTTAAAGGTGCTCCGGTTGCTGAAATGACATCGGTTGAGACAGCGAAGCAGTATGCTTTGATGCCGGCCGATTTTACACGTGTTACTCCTAAGGTCGTAGTCAAGCCTGAGGATACCGTGAAGGCAGGTGACCCTTTGTTTGTTGACAAGTCTATTCCCGAATTGCAATTTGTTTCGCCGGTGAGCGGAAAAGTTGTTGCGGTTAACCGCGGTGAGAGAAGACGCGTTCTAAGCGTAGTAGTAGAGTCAGACGGCAAGTTTGAGTCTGTAGAGTACAAGGCAAAGGATGTACTTTCGCTCTCGTCCGATGAAATCAAGGCCGACCTCCTCAAGGCAGGTCTGTTCGCATTCATGCGTCAGAGACCTTATGATGTCATCGCCGACCCGAAGGATGCACCTCGTGCCATTTATGTATCTGCGTTCGACTCAAAGCCATTGGCAGTAAGTTTCGAGGTTGCACTCAAAGGCAATGAAGAGGATTTCCAGACAGGTCTTGATGCGTTGTCACGCATAGCTCCTGTTCACTTGGGTATCTGTGCCTGCCAGAAGTCAACAGCTCTGCTCGTTGCAAAGAACGTAGTGACAACAATCTTCAAGGGTCCGCACCCTGCAGGCAACGTAGGCGTGCAGATAAACAAGACTGCACCGGTCAACAAGGGCGAGATTGTATGGACTATCGGTGCCGAAGAGGTAATCTTCATCGGCCGTCTCTTCAACAAGGGCAAGGTCGATTTCACACGTACCGTTGCACTTGCCGGCAGTGAGGTAAAGAACCCTTCATACAGCAAGGTGGTTCTCGGTGCACAGCTGACAAACCTGCTCAAGGGCCGTCTTGAAGAGAAGCACGAGCTCCGTATTATCGACGGTAACGTGTTGACCGGCAAGAAGACAACAGCCGACGGTTTCCTCGGTGCATTCTCAACCGAAGTAACAGTCATTCCCGAAATTATGGGCGGTGACGAGCTGCTCGGCTGGGCAATGCCACGTTTCTCAATGTACAGCACAAGCCACAGCTACTTCAGCTGGCTTTTCCCAAAACGCAAATATACCATCGATGCCCGCATCAAGGGCGGTGAGCGTCACATGATTATGTCCAACGAGTACGACAAGGTATTCCCTATGGATATCTATCCCGAATACCTCATCAAGGCTATCATAACAGGCAACATCGACAAGATGGAGCAGTTGGGTATCTACGAGGTTGCTCCTGAGGACTTCGCACTCTGCGAGTTCGTTGACTCATCCAAGCTCGAACTGCAGCGTATCGTACGCGAGGGCCTGGACAAGCTGCGTGCCGAAATGTGCTGATGTACGAATCTTGATTTTAATGCAAAATAAAATATAATCGTATGAAATTCTTGAGAAATTATCTAAATAAGATTAAGCCTAACTTCGAAGAAGGCGGCAAGCTCCATGCTTTCCGTTCCGTGTTCGACGGTTTCGAGACATTCTTGTTCGTGCCTAACGACACTTCGAAGAGCGGTGTGAATATCCACGATGCTATCGACAGCAAGCGCATCATGTCGCTCGTTGTAATAGCACTTGTTCCGGCACTGCTGGTCGGTATGTACAATATCGGTTTGCAGAATGCCATTGCAGCAGGTACAGCTGCAACAACAGGCTGGTTCGAAATGTTTGTCTTCGGTCTTCTTGTTATGCTTCCGAAGATTGTCGTTTCTTACGTTGTCGGCCTCGGCATCGAGTTCGTCGTTGCACAGTGGAAGAACGAAGAGATACACGAGGGATTCCTTGTTTCGGGAATTCTCATTCCAATGGTAGTTCCTGCAGGCTGCCCGTTGTGGGTTCTTGCAGTCGCTACGGCATTTGCAGTAATCTTTGCCAAGGAGGTGTTCGGCGGTACAGGCATGAACATCGTGAACGTAGCCCTTGTAGCGCGTGCCTTCATCTTCTTCGCCTATCCGGCTGTAATCTCAGGCGATTCAGTATGGGTAGCTACAGAGGAAATCCTCGGCTTCGGTGCTACTGTTGACGGTTACACATGTGCTACAGCTCTCCAGCAAGCAGCTAACGGCTTAGCAATCACAGGTGCCGACCCGTCAGCAACCCTTTCGGTATGCGACATGCTCTTTGGCTTCATGCCGGGCTCAATAGGTGAGACAAGCGTCGTGGCAATCGCTATCGGTGCCGTAATCCTCCTTTGGACAGGCGTCGCAAGCTGGAAGACAATGTTCAGCGTGTTCGCGGGCGGTGTCCTCATGTCGCTGCTGTTCCAGAACACATTGCCCGATAACCCTATGGCACAGCTCCCATGCTGGCAGCATCTTATCCTTGGCGGTTTCTGTTTCGGTGCAGTGTTCATGGCAACCGACCCTGTCACATCGGCCCGTACCGAGGTGGGCAAGTACATCTACGGCTTCGGTATCGGTGCAATGGCAATACTTATCCGTGTGCTCAACCCCGGTTATCCCGAAGGTATGATGCTCGCGATACTGCTTATGAATGTGACAGCTCCATTTATCGATTATTGCGTTGTGCAGTCGAACATCACTGCCCGTGCAAAACGTCTAACCAAAAAGAACTGATAGGATATGGCAGCAAAGAAATATGTTTGCAAGGTGTGCGGATACGTGCACGAAGGCAATGACGCTCCTGGCGTTTGTCCTCTTTGTAAGGCCGGTGCTTCGGAATTCGAGGCTGTAAAGGCTCCCAAGAAGGGTTTGGATACAAATAGCGATATCTATGCTATCCTCTACTCTGTAGTAGTTGTAGTTATTGTTGCGTTCCTGTTGGCAGGTGTCTCTTCGGCCCTCAAGCCAAAGCAGGATGCCAATGTGGAACTTGACAAGAAAAAGCAGATACTCGCATCTCTCAATGAGAGGAATCTCCCCGATGCGGCTGCAACATACGATGCCCTTATCGTGGCTGACCCTATTGTTGATGCTCAAGGCAATACCGTTGCCGAGAATGGCGGTTTTAAGGTTGCCAATGATGCTGTAAGCGAGAGCAATCTTCCGCTTTACATTGCCAAGTTGGCCGACGGTTCAAAAAAATATATCATCCCTATGACCGGTAACGGCCTTTGGGGCGGTATCTGGGGCTATCTCGCTCTCAACGACGACTGCAACACCATCTACGGTGTATATTTCTCTCACGCCAGTGAGACACCCGGTCTCGGTGCCGAAATCGCATCCGACAAGTTCCAGTCTCGTTTCCCCGGCCGCGAGGTATATCGCGACGGCAATGTCGCACTCACCATCGTAAAGAAGGTAACCGACGAAACAGTCGAGGTCAATGCCATTTCAGGTGCTACAATCACATGTAATGGTGTGAACGATATGCTTCAGCGCAAGCTGGCTCCTTACAAGGCCTACCTCTCTGCCAACGCTCCAGTCGTTGAACCGGTAGCTGTCGAGCCCGCTGCTATTGTTGAACCTGCGACTGCCGAGGCAGAAGCACAAGAAAAAGTGGAGGAATAACTATGGGACTTTTTTCAAAGAAAAATAAAGAGGCTTTGAATACGCCTCTCTTCAAGGAGAACCCTGTAACCATCCAGGTGCTCGGTATCTGTTCGGCATTGGCCGTAACCAGCAAGCTTGAGCCGGCAATCGTAATGGGTCTCTCTGTGACCATCATCGTTGCCATGGCCAACGTAATCATCTCGCTCATCCGTAACACAATCCCTAACCGCATCCGTATCATCATACAGCTTGTGGTTGTAGCGGCCCTTGTTACTCTTGTGAGTGAGGTTCTCAAGGCTTTTGCCTACGACGTAAGCGTTCAGCTCTCAGTGTATATCGGCCTTATCATCACCAACTGTATCCTCATGGGACGTCTTGAGGCTTTTGCAATGCAGAACAAGCCTTGGCCATCGTTCCTCGACGGTATTGGCAATGGCGTAGGCTACGCTATGATTCTTGTTATCGTGGCATTCTTCCGTGAGCTTTTCGGTTCGGGAACATTGCTCAACTATCCTCTGTTTGAAAAGCTCGGCTTGTACGAACTCGGTTATCTTAACAACGGCCTTATGCTCATGACACCTGCGGCATTCATTCTCATTGCATGCATCGTATGGTATCAGAGAGCAAAGGACAAGAGTTTACAGGAATAATAACTTAAGATACAGTATAATTGAATTATGGAACATTTTATTAGTTTGCTTGTCCGTTCGGTTTTCGTGGACAATATGGTATTTGCCTTCTTCTTGGGTATGTGCTCATACCTGGCTGTATCTAAGAGTGTAAAGACCGCTATCGGATTGGGTATAGCAGTTATCTTCGTTCAGGTTATCACGCTCCCCGTGAACTACCTGTTGCAGACAACCGTGCTTGCCAACGGTGCGATTATCGAAGGCGTCGATCTCACATTCCTTGCATTCATCCTGTTCATTGCAGTCATAGCAGGTATCGTGCAGCTGGTAGAGATGATTGTCGAGCGTTTTGCTCCGGCCCTCTACAACCAGTTGGGTATCTTCCTCCCTCTTATTGCCGTTAACTGTGCAATCATGGGCGGTTCGCTCTTCATGCAGCAGAGAATAGGCCTGCCGGCCGACAACAGCCAGGCCATAACATGCTTTGCCGATTCTGTAGCATTCGCTATCGGTTCGGGTTTCGGCTGGATGGTCGCTATCGTGCTCTTTGCGGCAATACGTGAAAAAATGGAATACTGCAATGTGCCTAAGCCTCTCCGTGGCCTTGGTATTGCCTTCGTCACTGTAGGTCTCATGGCAATGGCATTTATGTGTTTCTCTGGTATTAAAATGTAATAATGTAGGGATATGAATACGAATTTGATTTTAGCAAGTATAGGAGTTTTCCTCGTAATCATTCTTATATTGGTAGTTATCCTTCTGGTAGCAAAGCGTTTCCTGTTGCCGGGCGGTAACATCAAGGTAAAGATAAACGGAGAGAACGAAGTTGAGGTTGCTGCCGGAGGCGCATTGCTCGGTACGCTTGCCGAGAACGGCATTTTCCTTCCCTCGGCTTGTGGCGGTAAGGGCTCATGCGGCCAGTGCAAGCTTCAGGTAATAGAGGGCGGTGGCGAAATCCTTCCTTCAGAGACAAGCCACTTCACACGTAAGGAGCAGCAGGCACATTGGCGTCTTGGCTGTCAGGTGAAGTGCAAGAACGATATGGAAATCAAGGTACCCGAATCTGTTATGGGTGTCAAGGAGTGGGAGTGCGAGGTTATCTCCAACAAGAACGTCGCAACCTTCATCAAGGAGTTCATCGTGGCATTGCCTCCGGGCGAGCACATGGACTTCGTTCCCGGTTCCTATGCACAGATTAAGATTCCTGCATACGACATGACATACGACAAGGATATCGACAAGAGCCTTATCGGTGAAGAGTACTTGCCGGCATGGGAGAAGTTCGGTCTTCTCGGCCTAAAGTGCAAGAATACCGAAGAGACAATCCGTGCATACTCAATGGCCAACTATCCTGCAGAGGGCGACCGCATCATGTTGACAGTACGTATCGCTACACCTCCGTTCAAGGCCGACCGTTCGGGCTTCATGGATGTGCCATGCGGTATCGCATCTTCATACATCTTCACCCTCAAACCGGGTGACAAGGTAATCATGAGCGGTCCTTACGGAGACTTCCACCCGATATTCGACTCTAAGAAAGAGATGATGTGGGTAGGCGGCGGTGCCGGTATGGCTCCTCTCCGTGCGCAGATTATGCACATGACAAAGACACTCAAGACAACCGACCGTGTAATGACCTATTTCTACGGAGCGCGTGCCTTGAACGAGGTCTTCTATCTTGAGGACTTCCTCCAGCTGGAGAAGGAGTTCCCTAACTTCACATTCCACCTCGCTCTCGACCGTCCCGACCCTGCAGCCGATGCAGCAGGCGTGAAATATACAGCAGGTTTCGTACACCAGGTAATCTACGAGACATACCTCAAGGATCATGAGGCTCCTGAGGATATCGAGTACTACATGTGTGGTCCCGGCCCTATGTCAAAGGCCGTTGTCAGCATGCTTACCGACCTTGGTGTCGAAGAGAAGTCTATTATGTACGATAACTTCGGAGGATAATTATTCCAATACTGATAAGCCGCCTTGCAGAATACTCTGCGAGGCGGTTCTCTTTTTGCCGTGCCGTGCGCGGTTAGCGGTATGCTGCCGGCATTCAGCCTTTAATGCTGATTTTTATTAGGCAGCTTCTTAATTACCGTTAATAAACGACATGCATAAAAACATTTTTCAACTATTATTGCTATCTTCGCAACATAATTAGCATGAGCCCGATATTGAAATATCGCGTGTTTGTCATCCCGAAACGGAGTTCGCCGCCCAAAGGGGCCAAAGGCAACCTTGTGTGAGGGATCTCTTATTTCGTGATATTTTGAGATTATATCGAACCAGCCTTAATTAAAGAATAAACAAACAACCTCTAATATTATGACAAAGAAACTAAGCACAGGCACATTATGCGTACAAGGTGGCTGGCAGCCGAAGAAAGGCGAGTCACGCGTACTGCCGATATACCAGAGTACAACATTCAAGTATGAGACAAGCGAGCAGATGGCGCGTCTGTTCGACCTTGAGGACAGCGGTTACTTCTACAGCCGCCTGCAGAACCCTACCGTCGATGCGGTAGGTGCCAAGATCGCAGCCCTTGAGGGCGGTGTCGGCGCAGTGATGACCTCTTCGGGCCAGGCAGCGAACTTCTACGCCATACTCAACATCTGCCAGGCCGGCGACCACTTCGTGTCGGCTACCACAATCTACGGCGGTACATACAACCTTTTTGCCGTAACAATGAAGAAGATGGGCATTGAGGTTACATTCGTCGATGCCGATGCTCCGGCCGAAGAGATAGAAAAGGCGTTCCGCCCCAACACAAAGGCCCTGTTCGGCGAGACAATCTCGAACCCCAGTGTGAATGTACTCGACATTGAGAAGTTCGCCGGCATTGCACACCGCAACGGAGTGCCCCTTATCATCGACAATACCTTTGCCACACCGGTGAACTGCCGTCCTATCGAATGGGGAGCCGACATTGTCACACACTCCACCACAAAGTACATGGACGGTCATGCTGTAGCCGTAGGCGGTTGCGTTGTCGATAGCGGCAACTTCGACTGGGAGGCACAGCACGACAAGTTCACTTGCCTCACCGAGCCCGATGAGAGCTATCATGGCCTTATATATACAAAGAACTTCGGCAGGGCTGCCTACATAACAAAGATGATTTCTCAGGTTATGCGCGACCTGGGAGCGATGATGGCACCCGAAAACGCCTTCCTGCTTAACCTGGGACTTGAAACGCTGCACTTGCGCATGCCGCGCCACTGCGAGAATGCGCAGAAGGTTGCCGAGTATCTTGAAAAGCACCCTAAAGTGAAGTGGGTGAACTACTGCGGCCTTGAGAGCAGCAAATATTATGAGCTTGCTCAGAAGTATGTGCCTAACGGCGGATGCGGTGTCATGGCCTTCGCGGTAAAGGGTGACAAGGAAGATGCGATACGCTTCATGGACAGCCTTAAGTTTATATCAATAGTAACACACGTTGCCGACGCCCGCTCATGTGTGCTTAACCCGGCAAGCCACACACACCGTCAGCTGAGCAACGAGCAGTTGCTGGCTGCAGGCATCGACCCCGACCTCATTCGCTTGTCGGTAGGTATCGAGGATGCCGAGGATATTATTGCCGATATTGAGCAGGCATTGCAATTGATTTGAACCTTTCAACAGAAGAGCTCATGAAAGTTGCATACCTTATATTATTTATGCTCTTGACATTGAATGCCAATGCCAATGGCTGTATGCTGTCGGCAAGCGAAGTCCCTATGGACTCGATAAGGAAACAACTGAAACTAAAGAGAGTGGAAAAGAACCTTCCGCTCGAAGCACCGGTCGAGTTCAAGGAGCATAGCCTTAAAGAGAGCAGCACTAAGGGCAAGGAGATAAAACCAGGCATTGGCAAGTCTCCAAGGAACATACATACCCCGGAACCCAAGAGCCTGCCCGAAAAGAACGACAGCATGCCGTCTGTAGAAGAGAAGGCAGAAACCGAAAGCAAGGTGCATTTCGAGCTCACCGACAACAACGACATTGCAATGTTCCCCGGCGGCGAAAGAGCAGTAAGGGATTTCATACGCAAGAACAAGCGTTACCCTGAGGAGTGCAAGGCTACACGTGCTCATGGCAAGGTTACCATAGAGATGACTGTCGCACCCGACGGCACTGTAAGCAACATAGCTGTAGCTGAGAGCAGCGGCAACAAGCACATGGATGCCGAGGCTATGCGTGTTGCCGGGCTGATGCCTAAGTGGAATGCTGCAAAGGATATCCAAAACGGCAAGGATCGCCTGTACAGAATGAGCATGACGTTCCGTCCGGGAAGGTGAGGGGAGAGAAAAGAGAACAGAGCAAAGATGAAAGATGAAAGCTGAAAGCTTCGACAGCCTTTGCAGCAACAGGTCGCGCGTAGTGCAGCTGCAAGTTGCACCGCGCGGGTTGCGGACAGCAAAGGTTGTCAAAGGAGAGAGGAGAAAGAAGAAAGCAAAGATAATCGCGTACTTGTCATTCTATATTTGCACTGTCATTGACTCGTTTTGCCTTTCGCAACCCGAACGGCATAACCTACGGCTATGCTACGTTTGACCTGTTGCTGCAAAACTCGTCGATAACAAAACGATGTTTTGTCATTTCGAACAGAAGTGAGAAATCTCTTATTTTGCAATATTTTGAGATTCATTGATAATGCTGCCTTGCCGTAACCCACGCGGCACAAACTTCGTCTGTGCTTCGCGTGACCATTTACTACCAGCATTATCTAAACCTGCGGCTTTTGTCGCTGTGCCCTGCGGGATGCAAATAATATGGAATTGTTTGAATACAATATTGGAACAGGAACCAAAGCCTTTTCCACAATGCGTGGGGAAGGCAATGGCAATTATGGCGGGTTCAACATCACCGGCTATTGTGGGGACAGCCCGGCTCATGTGGCTGAATGCCGCAAGCTGCTGTGCAAGGAGCTTGGCATAGAAGACCGCCGGCTGCTGCTTCCCAGGCAGGTTCACGGCGACAAGGTGCTGGTGATAGACGAGCAGTTCATGCAAAAGCCTGCCGAGGAGCAAAGCAAGCTGTTGCATGGCATTGATGCAGTTGTTACAGAACTGAAGAGAACATGCATAGGCGTTTCCACTGCCGACTGCATTCCCTTATTGATGTACGACAGCAAAAGAGGCGTTGTCGCAGCAGCGCATGCAGGCTGGCGAGGCACTGTTGCGCGTATTGCAGAAAAAACAGTCGCAGCCATGATCGGCAACTACGGCTGCCGTACAATAGACATACATGCCGTTATCGGGCCCGGAATCTCACTCGATTCCTTTGAGGTGGGCGACGAGGTCTATGATACATTCAAGAAAAGCGGCTTCGGCATGGAGGGAATTGCCAAACGTTACCCTGCTGCCAACGGCGGCGAGAAATGGCATATAGACCTTTGGGAGGCCAACAGGCAGCAGCTGCTATCGTGCGGATTAGACGAGAGGAACATACATCTTGCTGCCGTATGTACATACAAGGAACATGACAGATTCTTCTCGGCACGCCGGTTAGGCATAGAATCGGGCAGAATATTCAGCGGGGCAATGCTTCTGTAACAAGCGTGAAAGGCAAGCTCCACTCCATAAGTGCAGTATCGCACAAGGCATTGAACGAATCGCCATAGACTACCATTTCAAAAGTTGGAGTAAAAAGTGCGTATTCCAAATTATATGAGACTTCGGCAAACTTCATCTCCAGGCAACTGTCGAACAGGAACTTGCCACGATGTGTCCTGTAGTTTCTTGTTGACAAGGGCCGATGCTCCGATACCAAAGAGAGAGTGACTATTTCGTTGGTTTCCAGCTTCAGGCAAATGGAATCGCCGTTGTACGGCGCATGCCATTCGAAGCCGGCATAAGGCGGCCACTCGTTCTCGGTTTCGTGACACGACGGGAATAAACACAATACAAACATCAGTAACAGCAGTTCAAAAGGTCTTTTTGCAATCATAGTAATTTGGTTTAGGATAAATATTGAAGCTTAACTACCGGGCACAATAGCGGTATTTTATCTATAACAATCGGCATGGATGTTTTGTTCGGAGACAAGAAAACACGGACTAAACTAAATATCCGGTATTCTGAGGTCTTAGGAAACCCTATAGCAACGAATATAAGTCAAGCCCGTGTTGTATTAACACGAGCATCAACTCTACTTCAATTGCTATATGTGAAATTTCCTAAGTTTCAGAATACAATCAGTAAAGCCAACGCTTTTTCAGTATGTATATATCTTGCGTAAACTACGCTATTAAATCATAGGCTGAATATTTGTGTTAGTGTACAAATGTAGAAATTAATTTAGAATATACAGCACAATATCGATGTTAAACTTCGGCAAAGCCGGCAAAACAGATACTGCTCCTTATGAAAGCTGAAAGCTTCGACAGCCTTTGCAGCAACAGGTCGCGCGTAGTGCAGCTGCAAGTTGCACCGCGTGGGTTGCGGACAGCAAAGGTTGTCAAAGTGGAAAGCAAAGCTTCGATAGCCTTTGCAGCAACAGGTCGCAGGTGTCAAAGATGAAAGAGGAAAGATGAAAGATAAAAGATGAAAGAGAAGCTTCGACAGCACCGGCAGCAATTAGTCGCAGGTAGCGTGGCAGGGTCACGCCCTGCGGGTTGCGATTAGACGGGGGGGTCAAAGTGGAAAGTTGAAAGAGCAAAGATGAAAGATGAAAGCGAAGCTTCTACAGTCTTTGCGGCAATTAGTCGCGCGTAGTGCAGCGGAGGGAGTTCATGCGAGCATCTGTCTTCTCGAAACGGAGTTCGCCTCCCAGAGGCGACGAATGTGAGAGATCTCTTATTTCGCAATATTAACCAACTCCTCAGCACTTTGTACAAGGGCCCTTCGAGACTCTTTTGTTTTTTCAGTTTACTTGCAGCCGGTTCTAAAATGCCTTTTTCGAACAATTAAGCATTTTTATTGTTATTGTTTTAAAAATAAGACTTTTGTGTTAAAAAAGACGGCTTCCGTAGTTTTTCGGGGAAACGTCCTTGAAAAAATGGTTTATTTTTTTGATAATACATTGATTTTGACTAATTTTGCGCCGCTTGAAATACCTGGAATGGGAAAACTTGTTTTGAATATTCTTAACTACTTAATTATTAATAACAAATGAAAAGATTTACTTCTTTAATGTTGATGCTGCTTTGTGCAGTTACAACAATGTTTGCGCAGACATTGCCTGCGACAAACAAAAGCTTTACCATCACAACTGCGGAACGCGGTGGTTTGGCTGCTAATAACGACGCTACAGCATGTGTTGGATTTAACCACACCGCTGTTTCAAGCGATGAGCAGAAGAACTTTGCATTCGTTCAGTACGAAGACAATGTTTATCTCTACAACGTATGGGCTAAGAAGTTCATGCAGAAAGATGGTACGCTTTCTGAAACTCTGCCCATAGATAACATTCAGGTTACAAACCTTGACGGTGGCAATTACTTCTTTAAGTACGATGAGAGTCATGTTGTAAACCTTGGTGGTGAGTCTCAGCTTGCTATTAACAGCTGGGGTAGCAGTACTTGGGGCACTGTTGACGCAGGCAACACATTCATATTGACAGAGGTTGCCGATTTTGACCCAACAGATGCAATTGCAGTTTTGGATAACTCATACACAATTACTTATGATTTCCAGTACAATGGCAAGACTGTTTATACACAGATAACAAAAATTACATGCGGTTCTGACTATCCTGCCTTTACATATGTGCTTCCTTACGGTGTTACAGCAAATGTTCCTGAGGGTGCTCCAATAGCAAACGAGACAGTGGTTATCACATGTACACTTGACGAATCTGTTCTTCCTTTCGTTGCATCGGCAACTTATGACGATGCAAATATGAAGTGGTACTATTTGAAGTTCCACAGCGACAATGGTTACTATTTGCACCACGATGAAGGTCAGAATTATATAGATTTGGGTAGCAGGGCTATTGACAACAATAACAAGGACGCTTACTCTTGGGCGTTTATAGGTGACCCATTCAGCGGCTATAAAATTGTTAACCGTGCGAAAGGTGATGGTTACATCCTTTCTTCTTCTACCACAATGGCTGGAACTACCGGTTCTGATACTTGGCCTATTATGACAGAAGAGGCTTCTTTGCCAGAGGGTAATAATACATATTGGATACCTACGAGTAGTTCACACCATACAAACGGTTTCTTCCTTGCTCAAAAAGATTATCCCGCTAATAGAATGAATGACCGTGGCAAACTTGCTTATTGGACAGGTGGTGCAGGCTCTGGTTCTACATTCTGGGTTGAGGAGCGTCCTATGGGTCCTGTTGCAGAGCTTGAGGCTCTCATTGCTACAGCAGAGACTTTGAAGACAACCGTAACCGACAACCAGGGTACTGTTATTGGTAAGTATTCTGCAGAGACTTTGGCTACTTTGACAGCGGCTATCGAGGCTGCTCAGGCTATTGAGGATGCTAATATCACAGCAAGCGATGTTGAAACATTGCAGGCTGCAATCAATGCTGTATCAGTAATTCTTCCAACAGCAGGTAAGTACTACCAGTTCCACAGCTCACTTACTGCTTTTGCCGAGACAAAGGCTGTACACGGAACAGACGGCAACCCCGGTTGGAAAACTTTGAACAACGATGACAAGAACTTCTACTGGAAGGCTGTTGAGACCGGTAACGGTATCGCATTGCAGAATGCAGCCAATGGCAAATATCTGCATGGTAATGCAGGTCAGTCTGGTGCTTGGAGCCTGACAGATTCACCAGAGGGCGCAGAAATTAATGTTAAGATTTTCTCAGAGGCTGAGCATGTGAAGGGCTTTGAGTATGGTATCATCCTTAACAACTGGCAGATGCACGCTAATAACCATGGTGGCGGTACCGGTGAAGGTGATAACATTGTTTCTTGGAATACAGACGAAGCAAACTCTGCATCTTCTTGGTACATCGTGGAGGTTGAGTTGAAAGAGTTCTTTACTGTAACATACAACTTCAAGTATAATGATGAGATTAAGTACACACATTCTGTAGAACTTGCAAAGGGTGCAGCATTCCCTACTGTGAATGTTGCTTTGCCTTATGGCGTAACTACAAACTTCGCAGTTCCTGAAGGTACTGTGGAAACTGATGTTACATTCGACTTCGACTTGACAATCGAAACAGAGGTGCCATTTAAGGCTGTAGAGAGCGGTACTCCTACAACTTGGTACTATACGAGGATGCACGGAAATTCTGCAGTAACATCATACATTCAGGATAATGGTGATGGAAACGTTGAATGGCTTGACAAGAGTGTTGCTGCCAACGAAATAGACTCTCACCTTTGGGGCTTTGTAGGTAATATCTTCGATGGTTACAAGGTTGTAAACAAGGCTACTGAAAAGGCGATTGCATCAACAGGCAGCGGTAATGCTTCTATGGCTGAGGTTGCCAGTGCGACAGCTTTCATTGCTATGCAAAGCGATAATACAACACCTGGAACATTCTGCTTGAAGTATCCAAATGGCAATTATTTGAACGCTAGTGGTACTGCTGTTGCTCATTGGTGGGATAACGATAATGGTTCTTCATTCTTCTTGACAGAGTATGAGGAGGATGTTGTGACTGTGAGCGAGGTCGCAGAATGGGCTACAATGTTCCTTGGTTATGCAGTATATGTGCCAGAGGGTGTTAATGTATATGCAGTAACAGGTGTAGAGAATGGTTATGTAACAAAGTCACAGCTCGAGGGAGTTATCCCTGCAAACACAGGTGTTCTTCTTAATAATGCCGGTACTTACACATTCAAGAAGGCTATTGCTACAGAGCTTGCAAATGTAGAGGGTAACTTGATGAAGGGTTCTGTTGAGGATACATATGTTGAGGGTACAGCTTATGTTCTCGCTAACCATACAGAGGCTGGTGTTGGTCTGTACAAGGCTGTGTTGAACAAGGATGCTGAGGGTAACGAGGGTACAACTCACTTCCTCAACAACGCAGGTAAGGCTTACTTGGTACTCCCTGCTGCAAGCGAGACTGTTGCATTCTATGGTCTTGACTGGGATGGCACAACAGGCATAGAGCAGATAACAGATAACAGAGAACAGAGTACAGCTATCTACGACCTTACAGGTCGTCGTATCGAGGCTATTACAGCTCCTGGTATCTATGTCGTTAACGGCAAAAAGGTTTTGGTCAAGTAATTTTAGACATAAGTACATAAGGACATAAGTTCTATGGCGCGAAACCTATAATAAAACAAATTTAGTGAACTGCACGCAAGCAGTTTGTGTGCAGCTTCATTAAATCTGTTTTATAAAAATGCACAGTGTGCATTGCAACGGCACCGTTGCCCGGTTTCACGAGAATCAGCATTTTGCAATCTTTTGTCCTTCTGTTCTTCTGTCAAAAAAACATAACAGGGAAATAATTATACAAGAATATGAAGAAGACTTATATTTCACCTCTTATGACAGAGGTAAACGTAGAAGCGGAGCAGATGCTTGCAGCTTCATTGAAAATGGATAATGAAAAGACGGTAGATACCTCAAAAGATGGCGGTCAGCTTGGCGGCGAGAACCGCGGTGAATGGGGCAATTTGTGGAAATAATCCACAAATTGACCTATCGGTGAGCTTTTTAGTGAATAGTCGCGGGTTGCGTGGAGTAAGTCACGCCCCGCGGGTCACTGATAAAAAAGCGAGCCAATGGGGAAACCTATGGAAGTAACAAAAAAATGCGAGGAATTTTCCTCGCATTTTTTTGTTGCTCGACAGCACGAGCGGTGAAAGGTCACGCGTAGTGCGGACGTAGTTCGCACCGCGTGGGTCACCCAAAGCGAGTGTTGTCAAGTAAGGCATTATCAACTCGACAATACCGCCAGCAATAGGTCAAGCGTAGCATCGCTGTAAGTGATGCCGCTTGGGTTGCGAAAAGGCGGTGTTGTCAAGTACAGTAATTATCAACTCGACAATACCGCCAGCAATATGTCAAGCGTAGCATCGCTGTAAGTGATTCCGCTTGGGTTGCGAAAAGGCGGTGTTGTCAAATAATAAGAAGAGAGGGGGCTTGAATTTCAAGCCCCCTCTCTTTTGATTTATATTAGGTCCCCACGAACGAAGTGGAGACACGTAGTGGCTCCTTTGATGTGCGTAGCAATAGTCGCAGGCAGCACGGGTGTAATTCGTGCCCTGCGGGATGCGATAAACGCACATCGAAAATGGGGTA
>JAFWXX010000010.1 GCA_017522915.1 Bacteroidaceae bacterium
ACGGCCTATTTCCATGAATATATTTATTTCTGACGAATAAATATATTAGGCTAAAGAAATTGGCCTAAACTGCGTTACGGCCTATTTCCATGAATATATTTATTTCTGACGAATAAATATATTCATCGGCACTCCGTGGAAATTCCACTTGGAGCGGATTTTGTTTTCGAGGAAACGCTTGTAGGGTTCCTTTACGTATTGCGGCAGGTTGGCAAAGAAGAGGAACGACGGCACGCGTGTCTCATGCAACTGCATGCAATACTTTATCTTTATATATTTGCCCTTTATTGATGGCGGCGGATAGGCCTCGATAAGCGGCAGCATCTCCTCATTGAACTTGGCTGTAGAAATCTTTGTCTTTGAGTTCAGATAGACCTCCTTTGCAGTTTCAAGAACCTTGAACACACGCTGTTTTGTAACAGCCGAGGTAAATATTATCGGGAAATCGACAAACGGTGCCACACGCTCCCTGATAGCATTCTCGAAGAACTTCTGCACCTTCTCGCTGCGGTCCTCAACCAAATCCCACTTGTTCACTACCACAACAAGGCTCTTCTGGTTGCGTTGTATAATAGAGAAGATGTTAAGGTCCTGAGACTCAATTCCACGTGTCGCATCAATCATCAGAATGCAGACGTCGCTATTCTCTATGGCACGAATCGAACGGAGTACCGAATAGTATTCAATATCCTCAGTAACCTTGCCCTTCTTGCGTATTCCGGCCGTATCTACGAGATAGAAGTCGAAGCCGAACTTGGTATATCGTGTAAGGATTGAATCGCGGGTTGTACCGGCAATGTTTGTCACGATATTCCTCTCCTCGCCCAGGAAGACATTGATAATAGAGCTCTTTCCGGCATTAGGACGGCCCACAACGGCAAAACGCGGTATATTGTCTTCGGGAGCCTCTTCGGCATCCTTGGTGAAATTCGATATTATCACGTCGAGCAGGTCACCAGTTCCGCTTCCGTTTGCAGCCGACACGCAATGCATGTCACCCAGGCCCATGCTGTAGAACTCCGCAGTGGCATACTGCATCTCATACGTATCGACCTTGTTGGCAACAACCAGCACCGGCTTCTTCGCACGGCGTAGCATGGATGCCATCTCCATATCGAGGTCGGTGAGCCCGTTCATCGCATCAACGACAAAGAGTATCACATCGGCCTCTTCGAGGGCCAGTGTCACCTGGTCGCATATAGCCTCCTCGAACACATCGTCCGAGTTGCGTACCCAACCGCCTGTATCTACAAGCGAGAATTCCTTTCCGCACCACTGGCAACGGCCGTACTGACGGTCGCGTGTAGTGCCCGCCTCGTCAGATATAATAGCCTGCTTGGTTTCAGTCAGGCGGTTAAAAAGAGTCGATTTGCCCACATTGGGACGACCCACGATTGCTACCAAATTTCCCATACGTCATTCCTCCCTTAACTACGAAAGAGATATGCCGGCACACAGCCTGCCCTATCAATCTTTCTGGTCGTATCCGAAACGGCGCAGCTGCTTGTCGCTGTTGCGCCAGTCCTTATCGACCTTTACATAAATTTCCAAAAATATCTTCTTCCCGAAGAACTTCTCCAGTTCGCGGCGCGCATCTGTAGCCACACGTTTCAGCGCAGCACCCTCGTGACCGATAATAATGCCTTTCTGCGAATCGCGCTCTACATAGATGAGAGCCTTTATGTATATGCTGCCCTCCTTCTCCTTGAAGTACTCCACAGCAGCCTCACACACATAAGGTATCTCCTTATCGTAATGGAGCAGTATTTTCTCCCTTATAATCTCCGTTACAAAGAAGCGTGCAGGCTTGTCGGTAAGCTGGTCCTTGTCGAAGTACGGCGGCGACGGAGGCAGAAGCTCCATTATGCGCTTCATCACTACATCGACATTGAACTTCGCGATTGCCGATATCGGCAGTATCTCAGCTTCGGGCAGAAGCTCATGCCACTGCTCCACCTTCTTTACCAGCTCCTCCTGGTTGCCCAAGTCTATCTTATTGATGAGGACAAGAATGGGAACATCAAGCTTGCGCACCTCGTCTATGAACTCGCTGTTCTTTTCGGGGCTCTCGATCATGTCGGTGACATACAGCAGCACGTCAGCATCGCGCAACGCACTGCGCGAGAAGCGCAACATAGCCTCCTGCAGCTTGTAGTTAGGCTTCAACACACCCGGAGTATCGGAGAACACAATCTGCGCATCATCGGTATTCAGGATACCCATGATACGGTGACGTGTTGTCTGAGCCTTGAATGTAGCAATGGAGATACGCTCCCCCACCAACAGATTCATCAGTGTCGATTTACCCACATTGGGATTACCCACTATGTTTACGAAACCTGCTTTATGCATATATCAGTCTATAAGCGAAAAAAACGCACCCATAACTACATCATAGGCGCGTTTTATTTCAAACATAAAACCACCCGCAGAGGCCCGATGCCTTTGCGGAAGAACATTCTTTAGACAGCAGCCTCCTTCTCGATAGCAAGCTTGCCTCTGTAATAACCGCACGCACCGCATACAGTGTGATATACGTGCCACTCTCCACAGTTAGGGCAGATTGCCAATGTAGGAGCTACTGCCTTGTCATGAGTTCTTCTCTTGGCAGTTCTAGTCTTTGATTGTCTTCTTTTAGGATGTGCCATTTTTCTAACTTTTTAATTATCTTCTTCAATTTGTATATTCTTCAAACCAGCCCAACGCGGGTCAATTTCCTGTGCATCCGCCTCGTCTGCATCACTTGCACCGACCGAATGCTTGTTGAGCCTGCCGGTCATCTCCTGATTACACTTGCCGGGAGCATGCACCCTCTTCATAGGCAAGGCCAGAGCAATGAACTCATACAGATACCAGGCAATATTCAAGTCACCGTCCTGTTCAGGAACTATGACAATATCGCCATCGTCGGCATACTCATCACCCAACTTCACTCTCAGGCTGTTCTCCGTACTCACCTCAATCTCAAGATCATCGAGGCATCGGTCACACGGAACAACCACCATACCGTTCAAGACAAAAGAGAAATCAAAGACATCCCTTCCTTTCTTAACTGTTACTACAGCCTTAACGGCACCCTTTTGGAACTCCTCGCCCTCAATATCGCCGAAGAAAGCGTTGTCGAGGTCAAATTCCATTTCAAGAGTGGCAGTCTTCAATCCTTTAAGGTCAACATTATACTTGTCAAAACGTCCCATCGCTTCATTAAAATCATCAAATTCAACAATATAACCCTAAAAAATCACTCTCTAAAACCCACACTATGCGATTTTAGGTCACAAAGATAGTAATAAAATTCTTTAGAAACACCTAAAACAATAAAAAACTTTAAGAAGCAGTTTGAATTTAGGTAATAATCAACATAAATAACCGTTCCCCCTTGAGGAGGAGCCAACACAAAATGACTGAAGAGTTGAAAAACAACGGCAAGAGTACAGCACTGGGAATAATTAAATTTACAGCCTATTTTTTCAGTTCAATGCGGAATGTAGCACCCTTTCCGGGAGCCGAACTCTTTACATATATCCTACCCTTATGATACTCCTGCATGATACGCTTTGCAAGAGAGAGCCCCAAGCCCCAACCCCGCTTCTTTGTTGTAAAGCCGGGCTCGAACACACGCTTGTGCTGCGACTTAGGCAACCCCTTGCCGGTATCACACACATCGACAAACGCCTTGTCATCGTTCTGCGTGACAGTGACAGTTATTGTACCGGCACCGTTCATCGCATCTATGGAGTTCTTGCACAAGTTCTCTATCACCCACTCTATAAGAGGTGCATTCACACGCACCAGCAGAGGACGTTTAGGATAGTTCGCTTCGTATATCACATTCGAAGGGCTACGATGCTTAACATACTCCACAGCACGCTCCACTACAGCTACGAGGTCTTCCGACGCAGGCTCAGGCTTAGAGCCAATCTTGGAGAAACGCTCGGCAACCATTTGCAGACGGGCCACATCGCGCTCCATTTCGGGCAGAAGCTCATCATCGGGATACTTCTCCTTAAGAACCGTAGTCCACGCCATGAGGGAAGAAATAGGCGTACCCAGCTGATGCGCAGTCTCCTTAGAGAGGCCCACCCACACCCTGTTCTGTTCGGCACGCTTCGAAGAGAGAATAGCCACGAAACAGATGACAAAGAAAAGAAGCACCACTGTCAGCTGCACATAAGGATAATAGAAGAGCTGGGTCAGAATCATCGAGTCGTCGTAGCATGCATACTGCTCGCCCCACTCGCCCATAGGCACCGGAATCACACGCCCCCCACGGCGCATGTCGGCCACACGCTCCATGAGCACAGCCAAAGTATCGGCACCCTCATCGAGCACAATGTTATTGTATTGTATTATAGAACCGGTTTCGTCGGTCAGAATTACAGGAATAGTGCTGTTGCTGCTTAGAATCTCCTGTTCCAGAGTAACATCGGCATTCTCCTCGGCACTGATTAGAGAACCCATTGCCGAAGCCCACATCTTCATCTTTCTCACCTCCTCTTCCTTAAGGTCATCGACAAGCATATTCGACACCCACAGCGAAGATGCAGCTATCACAGCTGCAAATATTATAAGCAGAACCTTTATTTTCCTGAAGTTACTTAGCAATTTCATCACTCAAAAGTTGACAGTTACTATAGTTAACGGAAAAAAGGAAATTTTATTATAAAACCAGCAATCACAAAAAACTCCCCGACAGTTAAACTGCCGGAGAGCAAATGAAAAAATTTACTTATTAACAATACTTCTACTGTTTCACTTCCAGAGCGAGCCCCAATCGCCACGGTTCTTGCCGGAGAGGTCCGGAGTGTTTCCGCCTACCGGCTTATTGCCGACATTGGCACCACCGGTTTCTGTCGATACAACATTCATTATCGGTTCTGTTTCAAGTTCTACTGTTACAGCAGAGGGTCTTTTATAATCTTTTCTCATATACTTCATTTATTTTATCGTATTTGTCATCTCGAAACGGAGTTTGCCACGAACGTGAGAGATCTCCTGTTTCGCGATATGGTTTAGATCCATTGATAATACTGCATTCGCGATTACTTGACGAGTACCTTTTTACCGCCGATAATGTAGATTCCTCTTGTCGGGGTTTCCACTTTTCTTCCACTAAGGTCGTAAATGGTCTTGGATTCTCCGTTTTCGCCTTTAACCTCGTCTATGCCGGTGGTCTCGCCTTCGTCGAAGCGTATGTTTACTGACTTCTGGGCTGTTGATGCTACCCATGATGTCGGTATCTGCAGGTATGCCTTGCCGACGCTGAATGAAGTTCCGTCCTCAAACGGATAGAACATCGGGGATGAGTCACCTTCGGCTATGGTGAACTTGAAGTTGCTCATATCACCTGAGGTGCTGTTTATGGTATTTGTTTCAAGTGTACCTACGAGCAGGTTCAATGTGTGTTCGCTGCACTCATCGATGACCGGTACTGTATAGGTGCCGGGCTCGCCCTTCAAGAAGATACCGGTCTCGGCTGCGGTTGTCATTACTCTTGCAAGTGTAACCACCTGTGTGCTTGAGTTAAAGCCTATTGCACTGTATGCCTTCAAGCCATCTACCTCGCTGAAATCGAGAGCTGCAGGTGAGCAGTATGTTCCGCAGCCGTACTCGCCTATCTCGATAGTGACTTCTGTGTCCGGCTTCTGATAATACATGTTTGTAAATTTCTTCCAGCAGTCGGCTGCTTTATATGCATTCATAGAGCCTGCAGGAACATATAACGGTATTGTATAATCACTGAAAACATTATCACTACCCATTGTTGGCGGTGTCGTGCACTCTACATAAACGCTTTCAAGCCCGGTACAACCATCAAATGCCCAATAGTTTATGTTTGTTACACTATTAGGAATCTCAATACTTGTAAGCCCGGTGCAAAAACGGAACGCGCCGCCACCTATAGCAGTTAGGTTATCAGGCATTTTAACGCTTTTCAGCCCGGTACAACGCGAGAAAGCATAATTATCAAAGCTTGTTACACTATTAGGAATCTCAATGCTTGTAAGCCCGGTACAATTATAGAATGCGTCTTCTCCTACAGCTGTGATGGGATACTCTGTTTCTTTATCAAGTTTGACAGCAATTTTTGAAACTCTCAAATATGCTAAATCTGTATTAGCACCAAGCACAAAGCTCACGGAATGTACTCCGGTGTCAGTAATATCTATCTGATAAGAGCTATTAACTCCACCAGCGGTCACACCCACATTGTTTACATTTCCATCAAATATAAACTGTACGTAAGCAGTGTAAGATCCACTGAGTGAAAAACTGAATACACTGCCTGCTTCTGCATAAAAAGAAATAGTTTTAGTAGCTTTAGTAGCTACTGGAGTTGGTGGTTCAAGAGTAAAATCAGGATATGATAATGAACTTAGAGTAACACTTTCTGGGATTACGATATCTCCGGAATATTTTGTCCCGGAAGGATTGGCGACCACAGCGAGACCTTCACCATCAGCTAAATAGTAGAGACCATCAACTTCAATTTGTGCACTTGCAATGCTGCTGCACAGCAGCAACAATGCAGTGAGCATACTTTTAATGTAATTGTGTTTCATAATTTATTATATTTTAAAATTAATTGTAAGCAGTTGTTTTCTGTATGGTTCCATCTGTTTTTCTACAGAATGATTGGATTGATTACATTTAAACTAACCTGTTATGCATAGCACCACATGCTATGACACAATGAAGCGGCTTTGCCAAATGTTAATATTTTCTGCAAAATTAGCAGTGAGCACTTTATGCAGTCCGGTTCTTTTTGGTTCTTTTACCCCCAGTAGGGCTATTTATGGTTTTTTACTACCATACAATATTCTTTTTTTGGTAAATTAGCCGACACAAAACAAACGAGATGAACAACGATGAAATATACGATGTGCTACGACAGAAGGTAGAGCATGTGGCAGAACGAAAAATGCAGACTCCGCGCGACTTTGACTACCTTTCGACGCGCATTCTGGACAAGACGAAGGCTTATCTGGCACCAATAACCCTGAAACGTTTCTGGGGTTACCTTGGCGAGGAGAGGCAAAAGAAGCCATTCCGCAACACACTGAACGTCCTTGCCGTTTATGCCGGATATACCGACATTGAGGTATTCGAAAACTGTATGAAGGATAACTGCAGCATAGAGAGCGATTTCTTGCCAAACAGGAACCTTAACACAGCATCACTGTACAAGGGCACAGTCATTGAACTCAAATGGCACCCCGATCGTTGCGTAGTCATACGCTACGAGGGGTTCGACATGTTCCGTGTGATTGAAGCGGCGAACAGCAAGCTACAGGTGGGTGACACATTCCAGTGCTACAATTTTGTCGACAGACAACCGTTATACCTGAGGTGCCTTGTCCACAGCAACGGAGAGCCCACCGGCTATGTATGTGGCAAGGAGAACGGAATACAGTACAGGATACTTGACAAGTAGGAAACCAAAAGCAGGAGCAGTATGATTTCATCGGATTTCATCGACAATAACAGCACCTTTGACGAGAAAGAGTTGATAAACTCAAAAGGAAAGACATCGCAATCGTACAAGGTAAAGAAGAATGGGCGGCTATACTTCATGAAACAGTTGCTTCCCGAACTATACCAGAACCATAGCAACCGCGTTCTCTTCTACAAGGAATATGAACTGGGACATTCGATACAGAGCGAGCATGTCGTAAAATACGAAAGAATATGTGAGGACGAACAAGGCCTGTACATAATTATGGAATATGTATGTGGCTCCACACTGGAAGAAAAACTGACGGATGACAAGGGCTACTTTGCAGACGAACGCAACCTATGGAAATTCATGCTGCAACTGTTGGAAGGGTTAAGGGCTTTCCACGATAAAGGCATTGCATACATTGACATAAGCCCAAACAACATAATGCTCACGCAGGTCGGCAACAATGTAAAGATTGTTGACCTGGGATTCTGTTTCAGCAATGCATATAACGACTCACTGGGCACAACGGCAGGATTCACGGCACCCGAGCTGGGGAACTGCAACAACAGCGATATCGATGAACGCACCGACATCTATGCCGTGGGATGCCTCATGAAGTACATTCAAGCAAAAAGCGGAACCAAATACTCAGGTAAGTTCTACAGCATCATGGAACGGTGCCTTAACAAGGAGAAGAGCAAGCGTTACCGGACGATAGATGAGATGAAGAATGCAATAAGAAGACGCAGGCCAAAACACTGGATAATGGGGTGGGTGGCACTCATTACGGCACTGACACTTCTTCTATGCATTCACCGTTACACCACACTGAGCAATACAGATATTATAGAAACGACATCTGTAAGGGGAGTCAACTACAGAATCCTTTCCAATGAAGACTGCACATGCGAAATTACCGGAGGAGACGGGGAAAAAGGAAACATATACATTACAGCCAAAGTCAATATCGGTGGCAAGGAATACCGCACTACAAGCATTGCCAATCACGCATTTCAAAAGAAGAAACTGGCATCACTCTACATCCCTGAGGGTGTAGAGCATATAGGTCATTCTGCATTCAGCCACTGCGAGCCAATTATAACAATCTCACTGCCCAGCAGCATCAAGGAGTTTGGCGGCGCATTCAACAACATGAAGAAACTCAAAAGGATAAAATTCCCCAACGGAATGAAAACGATAAGCTCCGGAGCATTTGGCGCATGTGATGAACTGGAACAGATTTACATACCCGAAGGAGTAGAACGACTCTCATTGGACGCCTTTGCCCTGTGCAGTTCGCTTAAGGAAGTGAGCCTGCCATCGACATTGAAGGTAATTGAACGCGGAGTGTTCTGGAGATGTACAAGCCTCGAAGAGATAACCATCCCTGCATCAGTAGAAGAGATTGGAGACTATGCCTTCTTCGACTGCAGCAACCTCAAGCACATATACCTATACCCCACAACACCACCGGCAATAGCTGCAATACTGAACTATATCGACATCAATGTTCATGTTCCTGCAGCATCACTCAAAGCATATCAAAAGCATCCCAACTGGAGGGATTACAACCTGATAGGAGACCTCGAAGAAGTAACGGAAGAATAAAGGTTCACCTTTCCATTTTCAGCTTTCACCTTTCACTTTGATAATAATATAGATATTGCCCCACAAGCCATTATTCTTGTCGAAAAATACTCACGTATTATTTTTCTTAAAAGCGCATAAAGCCTTTACTTTTGTCAAAAAGCAAAAAGTGTCTTTCCCTGAAAAAGCTATGTGAGAACTTGACCAAGCAGCCACAATCCATCTCAAAATCAGTTTCGAACAAAATAAAGCACAGAAACTAATGGACAAGCTATTCCCTGAAAATGAGCAGAAAACGACAGTTGACAACGCTAAAAATTGACAGCATATGAAAAAGTACCTTATTATTATCGTATTGTTTATTACATTCTCAAACAACCATGTAATAGCCCAGGATGCATCTTCTTTTGAAGGTACATATTATTCTGCTAACGAAAAACTTATTATTAAAGCCATAAAGATTACTGATGCAGGAGATGGCAAACTGCTTGTACAATTCAAGACAAGCAAAGGAATTGAAAAATATCAAGTTGACATTCCCGATAACAACACCTTTACTATTACTATACGCGAAGATGCTTCATTTGGACATTGGAAAATCAGGAACGGGAATATAATAACGGCCTCAGGCGGAAGCAATGGTGAAGTAACTACGATATATTATGGAAATGCTACAGCTACTCAAGAGATAGAGTACAGATCTTACAGATTGACACTTATTGATGGAAACATCCGAATGGAATACAGATTTTTCTCTAATTATCTGGATAATAATAGGCTTCTATTTGACCAATCTTCTAATTGGGTAGTTGCAGGAGAGTACACAAGTTGGTAAAGCGGCTCAGTAGAAATTTACTGTGGTTAATATTGTACATGTACGATTAATTTCTATCCAAGATATCTTATTCCAAGGTTCGTTTTACCCTTAATCAGTTATCTTTTATTCTTCTTGTTGTCGCTCTATCATGTACTTTTGTCG
>JAFWXX010000011.1 GCA_017522915.1 Bacteroidaceae bacterium
GCAGAATATCGATACTGCAAAGGAGATGGGCTTCGGCGATGCCTTTGAGGAGATACGCGAGATAATCGCAAACAAGAAGGTGGGCGAGCCTGAACCGCGTAAGCTGCTCGACCTTAAAGGTGCAATACGTCGTGCCGAAGCGCGCGCTGCGTGTCGTTCAATTGGTCTTAATGACCGCACCAATGCCCACTTCCTCAACTTGCCGTTCTATGAGACAGGCGGAATAAAGAAAGGCCAGTTGAGCGATGACGATATTGAGATAGTAAAGAAGTTGATGCGCGAGGTAAAGCCGCACCAGATTTATGCTGCGGGTGACCTTACCGACCCTCACGGCACACACCGTGTATGTATCGAGGCTGTTTTGCGTGCATTTGAGGAGGTTAAGGACGAGCCTTGGGCAAAAGAGTGCCATATATGGCTCTATCGCGGAGCATGGCAGGAGTGGGATTTGGCTGTTGCCGACATGGCGGTGCCTCTCAGCCCGGAGGAACTTATCCGCAAGCGTCATGCAATCTTCCGTCACCTCTCGCAGAAGGATATCGTTCCGTTCCCCGGTGAGGATGCACGCGAGTTCTGGCAGCGTGCCGAAGAGCGTACTCAAGGTACAGCCGAACTGTTCAACAAGATAGGCTTGCCCGAATATCAGGCAATAGAGCTTTTTGCGAAGTTGCTGTAATAGCCTGCAGCTTTTGACAACGTATATAAACAGGAGCCCGACAATAAACCGGGCTCCTGTTTTATATACGTTTTGCTAATGAATCTTTTTTGTATTCTTCGATTGATTTTTATCTAATCCCCGCAACTTTTTTCAGGTGAGCCCGAATTTTACGTTGAGCCCGAACAACCCCCGACTGGCTATAAAGCAAAACAAGAGAACTCAAGTTCTCTTGTTTCTTGCGGAGAGGGAGGGATTGACTTCGCTTCACTTTGTTTCGCTCGTCGATCCCTTTTTGTGGTTCCTTTGCAAGAAATTAGGAAACGCTGTCGCGTTTCTATCTAATTTTATTTTATATTTCGTCGGCAAGCAAGCTTTCCACTCATATAAAATAAAATTAGGAAACAATGAAATTGTTTCCTAATTTCTTGCGGAGAGGGAGGGATTCGAACCCCCGGTACCTCTCAGTACGTCGGTTTTCAAGACCGGTGCAATCGACCACTCTGCCACCTCTCCTAAGGTTTTTGTGTCATGGAATGTGGTCTTTCCGTTTTTGACGATGCAAAAGTATATCAAAAAATGGACCCGTGCAAGAAAAATGTGGAAAAAGTTGAAAATATTTTATTCTTTGGTTATTCTTGTGTTGAAATAATCTATGATTACATTGTTTCTTCGTCTTCTGCACTGGCATTATCTTTCAATTCTTCTTCTTCTCCAGATTTGTTTCGCTATCTTTGTATGATAAATTGATATTCAAATGTCGGAACTTCTTATCTGGGTTTTGCTGCTCTCTGCAGTCGCCAGCTTTGTGCAACGGGTATCGGGCTTCGGGTTCGGGATATTCATTATGATGTTCCTTCCCTACATTATGCCGTCATATAACGAAGCTGTTGCGTTGTCAGGGCTTCTTTCGGGTACTACTGCTTTGCTCATTGTTGTGTGTAATTTCAAATATATATGTTGGGCCAGGATTCCTGTTGTTCTTCTGTTCAATGCGCTGGTCTCTTTCTTTGTAATATCGTATATGGCTTCATTGAGCAGTGCTTTTATGCTTCGATGTCTTGGGGCAGCTCTTGTTCTTGTAGCGATATATTTCCTTTTGTTCGACGGCAAGGCGGGCAAATCTTTTGCCTCCGTATGGGCGCAATGCGTAATAGGTGCACTGAGCGGAGTGATGGGAGCGATGTTCGGAATGCCCGGTCCTCCCGTTGTGCTTTACGGTGTGAGTGCAATACCCGACAAACGGGCCTATATGGCAACAATGCAGGCTTTCTGGCTCCTTTTCAATTGTTTCTATCTGTTGTGCCGGTCCAGTGGAGGGTATTATACAGAGAACACTCCCCTTTATTGGGTTGCCGGCCTTTTGGGGGTAGTGTCGGGTGTTTTCTTGGGTGCGAAGTGTTATAGGAAATTAGGAAATGCAACTTTCAAGAGAATAGTATATTCAGTCATGCTTTTAAGCGGTATAACAGCTCTGTTAAAATGATTTAAATTGAAATGGTTTTAAAAATGGAATAAATTGAAAAAAATATGCCGATTATATATCAATGATAATATTATTTTTATTATCTTTGCATGCAGAATATGGCATAATGCTTGTTTCTGATGGCTGTATGCCATGGAATGCGGTTTTCTCATATTCGATTTTAAAGAAACACAAATCTTTGATATAAAATAACTATGGAAAAGAACTTGAATTTTAAAGAAGGTCTTTGGACTAAGGAGATCAATGTGGGTAACTTTGTTCATGAGAACATTACTCCATACGAAGGTGATGCTTCGTTCCTTGCCGGTCCTACCGAGAGAACACTTAAGGTGTGGAATGTATGTCTCAAGGCTCTTGAGGAGGAGCGTGCAAACAACGGTGTCCGTTCACTAGACAACGTTACTGTTTCTACAATTACTTCTCACAAGGCCGGTTATATCGACAAGGAGAACGAGCTTATCGTAGGTCTCCAGACCGACGAGCTTCTCAAGCGTGCTATCAAGCCTTTCGGCGGTATCAAGGTTGTCGAGAAGGCTTGCCGCGAGAACGGCGTTGAGGTTGACGAGAAGGTAAAGGATATCTTCTATCACTATCGCAAGACACACAACGACGGTGTGTTTGATGCTTACAACGAGGAAATCCGTATGTACCGTTCTTTGGGCTTCCTTACAGGTCTGCCCGACAACTATGCACGTGGCCGTATAATCGGTGACTACCGTCGTCTTGCTCTCTATGGCGTTGACCGTCTTATCGAGGCTAAGAGAGAAGACCTCAAGGCTGTTGTAGGTCCTATGACTGAGCACAACATCCGTCTCCGTGAGGAAATTGCAGAGCAGATAAAGGCTCTCAATGAGATGAAGGTTATGGGTGAGTACTACGGTCTCGACCTTGCTCGTCCTGCTACATCGGCTCAGGAGGCTGTACAGTGGACATATATGGCATATCTTGCTGCAGTCAAGGAGCAGGACGGTGCTGCAATGTCACTCGGTAACGTATCATCTTTCCTCGATGTATATATCCAGTACGACCTTGACCACGGCAACATCGATGAGACATTCGCACAGGAGCTCATCGACCAGTTCGTTATCAAGTTGCGTATGGTACGTCACTTGCGCATGCAGTCTTACAACGATATCTTCGCCGGTGACCCGACATGGGTGACAGAGGCTATCGGCGGCCGTTTCAACGATGGACGTACAAAGGTTACAAAGACTTCATTCCGCTTCTTGCAGACTCTTTACAACCTCGGCCCCTCACCGGAGCCTAACATGACTGTTCTTTGGAGCAACGAGCTTCCTGAGGGCTTCAAGGAGTTCTGTGCAAAGGTTTCTATCGATACATCTTCAATCCAGTACGAGAACGATACCCTTATGCGTGAGGTTCGCGAGTGCGACGACTACGGTATCGCATGCTGCGTATCATATCAGGCTGTAGGCCGCCAGATCCAGTTCTTCGGTGCACGTTGCAACTTGGCTAAGGCTCTCTTGCTTGCTATCAACGGCGGACGTTGTGAGAACACCGGTACTGTTGTAGTAAAGGGTATTCCTGTACTTTCAGGCGACCTCTTGAACTACGAGGAGGTTCTCTCTAACTACAAGAAGGTGCTTATGGAGGTTGCACGCGTTTACAACGACGCTATGAACATCATCCACTACATGCACGACAAATACTACTATGAGAAGGCTCAGATGGCTCTCATCGATACAGATCCTTCAATCAACCTTGCATACGGTGTTGCAGGTCTCTCTATCGCTATCGACTCTCTCTCAGCTATCAAGTACGGCAAGGTGACAGTTAAGCGCAACGAGCTTGGCTTGACAGAGTCTTTCGAAATCGAGAACGACTTCCCATGCTTCGGTAACGATGACGACCGTGTTGACCACCTCGGCGTTGACTTGGTTTACTTCTTCAGCGAGGAGCTCAAGAAGCACCCGGTTTACAAGAACGCTAAGCCAACATTGTCACTCCTTACCATTACTTCTAACGTAATGTACGGAAAGAAGACAGGTGCTACTCCTGACGGCCGTGCCAAGGGCGTTGCTTTCGCTCCGGGTGCCAACCCAATGCACGGACGTGACAAGAACGGTGCTGTCGCATCTTTGAGCTCAGTTGCAAAGCTTCGCTACCGCGACTCTCAGGATGGTATCAGCAACACATTCTCTATCATTCCAAAGTCACTTGGCGTTGATGCTGAGACACGTGTAGAGAACCTCGTTACACTCATGGACGGTTACTTCACAAAGGGTGCTCACCACCTGAACGTGAACGTGTTGAACCGCGAGATGCTTATGGACGCAATGGAGCATCCTGAGAAGTATCCTCAGTTGACAATCCGTGTATCGGGTTACGCTGTTAACTTCATCAAGCTGAGCCGCGAGCACCAGCTGGAGGTTATCTCACGTTCTTTCCACGAGCGTATGTAATACCTGTTATATAATGTTTAATAAAATAGGCTGGCTCACAAGGTCGGCCTATTTTTAACTGAATGAATAATGAATATTAGAGTACATTCATACGAGTCCTTGGGTACATTCGACGGTCCGGGCTTGCGTTTGGTCGTGTTTCTTCAGGGATGCAACTTCCGTTGTCTATACTGTGCCAATCCCGATACTATAGATGCCAAAGGAGAGAGCAAGGAAACCGATATTGAGGATGTTGTACGTATGGCGATGAACGAGAAACCGTTTTTCGGGAAAAAGGGCGGTGTAACGTTCAGCGGCGGCGAGCCTACATTCCAGGCAAAGGAGCTGGTTCCTTTGGTAAAGCGTCTTAAGGAACAGGGAATACATGTCTGCATAGACACAAACGGAAGCATCTGGAACAGCCATGTCGAGGAACTTCTCTCGATTGTTGACCTTGTACTGCTTGATATCAAGCAGTACAATCCCGAACGCCATACACTCCTCACGGAGCGTCAGAACAAGCAGACTCTTGCGACAGCCAAATGGCTGCAGGAGAACGGAAGGCCGTTCTGGTTGCGTTATGTGCTTGTCCAGGGCTATAGTGCATTCGAAGAGGATATTCGTGCATTGGGAGAGCATTTCAAGGAGTACGACATGATAAAGCGTGTCGAGATATTGCCATACCATACTCTCGGTGCCCATAAGTATGAGCCGTTGGGTATGGAGTATAAGCTCAAGCATGTAAAGGAGAATACTCCTGAGCAACTCGATGAGGCAAAGAGAATATTCGACGAGTATTTCGATACTGTATTCGTAAACTGATTGGGCGTATGTCAGCAGAACGTGACAAGATGCTTCGTGGCGAGTTGTACGATGCCAATAACGACAGCAGTCTCATTGCCGAAAGAAACGCGTGCAAGGAACTTTGTCAGGAGTACAATACAATGCCTTATGAAGCGGTCGAGGAGAGGAGTGCCCTGCTGCGTCGTATAATTGGCGAGGTAAAGGGAAATTTTGTCATTGAACCCTCTTTCTGGTGCGACTATGGATGCAACATAACGCTGGGTGACAATTTCTATGCCAACCACAATCTTGTTGTCCTCGATGCGGCTCCTGTTGTTTTCGGCAGCAATGTTTTCATTGCGCCGAACTGTTGCTTTACTACAGCCGGCCATCCGCTTGAAGCAGAGTTGCGCAACAAGGGACTTGAGTATGCACGTCCCATAAGAGTGGGCAACAATGTGTGGATAGGTGCAGGAGTTACGGTTCTGCCTGGTGTTACAATAGGTGACAATGTGACTATCGGGGCCGGTAGCCTTGTGAACCGTGACATACCGTCGGGCACTGTTGCTGTCGGTGTGCCGTGCAGGGTAATCAAGCCGCTTTAACAGTTTGCTCATAAGCCAATAAGGGGCTGGCATAAGTTTTCATGCCAGCCCCTTATTGGCTATATATATTGTTACTTGATTTTTGTCCAATATACGGTCTTTCCTATTCCCCAGATGTTTCCATATACCTTCAGTGTCTTTGCATCCTTGAACTCGATGTCAACGCTGTATATCTTTCCGCCTGTAGGGTCATATATCTTAGTGTCACCCCATTCCTTGTCATCGGCATCGTACTTCAGGCCTTTGATAAGGACAATCTGGTCAACATCAACGTTACGCAGGCTCTTGTCGGGGTTCTTCAGGTCCTTGCGCTTGTTGCCGTTTGCATCGAGCGGCTTCTCGACCCAGAACACCTGGGCTGTATATGTTCCGTTTGCTGCTTTAGTGATTCTGATTTTGCTTTTGCTGCCGTCCTTGATGCTCAGGTACTCACCGATGATGTTGTCACCCTTAGAGTTGATGTCCTGTGCATTTCCTGTCAGTGCGAACAGTACTGAACACACTAATGTAAAGATAATCTTTTTCATTTTGTACATGTTTGTTGTTTGGATATGTACAAAAGTATGGCCAAAATTGCACAATGCAATATCTTTTGTGCAATTTTAGCTGAATTTTCCGCTTTTTTAATTGTCGGGTGCACTTTATGGCGCAAATCAGTTCATAAAGTCCCGTTACAGCTCTTCTATATATTCGTATCCCAGTGACCTGACAGCTCCTATAATCTCATCGGTGTCGTAGCCCTCTCCTTCGACGTATGCCACACCCTCGCTAAGGTTGACATGTACCTCGCTTACACCCTTTATTTTTGATAGGCTGTTCTCTACATTAGCCTTGCAATGGTTGCACATCATGCCTTTTATCCTGAACCTCCTTTTGGGTGTACAGCATTCGCAGCAGTGCTCCTTTTTCCTGTATTTGAGTATTAATGCCACTGCAAGCAGTATTGTGAAGAGTATGCTTGATGCTGTCTGCCACCATGCAGCACCGGTATGGCTGCAGCATGCGGCAGTGTGGCTGTGTATTGCTCCGGTGAACCATTCTGCAGGCAACAGGTAATCTATTATAAGCCCGAATCCCATTGCTCCGGCAACAATTGTAAGCAAATAAATGATAAGTGTCTTGCGCCCAAGTACCTTGTTTATTACAAGTATGGTGGCCATATTCGTTGCCGGTCCTGCCATGAGCAGTACAAGTGCTGCTCCCGGTGACAACCCCTTCAGCATGAGTGCTGCTGCAATAGGAATCGAGCCTGTTGCGCAAAGGTACATCGGTATGGAAAGAAGCAGTATCAGAATCATGTTCAGCAACGGATATCCGTTGAATATCGTGAAGAAATTGTCGGGTACGGCTATTGTTATTATGGCTGCAATGACAAGCCCGAAGACAATCCATTTGCCTATGTCCTGAATCATCTCGATGAATCCGTAATGCAGGGTTCCAATGCACTTCTGCCAGAAACTTTTTCTCTTCTCTTGCTGCTCCCTGTTTGCCGTTTCGTCTCCGCTGTCATCCGAGAGCCTGTTGGTTATGCATCCGCCGGCAATGGCAGTGACGAATGCAACCAGAGGACGCATTATTGCAAAAGGAATACCGATTAAAGATGCGGTTGCAAGTATGGAATCTACACCTGTCTGCGGTGTAGATATAAGGAATGAAACAGTCGCTCCCTTAGACGCTCCGGCCTTGCGGAGAGATGCGGCTGTAGGAATTACACCGCATGAGCACAATGGAAGAGGTATGCCGAACAGTGCTGCCCAAATTACTGAGCCGATACCTTTTCCTGCAAGCTTGGTCGAGTATATCTTACGCGGAACGAATTCATGGAGTATGCCTGCGATGAGAAATCCGAACAAAAGGTATGGGCTCATTTCGTTCAGCAGGCCAATCAATGGGTATATGTATTCTGTCATCTCTGTGTATGTTAAAATATTTGCATCGCTGCCAACCGGCTGCGATGCAAATATAAGGCTTTTGCAAGAATTAAACTCTCATGACAACTTGCTAAAAAACGGATTTTATTCCAAGTTCTTGTTATTTTCAAGAATCTGCAAGTTTATGGCTGCCTGTTCATCTCCCATTGCTGCTGCCTTTGCAAAAGCGCGCTCAGCTGCATGCCTGTGGTGGCGACGGTACTCGATTACACCTTGCAGGTTGAGGATGCGCGGGTCGTTGCGGTACTGTTTAAGTTCGCGTATTAGCTTGCTGTAATCGGGGCTGGGGTTGTTCATCAGTTCATCAACGACATTGTTTACTGCCAGTGCTACGCTGTCGGGCCTGTTGTGGTAATATATGCCGGTGCAGCATGCCATTCTGTGTGCCGGGAACATCCTCTCGGTAAGTTCGCGGTAGAGTATGCCTCCCTGATATCTCTTGAGCATGGCTTCTCTTTTTCTGACGTCCGGCTCAGCCTTCATCCTTGATATAAGCGTGTCGCCTCCTGCTGTTCCCAGTTCCTGTATATCCGCATATATCATGTTCCAGTTGGTGCCTCCGTTGGCAACCTCAAAAAGAGAGTCGGGCAGGTGATGATGCTTTCTTATATGGTCGCGCATGGCTATGGCGCGTTCTATGCCGAGCTGGTTTCTTCGGTATTCGCTGCCGTCGGGCGAACTGTATCCTACAATCTGTACGGCCTCAAGTGTAGTTGTGCTGTCGGCAAGTACCTCGTTGATTATAGACATGAGTTCCTCTATGTTCTGGGCATTCTGCAGATATTCAGGGTTGAGCTTGCTGCTGTTGGTGACATATCTCACCACATTGGGTGTGATATCCATTCCTTTGGCAACCTCATCGTCAAGTGGTGTGTAATATGCCATCCGATGAATATTAGGATGCTCCATAGCCAGATGGTCGGCGATGCTCATGGCCGCATCTACCCGATGGCAGCTCATAGGCGGACATGGAGGCATGCATATAGCCATGGTGTCACATGCATACTCTGTCTCCTTGCCATTGCTGTACTCGCTGTATGTGATTGCATATACGGTGTCTCTTACTGCACTTTCAGGCACAGCCAACGTGCAGCTACTGGCTCCTTCAGCCTGCAGCTCCGGAGCTGTTCCATACCTCTTTACATATCGTTTCGCATATCTCTTGCCTTGCAAGTGACGCGTAGCGGAACTGACGCATGTGTCCGGGGTGCAGAGGTGGGTGATGACGACCATTCCCTCATTGCTTCGCATCTTGGGATTGTCGTAATTGAGAGTGAAATGCCAACAGCTGTCGTTGTGCATAGCATAATAGCTCTCTGGCTTTGTCTGTGCATTCGCTGTCATGCACAAGCCTGCAATAATCAGGCTAAGAATAAGGTTATGTTTCATAAGGGTAGCTTTTGGTTAGTTCTAAACATCTACCCCTATAGAACATAAATGAGTGTGTTACGGTTTTGGATTTTAGATATTTTCTAAGATTGAAGGCAGCAATGCCAGCGTATCGGCAACAGCTGTCGGCTCATAGCCCTTTTCTATAGGCTCGTCGGCCCAGCATACTTTCTTGAGCCATACAGTCCTGCAGCCTAATGTGGCTGCAGGGTATATGTCTTTCCTGTATGAGTCGCCTATGACAACTGTCTCTTCGGCACGTAATCCCAATGCTTTTACACCCAGTTCAAAAAGTGCCGGGTCGGGCTTGCGTATCCCTACGACTGAGGATTCTACAATTGTGGTGAAAATGTTCTCTAACATGAACTCCTTAAGCACTACAGGCATATTGCCGTAGAAGTTCGTTACGAGCACCATTGGGAATCTCTCCCGCAAAGCCTCCAGTAAGGGGCGTGCTGTTTCAATGGTCTTGGCAGCCTTGTCATAGCATCTTTCTGCGACCATCTTCTCCTTTTCCTCAGTGAACGTGCCGGTATTGCCGAGTCTCTCCCTAAGGTAGGCGAACTGCAGTGCCATCTTCTTTTGGAGCAAGGTCCTGAAAGTGTCTGCAGGTGCTATGATAGGTCTCTTTGCCAGTGAGCGTTCTCCATGAACGTATGCATCGCGGTATGTTTCCTTGTCGATGTTAATCCCCTCCTTGCAGTATTGTTCCCATATGAGTTCACCCCAATGTATGCCATTGGTGTCTATGGTGCCTCCGTAGTCGAATATAATGCCTTTAATTGAACACATGCCCTTCTTCTATTTTCTTTGTAAGCCTGCTGCATAGCCTCTCATGCTTATGCTTCATGTAGATGAATATCGCCATAAGCACTACAAGCTCGAATATGAGGTACATCCAAAGTTCACCGGTGAGCATTGCGAAGCATAGCATTATGGCGCGTGAATTGAATGTCAGTATATTGGTGTACTTCATAAGAGGCAGGCTTCCTGCGCGGAACTCTTTTCGGAGCCCGGCCGGGATGTCTGTTCCGTAATGCTTGTGCACGCATTTTATGAATCTCTGGAAGCATGGTGACATGCGTTCCTGGTTCTCGACGTATGATACGTAGGCGTTAAGGAACAGTTTCCAGAAGAAACTTTTTCTCCAGCTTGTCTCGTTGTACTCCTTGCGTTGCATGGCAGAGTTGTGGAACTCGTTGCCGTTTCTCTCATTGGTGAAGTAGAGGTGTATGTTGCGGTAGTAGTCGGCGAGCTGGCATTGCGAGCCGTGTACCCAGAATCCGCAGAACGATACAAGAATCCATATAAGCACACCCCAATTGTATTCGGGCGCAAAAGGAATAGGCTCAAAGGTCTCTCTTGCAGCAATGGCAAAATAGATGCAGAAGAACCAGCAGTCGCCGGCAAAGCCGTCGAGTATTCGTCCCCAACGTGTTCTTTGTCCTGTTATGCGTGCCAGCTGTCCGTCTGTGCTGTCGTAAAGGTTTGCCCACATAAGCAACAGCACTCCCAGGATGTTCCATCTCAGGTTTTCTTGCAGGAAGCAGACACCTGCAGCAATGCCTAGGAATATTGATACTATAGTAATGACATTCGGGTGTACGCCCCTGTTGCGGAAGAACAGTGCGCAACGGAACCCCAAAGGTCTGTAGAACCACATATCGAGGAACTCCTCGGTGTCTATCGACTTGATTGATGCACGGTACAGTTCTTTATCCTCTTGCTTCATCTCTCTTCTTCTTTACGGTATTTGCTATATGCTTTGCAATCTCTTCTGCAGCCTCACTGCGTACTGCAGAGAAGCTTGGGAAATCGTTGATGTCTATTATATATATGTTGCCGGCCTTGTCAACAATGCAGTCGCCTCCATATATCTCCACTCCAATGGCTTCAGCTGCCTTGCCGGCAATCCTTTTCAATTCTCCGCAATCGAAAGGGTAGTGCTCCGGAGTTCCGTTCAATGCCTCCAGCCCGAATTTCGTCTTTCCCTGCTCCGGGTAGCAGCTGTAGAACCAATCGTGGCCGACAGCATAGAATTTGATGAGGTCACCCTCAATGTGCTTGCTGTAGATTGCTCTTCCTATGCCGCGCCTATGCATCTGTTCAAGGATTGCTTTTGCCTCATTGGCATTGCAGGCATATGCGACATCATCCTTATGGCAGCTCCAGCCTTCAGCCTTCTTTATCCATGCAGGGTAGTGCAACGTATCCAGTTCATCTGCATCTTCTATAATCCTGAATGGCGGTTGCGGTACTCCGGCTTGTTTAAGCATCTTCATGAAGAGAATCCGTGAACATCTCTCTACACTTTCAGGGTTGTTGATTACGGTCACCCCTTTTGCTTCTGCCTTTCTCAACTTCTTTAGAATGTCTGCACTTCGTGACATGTGGCAGACCGCATCGCATTCCTCTTCAAAATCCTCTTCTGCATTGACAATAACAGCACCTAAGGTTTCAAGCTCCCTTGATACACTCTCAAGTATGGCTGCATCCTTCGCAACCATATTAGGAGAGTCCTTCGTGCTTCGTGCTATTATTGCAATCTTCATTTTTCTGCAAGGAATTCTTCAGCCTTGGCAATATCCTCGGCATGGTCGATGTCTATTATCTTGCTGAACGGGAAAGCCTTCAGCTTCATACCCCTCTCCACGAGCTTGCGCTGGAAGTTACGCATCCTTTCGACACCTTGTTCCATACACTCGTCAAGGATTTTCAGGGAACGTGGTGTAAGCCCGTAAATGCCTCCTGAGATATATCTTGAATTCACGGTCGCCTTGTCGCAAAAGGCTGTTATCTCCAGTTCGCTGTCAGTATCGATGTACAGAGGCTTCTCGTCATCTATATAGTCTGTTACTGCCATCAACCCGTCGCATCCGCATTTCTCAAAAGCCTCTATGTATGCAGTGAACTCACTTTCATGGAAAAGCGTATCTACCGTTGTCAGGCAGAACCTGTCTCCTTTGAGGCTGCTGCTCAAGGCATGCATGCTGTGCATGGAACTTGGTGTGTCCTTAACGATAATCTCTATCGGGAACTTCTCCTTAAGCATCATGAGGTGTGCCAGCGTCTCAGGCTGCTGCCTGTTTATGATGATGCTTATGGAATCGGCTCCGTGTCTTGCAAAGAGCCTTACAAGGCGTTCTATTATAGGAACGCCTTGCAGTTCTATCATGGGCTTATGCGTGGTTATGCCTTCGCTTGCAAGCCTGGAGCCTTCCCCTGCTGCTATAATTGCGAATTTCATATCAGATATCGCTGTCGGGCTGCTGTAGGTTCAGTTTGTTGCTGTCGTCGCGTTTCTCAAAGTATAGCTTTCTCAACGGGTTGCGTCGCGCGTATGAATACATATTGCGGTTGCGCAGGATATCTATGGCTGCGTATATTGCCTGGCGGAACGAGTTCTCGTCAGCCTCTCCTTTGCCGGCAATGTCGTATGCCACACCGTGTGCCGGTGATGTGCGCAGAATGCTAAGTCCGGCAGTGAAGTTCACACCGTCGTCCATAGATAGGGCCTTAAGCGGTGCCAGTCCCTGGTCGTGGTACATTGCCAGTATGGCATCAAAGGCCGTGTGTTTGCCGCTTCCCATGAATCCGTCGGCAGCAAACGGTCCATAGCAGAATATACCGTTGTCGTTCATCTTGCGTACAGTCGGTGCAATAACCTCAATCTCTTCCTTGCCAAGCAGGCCGTTGTCGCCGGCATGCGGGTTCAGGGAGAGCACTGCAATCTTCGGGGCGTCGATGTTGAAATCCTCTTTCATGCTTCTGTCGAGCTGTGCAATCTTCTCTTCAAGAAGCTCGGCTGTAATTGCTTCAGGCACGTCGCGCAAAGCCATGTGCGATGTTGCAACTGCTACACGCATAGAGCCGCTGCATAGAATCATCAAAGCCTTCTCTCCCTCTCCGCTGCACTCCTGAAGATACTCGGTGTGCCCTGGGAAGTGGAACTTCTCGCTCTGTATCGCACTCTTGTTTATAGGTGCGGTCACAAGCACGTCGATAAGCCCTTCATGGTAATCCTTTATCGCTCTTTCCAGTGCCTGGAATGCTGCAAGCCCGCTTTCGGGAGTGCTGGTTCCCAGTTCTATGTGCAGTTCGTCGCTGTTGCAGTTTATTATGTTGAGCTTGCCGGCCTGTGCTTCTCCTGCATTCTCTATTGCATTGTACGGAGTCTCCATTTCAAGAGCCTTGCGGTGGTATGCCGCAGCCTTGGGTGAGCCATATACAACGGGTGTGCAAATATCGAACATTTCGGGATTCTCGAATGTCTTGAAGATAATCTCGTATCCTATTCCGTTTATGTCGCCTTGGGTTATGCCAACGCGTATCTTTCCTTTTTCGCTCATGTCGTCTCTTCTTATTTTGTTTCTTCCCCGTTTGCTTCAACTACAATTTCAGGAATGTGTGTACTGTTTTCCAACATCTTGTCAACGGGCATCTTCAATGTGTAGAGCGATGATTCAAGCTTACGCATTGTCGCGCCTTTCTTCTTGTTCGGGGCATATAAGAATGCTTCCACCACAATTACTCGTCCGTTCTGTTCATCGACCATCGCATGTGACACGAACGGGCCGCCCATCATGTCGTTCTCCATGTACCAGAGGCCTCTTGCAAGCTGCATGTATCGGTCGCGGTCCGAAGTCTCGGTAATCTCTACAAACATAGAGTCGGTCTGCATGTATTGTCCCGGCTTTCCTCCCGGCATGTTCACTTTCATGACAGAGTCTCGCATGTGTATGTAGTTCTCTCTTGAGAAATTATCGACCGATGTATAAGGGTAGCTGTACATTACAAAACTCAGAATGTCGGGGTTGGTAGAGTTGAAGTCGGAGAACCACACGAAGTTCTCGCCTCTCTTCTCTCCGTTCAGTTCTGCAGGAATAAGCAGCTCGCAGTCGAACATCTCCTTTGTCGTAGCAAGAGCCTTTTCGTTATGCCTTGCCTTTAGGTTGTCTATCTGACGGTTCATTTCGGCTGCATTGAAGAAATCTACTATTACCTGCTTGTTCTTGTTCACGTACTCTTCCAATTCGGCACTGCTGGGCGACTGTATGGTCATAATCATCTGCGGTGTGGCAAACGGGTCCCTTGAGTACTTGAACGATGTCTTTGTGTACATGCGGTCGTTGATGTCAACTGTAATCACGTTGCGGAACGGTTTAACCATTCCGGAGAAGTTTGCTTCACTCACACGCGATATGCGGAACGAACGCTCCGATTGCGGCAATCCCGGCACATCGGTGTCCAGGGCATTGTATATGGCTCTTCCGGCAGGGCTCTCCCAGAATGCTTCATCGCATACTACAAGTACCTCGTACGGGTTTCCTACAGCCGATTTCTTGAAGCTTTCGGATAATCCGTGACAGTTGGCAAACAGTATTGCCGCAAAAATCAATGATACTAAATTCTTCATGATATCTCTTGTTGGTTCTTTGCATTATTCTGTTCCTGCTTCAATGTCGATAACATTCCGCATGCAGCGAAGATGTCCTCTCCTCGTGAGGCCCTTATTGTTGTGAACAGCCCGTTCTTGGTGAGAAAATCCCTCAGCTGCGTCATTCCGTTCTCGTCAACTCCTTCCAACGGCACTCCAGGAATGGCATGGTAGCGTATCAGGTTTATACGGCAATCTATGCCGTCGAGCAGCTTGAGCAACTTGCGTGCATAGAACTGAGTCTCGTTTATTCCCTTGAACACGATGTACTCGAATGTGAGACGTCGCTGGTGGCTGAAGTCGTATTGTCGCAGCAGGTCGAGCATCTCTACTATGGAGAAACCCTTCTCGGCAGGCATTATTTCGGCACGTTTCTCAGGTATAGGGTGGTGCAGGCTTATGGCGATATGGTAGTCGCCCGAATCGAGCAGTCTTTTCAGTCCCTTGCGTACTCCTACCGATGATACCGTAATGCGGTGAGGACTCCAGCCAAGCCCATAATCGCTTGTGAGCACTTCGATTGCCTGCAGGAGGTTGTCGAGGTTGTCACAAGGCTCGCCCATGCCCATAAAAACGATGTTGGTGAGTTTCTCGAATTCAGGCAGTGCCAGAATCTGGTTGAGTATCTCGTTCGATGTGAGATTTGCCGTGTATTTCTGCTTGCCGGTCATGCAGAAAAGGCAGTTCATCTTGCATCCCACCTGCGAAGAGACGCATAGCGTTGCACGCTCTCCGTCGGGAATATAAACAGCCTCGACAAAATGTCCGTTGTCCACTTCGTAAAGGTATTTTACGGTTCCGTCAACCGAACGGGCTGCTTCGGCAGGCCCTTTGTATCCCACTTCGAACAGCTCTTTCAGCTTTTCGCGGTTCTTGAGCGATATGTTGGACATCCCGTCAATGGAATCTATGCGCTTGCAATATATCCAATCGGCAATCTGCTTTGCAGTAAAAGCCGGCATTCCGGCCTCCTTCACCGCCTCCTTGAGTGCGTTGAGAGTCATTCCGGCCAGTTTCCTTTTCCCGTTTTCCATCTGTTTTGTCCTCAATGTATAGCTATAATACCTCTAATTTACGAAATCAGTCACGAAGATAATGCAAAAAAGTGGTATGAATGTTATTATATAACAATAAATTTTATATTTATATTCTAGGGTGTCATTTGTTTGGTCCAAAAGTTTTTTTTCGGCTTCCTTTTTATTAAATTCGCATTCAATATGCCGGCATGCAAACGACTTGTTCATAGCGTGCTTTTGCATTAGAGGTATAATACGGCAATTTGCCGAAAACATATAAAAATATGGAGAATTACACTATAGAACTGTTCATGCCTTTCCCTCAGGAAGGAACCCTGCAGGAAACGATAGGCAAATATATTGCCAATCCAAGAATCGCTCACGTGTGGCTGTGGAGCGCGTCGGCTCCCGATGTCCGGTTGCCCGAAAAGACAACGGTCATAGAGGCCGCTTCCCTGCTTTCAACACCAGTATTGCGTGATATGGCCGAGCGTGCTTCCGCTACATTTGCGGTATATATCGGCAAGGAAAGCCTGCAGCTCGATGAGGAGAAGCTTTACCGCATGGCATGCAGCATGCCTGCGGATGCTTCAATGGCCTATTCCGACTATTGCAAGTCCATTTCCGGCGAGGTCTTTGAGGCTCCTGCTATCGATTATCAGCCGGGCAGCCTTAGAAACGATTTCGATTTCGGTTCCCTGCTCATGTTCAGGACGTCGGCCTTGAAGGAGTATCTTTCCGAGCCCTTTGAAGAGTACAGCTATGCCGGCGTTTACCAGTTGCGTCTTGCAATGAGCCGGATAGGTTCATTGTTCCATTTCAATGAGTTCGTATATACCGAATGTGAGAACGACAACCGCAAGAGCGGCGAAAAGCAGTTCGATTATGTGAATCCGGCACAGCGTGATGTTCAGATAGAGATGGAAAAGGCCTGCACTTCTCATCTTAAGGCTATCGGCGGTTATCTGCCGCCGTGCAAGTATAGGAGAATCGACCTTTCTGCCGGCAGTTTTGAGTATGAGGCATCGGTAATCATACCGGTTCTCAACCGCGAATCGACAATATCGGACGCCATATCGTCTGTCCTGTCGCAGGAGACGGCTTTTCCGTTCAATATAATTGTTGTAGATAACCATTCTACCGACAGGACCGGGGAAATAATAGACTCCTTCCACGACAGCAGAGTTCTGCATGTTGTCCCCGAACGTCATGACCTCGGTATCGGAGGCTGTTGGGAACTGGCTGTAAACCACTCGAAATGCGGCCGTTTTGCAGTGCAGCTCGACAGTGACGACCTTTACAGCGGAACCGATACCTTGCAACGCATTGTTGACGGCTTCTATGCCCAGCAGTGTGCTATGCTTGTCGGCTCGTACCGTATATGTGACTTCGAATTGAATACCTTGCCTCCCGGAGTTATCGACCACCGTGAATGGACTGAGGAGAACGGACGCAACAATGCACTGCGTATAAACGGGCTTGGTGCTCCGCGTGCTTTCTTTACTCCGGTGATAAGGGAAATTGGTTTCCCTAACGTAAGCTACGGCGAGGATTATGCAGTTGGCCTGCAAATATCGCGCAGCTACAGGATAGGGCGCATCTATGATGTGCTTTATCTCTGCCGTCGTTGGGGCGGGAATTCCGATGCGGCCTTGTCGCATGCAAAGGTAAATGCCCATAATTTCTATAAGGATTCTTTAAGGAGTGCTGAGCTTGAAGCCCGGATACAACTGATGAAAGATATGCCGTTGCCGTCAGGTGAAGACGTACACTCCTTTTTTGAAGAACAGCTCGAAAAATGGCCCGATGCGGCGAAGAGATATTCAGAACTTGAAAATGTAAAGGTGCGTAAGCTTGAGAACGGAGTGACATTGCAGTTCAATCCGGCCAGGATTGTCTCTACCGCAGCAAAGATAGATTCGGCATCCATTACTGCCCGCAGATGTTTCCTTTGTGCCGAAAACCGTCCGGTGGAGCAGATATCCTTGCAGGCACTGGGCAGTCTTGAGGTACTTGTCAATCCATTCCCCATTCTTCCATTCCATTTGACTCTTCCGCATAAGGAACATAAGCAGCAGCTGTTGGGCGGGATGTATGTCGATATGCTTCATCTGGCGCGCGAGTGGCAGGATTCGGCAATCTTTTACAACGGAGCCCATTGCGGTGCTTCCGCTCCCGACCATGCCCATCTTCAGGCCGGAAATAAAAGCTCTATACCACTGCTTGGCGATGAATGGAGTGAAGAACTCTCCTGCGGAATGGAACCTCTGCTTGTAAAGGAAGAGGGCGCAATCTATAAAGTTGATTCATACGTTGTGCCGCTTTTTATGGTTGTCGCGCGTAAAGTTTCAGCATCAAATGAACTTTTCGGGCATTTGTGCTCTGCGTTGCCATTGGTCGAAGGTGAACCTGAACCACGTATGAATGTAATGGCTTGTTACTCCGTTGCTGACGGCTATGTAACGATAGTAGTGCCTCGTGCCGTTCACCGCCCTTCTTGCTATTATGCAGAAGGTCCGGCAAACCGCATGGTCAGTCCCGGAGCACTTGATATGGCCGGGCTGATGATAACACCGCGCGAGAGTGATTTTGCGGCGATTACGTCCGATGAGGCTGCTGCAATGCTGCGTGAGGTCGCCATGCCGCAGGAAACAGCTGATGAAGTTGCATGCAAGATACGTGGCGAAGTATGAGAAAGGTCGATGTCGGAATACTGCTTGCATCAGCAATAAAGTTCGATTTGAACGGCACTTTTTCCTGTAACGGGAACCTCCTTTCGGGTGAATTCCGTGCTGTTGTCGAGAGTGGCAAGGTAAAGGTCGGCAATGAGTTGTCCCAATCTTTCCGTTTTGTTCCAAACGATGAGGAGTGCACATTTACTCTGCATGATGTTGTCATTGGTGTAAACTTTCATTGGCAGCGCAAGGAAAACCAGAGTTTCAGAGGCGAGCTGCTGCTTATTGTCGAGAACGGTATGGTCAGGGCTATAAACCGTATCGGTGTCGAGGAGTATCTGGTGAGCGTAATATCGAGCGAGATGTCGGCAACTTCATCCCTTGAATTCCTTAAAGCGCATACGGTAATCTCACGCAGTTGGCTCTATGCGCAGCTGCTTCGAAAAGAAAAGGTACAGCAAGGCTCGTTAGGTTGGGAGAATAGCGATGAGATTGTGCGCTGGTATGCACGTGAGGACCATACTCTTTTCGATTTGTGTGCCGATGACCATTGCCAACGCTATCAAGGGGTTACCAGGTCGTTGAATCCTAATGTGGAACGTGCGGTAAAGAATACATGCGGCCTGGTGCTGTCCTATGGCGGTGAGGTGTGCGATGCGCGCTTCAGCAAATGTTGCGGAGGTGTGACAGAACGTTTTTCTGCATGTTGGGAGGATGAGGATTATCCCTATCTGCAGGCCTTCAGAGATACTGCAGAAAAGGAACCCTTGCCCGACCTTACGACTGAAGAGGGCGCAAGGGCATGGATTGAGGGTAGTCCCGAATCTTTCTGCAATGAGGCCGGCAGGGAACTGCTTTCGCAAGTACTTAACGGTTACGACCAGGAAACAAACGACTTCTATCGTTGGCATGTGGAATATTCGCAGAATGAACTCTCTTCTTTGCTCAAGGAGCGTTCCGGCATAGATTTCGGTATGGTTGAGGAACTGGTGCCGTTGGAGAGGGGTGAGTCAGGCCGTATAGTGAGGTTGCGTATAGTAGGCAGCAAGGTTACGAAGATTGTCGGCAAGGAACTTGAGATACGCCGTTGGCTTTCGCATACACATCTTTACAGTTCGGCTTTTGTCGTTGATAAAGTCCGTGCGGCCGATGGCGGGTGTAAGTTTGTCATCAAAGGAGCCGGGTGGGGGCATGGAGTTGGGCTTTGCCAGATAGGTGCTGCGGTCATGGGTGATAAGGGATATGCTTTCTCGGAAATTCTTGCACATTATTATCCCGGAGCAGGTATTGAGGATATAAAAAATATCCTTGTCTGACAGTTTGGCAAATATCAGAATTTTGCTTATGTAAATAATTGTGTGTTAGAATATTAACCCTGCTCTTCTGTTCGTAATGGATTAATATTTCCTTTCTTGCTTGTCAGCAATGCTTTTTTTTACCGAAAAAAAGTGTTTTCTTTGCAATATTTTTGTTAAAAGGCAGTTAATAAGATATATTACTAAGAAAAATAAAAATACAAGATATGGTCATTAAGGATGGCATGAATGTTTTTGAACGTGCAATAAAACGTCTTTTCGATGTGCTTTGTTCGTTCTTTGGGCTTTTGGTATTGTCTCCGGTATTCTTGATTGTGTATATCAGGTTGCGCATACAGAACGAAGGCAGCGTGATATTCCGTCAGGAGAGAATCGGCTACAAGGGGAAAGCATTCAATATATTCAAATTCAGGACAATGCGTGTCGATTCCGAGAGTTCAGGCAAGCCTCAGTTGGCTGCAAAGGGCGATGAGCGTCTTACAAAGGTCGGCCGTTTCTTGCGCGAGCATCATCTCGATGAGTTGCCTCAGTTGTGGAATGTCTTCATCGGTGACATGTCATTTGTGGGCCCAAGGCCGGAGCGTCAGTATTATATTGACAAGATACGTGAACGTAACCCCGATTACGATTATCTCTATCTTATGCGTCCGGGATTGACCTCTATGGCGACTATTTACAATGGATATACCGATACATTGGAGAAGATGCTAACCCGTTTGGATATGGACCTTGAGTATCTGAGAAAACGTTCTTTGCTCCTTGATCTGAAAATAATAGTAACAACCGTGCTGTATATATTGAAAGGTAAGAAATTCTAAAAACAGGAAATGATGACATATATGAAAAGGATATTGTTTCTTATCTCACTTGTCTTTTGTTTGCAAACTGCTGTAGCTCAGGTTATGAGTGACCAGCAGATTGTTGATTTTATATTGAGTGAGCAGAAAAAGGGCACCACTGAACGGTCAATAGCAATGAAGCTGATGCAGAGAGGCGTGTCTGCCGACCGTTTGACAAAGATTAAGGAAGAGTATAATGCCGAGAATTCGCTTCTGGGTGCTGAAGAACTTACCAAAAATTCTTCAGTCAAAAAGGTAAACCGCATGCGTGAGGAAGATAAAAGACTCAGAAGCCAAGGTGAATCTTTCCGTTCCGGGCGCGATTTGAGGAATGCTACACGTGATGAGAAACTCGATGTATATGAAGGAGAAATAAATGACTTTAAAAAGGAACCGGACACGGAATTGGAGAATGATGAAAAGACCGTGTTCGGACGCTCGATATTCAATAATGAACTGTTGACATTTGAACCGGCTTTGAATATACCTACTCCTGCGAATTATGTGCTTGGAGCAGGAGATCAGGTGATAATAGATGTGTGGGGGGCTTCCCAGACTCTTATTGAAGATGAAATATCTCCAGACGGATATGTTGTAGTGGAAGGAATAGGCCCGGTTTATCTTGCCGGAAAAACGGTTGATGCTGCGAACTCTCATCTTAAGTCTCTTTTCCGCAATATATATGCCGAATCCAAGGTCAGTCTTTCCGTAGGAAAGCTACGCTCAATTCAGGTGCAGGTAGTGGGCGAGGTTGTTGCTCCCGGAAATTATACCTTGAGTTCCCTTTCTACTGCGTTCAATGCTTTGTATGCGGCCGGTGGAATAGGTGACTTGGGAACATTGCGCGATATAAAGGTTTATCGTGGAGGTAAGGAGGTCGCTTCAATCGATGTGTACGATTTTATCTTTAAAGGAACAACCAAGGGCAATGTCCGATTGGAAGACAATGATGTGATAAGCGTTGGGGCATACGATGCGTTGGTGGAGATTGAAGGAGAGGTGAAACGCCCAATGATGTACGAGATGAAGGGTGCAGAATCGCTATCTTCACTTATAAACTACTCAGGAGGTTTCTCAAGCAAGGCATATACCGGAAAAATGAGGGTTACAAGGAAGAGCGGACGCGAGTACTCTCTCTTTACCGTAGGTAAGAATGAGATGAGCGGCTTTGCTTTGAATGACGGCGACCATGTTTATATAGATTCCGTTGTTCCGCGTTTTACAAACATGGTGGAGATAATGGGAGCAGTTTTCTATCCCGGCCAATATCAGCTTAACGATGAGGTTAAAACAGTATATGAACTTATAGAAGCAGCAGGAGGTCTTCGTGAGGACGCATTCCTCAACAGGGCAGTGATGCACCATAGAAACTATGACAATACAATAGAAGCCCAGTCTATTGATATAAAAGGTATAGTCGAGGGCAAGGTTGCCGATGTGGTATTGCGTAACAATGATGCTGTATATATCCCAAGCAAGAGCGATATGGATGGCAAGAAGACTCTTACTATCAGAGGTGAAGTAAGGTTCAGCGGAGTATATAAGTTTGCCGAGAATACAACTGTCGAAGACCTTATACTCCAGGCCGGAGGGTTGACAAGGAATGCTTCTACAGCTAAGATTGACGTATATCGTCATATATACGACCCTGCAGCAGTCGAAGAAAAAGATGAAATTACAGAGAAATTCAGTTTTGAACTCAAGGATGGCTTTGTCGTAGATGGCGGTGAAAATTTTGTTCTTAAACCGTATGATGAGGTTTATGTACACCGCAGTCCGGTTTCAAGAGAGATTGAAAGCGTTACAGTAAAGGGAGCTGTGAACTTTGCCGGCCATTATGCCATGCTGAACAGGAATTACAAGCTCAGTGACTTGATGAAAGCTGTGGGCGGTGTTTCCAATTCTGCATACATTAAAGGTGCATATCTGTATCGCCGCATGACAGAAGAGGAGATGAATGTTCGCGAGATACAGCGTAACAAGGCTCAGATAGAATTGTATGAAGAGATTCTGAAGTCGGAAAAGGATATAAATATAGCTGTACTCGATTCTATCTATAAGGCGAAGTTCGATGATGGAAACTACTATTCTTTGGCTATAAATCTTGAAAAGGCTATCGAAGAACCGGGAGGTGACTATGACGTGGTGCTTCGTGACGGCGATATTCTAACAGTCCCTGAGTACAATTCTACAGTCAAGATTAGCGGAGAGGTAATGCATCCATCTTCTGTAAGCTGGCAGGAGGGAAAGTCACTTTCCTATTATATAAAGCATGCCGGCGGCTTTGGAAACAAGGCAAAGAGAAGAGGTGTATATGTCATCAATATGAACGGCAGTGTTGAGAAATTGTCCTCTACATCAAGCAAGGCAATACAGCCCGGTTGTGAGATTGTTGTTCCGCGCAAGGGAGAACGCAGACTCTCTGTCGGTGATGTAACAACCATCGGTACAGCTACAATGTCAATAACGACATTGGTTATAGCACTTATTAATCTGTTGAAGTAGTGTTTCTGAAACAAGATATATGAGGGTATTCGAAAACAGTTCTTTTCTGTCATTGCTTTTTCTGACGTTAACAGCGTTTCTTGGTTTGCAGGAAATTAATGCGCAGGAGATATCCTATTTTGCACAAATGAATACAATTGTGTCAAAAGGAGACAATGCGCCTTTCTGGCTCGTTGCCAACAGGCAAGGACTCTCCTCTCTGGATAATTCTAACGGTTATGCCAGATACGGTATGAAAATCGATGGAAGCATAGGAAAGGAAAATGTATGGAAATACTCTGCCGGTATTGACTTGTCTGCCGGATATAATATGGAAAGAAGCTTTTCTGTAAATCAGTTGTATGCTGAAGCATCATGGAAATGGCTTACATTAAGTCTCGGTATGAAACATCGTTCAGGTGAAATGCGTGGCTTTTCCGATGTTAAATACTGCAGTTCCAGTGAAGGAGAGATAAGAAAACCGAATTTTCCGCACCTTTACCGTTCAATCTTGTCCGATATCGGTTCAGGAGGCCTTCTTTTTAGCGGAAACAGTTCACCAATACCTCAGTTTCGTGTCGAGGTTCCTGAATTTGTAAGCATCTTCGGCCGGGATACATGGATAAAGTTGCGTGGTCATATTGCATATGGAATGTTTCTTGACCACAATTTTCAGGAGGATTTTACAGCAAAGAATCCCGATGCCAGATATGCGAAGAAAGTGATGTATCATAGCAAGGCTCTTTTCATGAAGTTCGGAAAGCCGGAAAAATTTCCGCTTGAAGTGGAAGGTGGCCTGGAAATGTACTCGCAGTTCGGGGGTGATTTCTATACGCATTCAAAAGGCAAGTATATGTCGATGCCGGGTGGAGTAAAGGATTTTTTCAAGGCATTTGTTCCCGGTAGCGGCGATGGAAGCACACCGGTGCCGGAACAGGCAAACATGTCTGGTAATCATATAGGTAACTGGCACCTTGCTTTAACGCTGCATACTAAGCCTTTAGATATCAGGGTTTATGGTGAACATATGTTTGAGGATTTCTCACAGCTGTTTTTCTTTGAGTACCAGTCGAACCGTGAAGGAAAAAAGGAAATAGTATATTATCCATGGCGTGACATTCAGTTGGGCATTTCTGTCAAGAACAAGAGCGGATATCTGAAGTTCATTTCAAATGTATGTTACGAATATATGTCAACATATGACCAGAGTGGGGCTGGCTATAACGATCCAGGACCTAATTACAGTGAGCAGATGGACGGGTGTGACGATTACTATAATCATTCAATATACCCCGGCTGGCATAACTATGGAATGGGAATTGGTAATCCTCTTGTCTTTTCTCCACTTTATAACAATAATGGCTCTCTTGTATTCAGTGGAAACCGTTTAAAGTCACACCATTTCGGCATGAACGGTTCGTTCGGCAATAAACATCTGTTCCTCTACCGTATGATGTACACATACAGTGAGAATTGGGGTACATATTTCAATCCGTTCAACGAGAAGAAATATACAACATCAATGTCGGCAGATATCGTATATACGCCCTGCAAGTCGAACTGGATGTTTTCGCTTTCTTTAGCATTAGATAAAAGCAATCTTATAGGCAATAATTGGGGTGCAATGGTCTCTATAGCAAGAATAGGAGTTATAAAATAAGTGGATATGAGCAAGAAACTTCTAATATACATAGTTATACCGTTTATCCTCACCTCCTGCGAGAAAATATATATAAACGGAGACCTTGACGGCATGTGGAAACTCGAAAAGGTCGTAAAGGGTGACAGTGTTGAATATCCTGCCAATATATGTTATTCGTTCCAGAGGCATCTTGTAATGTTGGGTGAATATTATGCTGAGGGGTTCCCTGATTACTATATGGCAGAATTCGATTATACCGATAGTATTATTACTATGACAAAGTTCTATAAGTATCCGGGGCGTGACGACACTTGTGACATGGAAGAACTGAAAAAGTATTATATATTCAGTGATACAATGGTTTTTGTTGTCGATAATATGGGTAACGATAACCTTTTTATGCACACAAAAGAAAGAAAATATTATTTCAGAAAGTGGTAAAAGTCATATTCAGAACATTCTCAGTGTATTAGAATCTAATTTAGTATATATAAAAAATAAATATATGGATGAGCATAATGCTAAAAAACGTCTTCTGAACGAGGCTGATGTATTACAGTTGGTCAAAAAGCTCCTGTTAAGATGGGGATTTATACTGAGGACCACTGTATGCTTTATGATTTTTGGCGTTGTTATGGCTGTAAGTATGGTAAAGCATTATACAGCAGAAATCGTTGTCGCACCAGAGTCTGCCAATACATCTTCTTTTTCGGGTAGTTTAGGGTCATTGGCTTCTATGGTAGGTTTTGATATTGGTGGCATTTCCGGAAATAGCTCCGATGCAATTTATCCTATTCTTTATCCCGATGTAATCCAGTCTTTGCCTTTTCTTTCTTCTCTTTTTGATGTAAGGGTTACCTCTTTGGACGGCAGTGTCGATACTACGTATTATCATTATGTGGAAAGGCTACGTAAGATATCATGGGTGGAATACCTTAAAGGAACACCTAAAAGGGCAATGAAGTGGCTTGAGAATAAGTTCTCTGCTCCGGAAAAGGTAACAGATCCTTCACATTTCGATTATTACCGTCTGTCAAAGGTGCAGATGGCGAGAATAGAGTCTTTAAGTTCCTCTATTGCGATATTTGTTGACAAGAAGACAAATGTGGTGTCTCTTTCGTTTACCGAACGTGACCCTAAGATAGCTGCAATAATGGCCGATACCATAATGAACCGTCTGCAGCAGTGTATTACGGAATATCGGACAAAAAAGGCATTGAACGATTGTGCATATATTGAGAAAATGTGCGAGGATGCAAGACTTGAATATGAGGATGCACAGAAACGTTATGCAAATTTTGTCGACAGGAATCGTAGTTTGGCTTTAGAACGTACTGCTGTAGAAAGAGAACGTCTTGAAAGTGAGAAAGACATGAAGAATATGATTTATACAAGTTGGGCCCAACAGTTGCTCCTGGCAAAGGCAAAAGTACAGGAGAATACCCCTGCTTTTACAACTTTGAAGCCGGTTTCAATACCTGTAGAGCCTTCTTCAATGCGTAAGTTGTATGTTGTACTTATATATACCATTATTGGCTTAGGGTTCTCAATCATGTATGTGTTGTCGAAAGGGACTGTTGTCACAACATTCCGCAAACTGTTCGTCTCCAAGAAATCGTGATATATATATTTGTATTCATATTGTTGCTTTACCCAGTTGTCAAGTACGACTTGATGGCAAAGACCGGCGGGGAGAATAAATGGTACTATCTTAATCTATTTGTACTTATTCTGCTTGCTGGCTTGCGTTATCGTGTGGGTGGTGACACGTTGATGTATATGGGAATGTACAATGAGATGCCTTCAATTGATGAATTGTCATATTTTGATTTCGAATCAGCATTGTATAATCCATTATGGTATATATACTGTTCTATCCCAAGAAGCATAAGCGAAGAGTTCTGGGTCTTCCAAATTATCCAAGCAATAATTGTAAATAGTGTATTTTTCCATTTTTTCAGGAAATATTCTCCAAAATACTATTTCTCGGTAATACTCCTATATTATATAGGCTATTATTGTTACTTCAATATGGAGATATTGCGCGAGGTTCTTTGCATATGCATCCTCATGCTTATGACTTCATGGCTTTTTAATGGGAAATTACGATATTATTATTTAGGTTGTGTCGTAGCATTGTTTATTCATTATTCTGCAATTATAATGTTGCTGTTCCCGCTTTTTATAACGTTCATGAAAAAGAGGTCGTGGAAATGGCAAATAATATTGTTGCTTTCTGTAATACTGTTGACATTGGCGGTCAATCTTCCTATACTTATATTGTCGTTGCTTGACGTGAGTGAAACATTGACAAGGCTCATAGAAAAGTACCTTGATGACCAAAGAAGCTTTATGGGAATGGTATTCCAGTTGTTGCAGTATCTTCCGGTTTTGGGTATGATTTATATACGCAGAAAATTCAGTAGTGATGATAAGCGGATTGTGCCATGTGATTTTACGCCCGTTGTATCTGTCGTTGTGATTGTATATGCGATGTCTATGTGTTTTGAAGGTTTCTCGCGCACAGTAAACTATTTCATTCCGTTTGTTCTAGTTTATATTGTCCATACAATATATGCTTTTGTTTCGAACTTCAGGTTCAAGTCAAACCAAATCACATATATTATAATGGGATTCTCACTCATGCTTTTATCCTTCAATTATTACTATTACTATATGCGTGATATGTCCGCTTTTTTTCCTAATGCAAGATTCAAGGTTATATTTACTCCTTACTATTCTATTCTAGATCCTTCTATTTCTGAAGAACGTGAAAGGTTTATTGAGAACTATAGAGATGTAGGAATATTCTTTTAGCAGGACATGGTTATGAATATAGGCAAGTATAAACCGATAATTGAGAATTTCTTTTCGCTTTCTGTGCTGAATGTGGTGAATATTGTCCTGCAGCTCATTACGTTGCCGTATATCCTAAGCATAGTTGGCAAGGATAACTATGGCATATATTCATACGTGTATATGGTTGTACAGTACATAATACTGTTCAGTACCTATGGATTCAACTACTCTGCTACTAAACAAATATCCCAGCAACGCAATGACAATTCAGCGATTACAAGGATCTATAATGCTGTAATCGGGTGCAAGATGCTTATAGCTGCACTCCTAACGGTGGCTGTTATCCTATGTTCCGGTTGGGTTTTCGAAGAACGTATAGGATATATGATGTTCCTTCTAGGTACAGGAATGATAATCGGTGACATATTGAATCCGGTGTGGCTTTTCCAGGGAATGGAAAAGATGAAGTATATGACTCTCGTGAATTCGTCTTCGAAGATTGTATTTACAGTTCTGGTTTTCTTTGTTGTGCATTGTATGGATGATTTCTATCTGCTGATTCTTTTAAATTCATGCGGTTATCTGTTGGCCGGAATATTCAGCCTGGTGCTTGCACGCAAACAGTTCAATGTCAAGTTAGCTATACCTTCGATGCGCGACATGATGACGCAGTTCAAGGATGGTGGAGCTATGTTCGGTTCAACATTCGGCATGAATCTTTACCGTAATGCTCATGTAATCATATTGAAACATTTTGTTTCCAATGAGGCTGTAGGACTTTTCTCGGCCGCAGAGAAAGTTATTCATGGTTTCCAATCGGTAATGTTACCTGCAGCGCAAGCTCTATTTCCTCATATATCTTTAAAGTTTAAAGATAAAAGCAGAACTGAAAATATGGCTACAATGAGAAGAATGCTGTTCCCTTTTGCATCATTAGCTATTATTGCAGCTTTGTTCGTATATTTGTTTGCTCCCTGGATTTCGGATCTTCTTTGCGGAAAAGAGTTCAAGGAATGTATTCCGCTTATACGTATAATGTCTTTGGTGATAGTGTTCGGTGAAATTAATTATATAGCAGGAATAGTAGGACTGGTAAATATGAACAGGCAGAACTATTTCTTCGGCTCGGTTCTTGCAACAGGTGTTATAAGTTGTATGATTACTCTAGCTTTGGCTGCATATTGCAATGCGTATGCGGGTGCAATATCGTTGGTAGCTTCAGAAGCCTTGCTGATGATAATGTGTCTGTACGGGTTATTTAAAAACAATAAATGAAATGACAGCGATAATATTGGTAAACTGGAATGGGGCAGATGATACAATTGCATGTCTCAGGTCGCTTCAGATAGCAGAAGGAGATTTCTTCGTCGTTGTTGCTGATAATGCATCGGATGATGATTCTTTGCAGCGCATATCGGCATTTATAGATGGCAATAATAGTTACCACAAGGTGTATCTGCTGCCTTTGGACGATAACTATGGGTTTGCTGTCGGGAATAATAAGGCAATCTGTTTCGCATCTCGTTTTGCTCCGGATAGTTATATGCTTCTAAATAACGATACGGAAGTTGAACCCGATTTCCTCTCAAGACTTATGATGTTTTCGGAGACCCGCAGAGAGTATCGTGTGTTGACTCCACAGATAAATTATTTCGATGAGAAGAATTTAATATGGGAATGTGGCGGTGATATCAAAACCGGAAGACGTGTGGTAAGGCATGCCAATATGGACAGCTCTGTGCTTTACGGTGTGGAGTTTATGCCCATAACCTCAGTTTCGGGATGCGCGTTCTTCTTTTATCCGGAACTGCTTGATAAAGACGGTAATCTGTTTACTGACCGTTACTTCTTTGGTGAGGAGGATTTTGAGTTCTCTATGAGGATGAAGAAGATGGGGGTCCGCATGGCATGTGTACCAGGCTCACGTATATATCATAAAGTAGGTCGCTCGCGCAATAAAATGAAAGCCATAGCATATGCCGGCAAGTATTATATGTATTATTTGAATCGGCTGATAACATTGAGATTGCATATGCCTTCGTTCAGGTTCAAGCTCATCAAGTTTATGTATATGCCAAACTGTTTCCGTTATTTCTATAGTGTAAACCATTCTTTTTCTGCTTCATGGAAGATCTTGCTTCGGCTTTACAGGGAGGTTGATACCAAATATGGAGTGAGCAAGAGTGATTTCCGCGCATTGATGATTGACAATGACTATTTTGACAAGAAGTGAAAGTGATGAATTTGTCAAGGCTATACAATACGGTACGTTATCTAAAGCCTATACAGCTTTATACACGCATATATTACAAGACGAGAGCTGTCATGCGTTCGCTTGTAGGGTACAAACCTGGCTATGCATATTATAAGCAAGGAAAGAAACTCTCCTTTCTTGCATCTTGGATAGAAAAGCCTATATCTTATAAAGGGAATAATGTGTTTGAATTCCTGAATGTCGAAATGTCCTTTAATGGGTGTTGGGATAATAATGCCAATGGCGATCTATGGCGTTATAATATGAACTATATGGATTTTCTTCTGCAGCCTTCAATGACAACAGAAGAAGGGTATGCATGGATTGATCGTTTTATAGAGGCGATGCCTGCCAATAAGATTGCCAATGACCCATATCCGATATCTCTTCGTGGCATAAATTGGATAAAGTTCGTTACCTCTCATTATAACGAACTCACACAGCAACAACTGAGGCGTATAGACACGGCGTTGTATTCTCAGTACCGAATCTTGGCAAGAAGCACGGAGAAGCATCTGATGGCTAATCATTATCTTGAGAATGGATTTTCTTTACTATATGCTGCATGTTATTTCGGGGACTCCACTTTGGGCAGACAGGCAGAACGGATTATGCGCTCCCAACTCGAAGAGCAGGTATTGTCTGATGGTGCTCATTTTGAACTGAGTCCGATGTATCATTGCGTGATTCTGGAACGTCTGCTTGATTGTTGCAATATAGTCAATGGATTGTGCTCTTCTGATTTTTCTGAATTCCTCTTTGCTAAGGCAAAGAGGATGTTGGGCTGGTTGGAAACCGTTGTGATGAGTGACGGAAACATTCCTTTGTTGAATGATTCTGCAATAGGGATAGCTCCATTGCCGCAAGACATATTCTCATATGCAGCAGCTTTAGGATTGGAGTGGTCGGCTATACCTTTGGGTGATAGCGGTTACCGCAGGTTTAAAGGAGGTGCGTATGAGGCGTTTGTCGATGTTGCGGCGTTAGGTCCATCATATAATCTTGGGCATAGTCATGCCGACACATTTTCTTTTGTTATGAATGTTGCGGGGAAGCCGTTTATTGTTGATACGGGGGTTTCAACATATTCTGCCGGTAGGCGTCGTGACTATGAGCGTTCTACGCTGGCGCATAATACAGTCTGCGTCTCAGGTGTGAATTCCAGTGATGTATGGGGTGCTTTTCGATGTGCTAAGCGTGCGGTGGTGACTATAATCAAAGACGAGAAAAACCTTTTGTGTGCTCAGCATAACGGATACGATTCAATTAATGTCATGGTGAAGCGAACTTTTGTTTGCAGCAACTGTCAGTTTGAGATTATAGATGAAATAAGCGGTGATAAGAATGATGCTGTTTCCACGTTCCTGCTGTCACCTGATGTAAAAATAATCTCATGTGAATCTGTGCAAATCATAACCTCTTTGGGAATAATTCGCTTGAATGGTGCCGTGTCGATGGATGTTGAACCGGCAGAGGTGTCTGTCTCGTATAATTGCCTGCGACCTACGAAACGAATTTCGGTTTCGTTCAAGGATAGGCTGTCTGTTGTTTTTGTAATTAATCAAAGTAACTAGTATGAAAATTTTGTTGTGTTCACCATATCAGCCTAAGTTTAAGGATAACGGCGGGGGAATTGTAAAATGGGCAAAGAATCTGATGGGGTATTATTATGAGAATAGAGGTGATGTCGATATTGAGATAATGCCTTTTGACCGTTCTATATACGTTCATGATAACTTAAATTTCATAGTTAGAGTTTATAATGGTGCTAAGGATTACTTGGGGTTGATAAGAAAGACTTATCGTCGTATAAAGAAAGAGAAGTTTGATGTTCTGCATTTATGTTCTAGTGCCCAATGGAGTGTGATCCGTGATTATTTGGTAATGTGTCTTGCACGTCGTAGGGGAATTGCCGGAGTAATTCATTTTCATTGTGGACGTATCCCGAAGATGGCGTTGAATGGCGGTTTGAAATGGCGTATTCTCAAGAAAACTGTGGCAATCTCAAGTGCTGCAATAGTACTTGATGATGATTCATATAATACTTTGACATCTAATGGATTCAGTAATGTTTACAAAATTCCTAATCCATTGGCATTGGAATTGAAGGATGAAATTGTCTCCATTGGTGACGGCATAGAGCGTGTTCCGCGTCGAATTCTGTTTGTCGGTCATGTACTTCCTAGCAAAGGCGTTTATGAATTGGTTCGCGCTTGTTCTGGAATAGATGACGTAGAGTTGCGCATTGTCGGGCGTATTGATGATAAGGTAAAGGAGGAATTGTCTGCAATAGCATCTGGCAATGACGGAAGGTGGTTGCATTTGCTCGGTGAAAAATCGCACGAGGATGTTATTCGTGAGATGCTTTCATGTGATTTGTTTGTGTTGCCTTCATACACAGAAGGCTTCCCGAACGTAATAATTGAAGCGATGGCATGCAGTACGCCAATAATAGCAACAGGAGTTGGTGCCATTCCGGAAATCTTTGAATGCGAGAATAATAAGTCAGCCGGTGTCATCGTGCCTGTTTATGATGTTGAGGCATTACGCAATGCTATTTCCAGACTTATGGATGATGGTCCTATGAAAAGGGAGTTGTCCTTGAATGCTATCAAGAAGGTGAATTCGTCATATGCCGTTTCCTCTGTATGGAAACGTATGGTTGATGTTTGGAAGAATGCAATTGAATGATTCTTTAATTGTAGGCTTTGGTTGTTTTCTCATGAGTGTCCATACTAAAATATTGATGTGGTTTTGCTTGTAGGATAATTATAGTTATATTTGTGCAAATAATAAATATGTCCAGATGAAACAGATAATACAGGACTTGAAATCGGGTAAGACAATTTTGGAAGAAGTGCCGGTGCCAAATGTAAAAACCGGATGTGTATTGATTAAAACAACCCGTACTCTTGTTTCGCTAGGAACAGAGCGTATGTTGGTAGAGTTTGGCAAGGCGAATCTTATTGATAAGGCCCGACAACAGCCAGACAAGGTTAAACAGGTTCTTGATAAGCTTAAAACAGATGGGATACTTCCGACGTTGGAGGCAGTTTTCAATAAGCTTGGTCAACCATTGCCTTTAGGATATTGCAATGTCGGTCGTGTAATTGCTGTTGGAAAAGGCGTTACAGAGTTCGTTGTCGGTGATAGAGTTGCATCGAACGGCAATCATGCTGAATTTGTCTGTGTACCCAAGAATCTTGTAGCAAAGATTCCCGATAATGTGTCGGACGAAGAAGCTGCATTTACGGTTATAGGTTCTATAGGTCTTGAAGGTATTCGCTTGTTTAAACCGGAACTTGGTGAAACTGTTGTTGTTACAGGACTGGGGCTTATTGGTCTTGTTGTATCCCAATTGCTTGTTGCCAATGGTTGCCGGGTAATCGGAATAGACTTCGACGAGGAAAAGGTTAAAATGGCAAAGGCAAAAGGGGTATTGGCTGTCAATCCGGGCAATGGGGTAAATCCCGTTAAATTTGTCGAAGAAATTACAAATGGTATCGGTGCTGACGGTGTAATAATTACAGCTTCTGCAAAAACAGATGAAGTTATGCATCAGGCATGCGAGATGTGCCGTAAACGCGGAAGAATAATACTGGTAGGTGTAGTAGGCCTTAACTTGCGTCGCGATGATTTCTATAAGAAGGAACTTACTTTCCAGGTGTCATGTTCATATGGTGCAGGACGCTATGATGAGGATTATGAGAACAAGGGTCATGATTATCCGCTTCCTTATGTTCGTTGGACCGAAAAACGTAATTTTGAGACTATTCTGCAGGCGATATCGTCTGGCGGATTGGATGTCAAGTCCTTGATAACAGAAGAAGTGGAACTTGATGATTATATGGATATATATGGAGATATGCGTAAGCGTGGCTCTATTGCATCTATAATAAAATACTCCGAAGATAGTGCTGTTGAACGCGTGGTTGCCATTGAAGGGAACGGTTTCAAGCCCGGCAATGGGAAAATTGGTATTATCGGTGCCGGAAACTTTACCTCAAGCACAGCAGTTCCTGCCTTGAAGAAAGCAAATGCAAGAATCAAATATATAGCTAGTGCAGGAGGGCTCAATGCGAAGGTTTTGGCCAAGAAGGTCGGAGCAGAATGTGCTACATCGGATTATAATGAGATTCTTAAGGACCCTGAGGTTGGTATGGTTATAGTAACAACCCGTCATAACTTGCATGCAAGAATGGTTCTGGAGTCGCTCAGAGCCGGGAAAAGTGTCTTTGTTGAAAAGCCTCTTTGTCTTAACAATGAAGAATTGGAGGAGATTAAAGCGGCTTATGATGCTGCACCGGAGGGTGTCACTCTTACTGTTGGATTCAATCGTCGTTTTTCTCCTTTTGCCACCAAACTGAAACAATTGGCAGGTGATGGGCCTAAGAATATTGTAGCAACGATGAATGCAGGTTTCATACCGGCAGATATGTGGGTTCATGACCTGGAGATCGGCGGAGGCCGAATTGTTGGTGAGGCTTGTCATTTTATTGATTTGTGTTCATTCATCGCAGGCTCCAAGGTGGTTGCTGTTTGTATGAATGCTATGGGTGTAAATCCTGAGGAGAATACTGACAATGCCACAATTATGCTGAAATATGAGAATGGTACCAATGCGGTTATAAATTATTTTGCAAATGGGTCAAAATCATACGCAAAAGAACGTGTAGAGGTATATTCTCAAGAAAGAGTGTTTGTTATTGATAATTGGAGAAGACTTCAGGCTTTTGGTATGAAAGGATTTTCAAAAAAGTCAGGAACTATGGACAAAGGTCACAAGGATGAGTTCGTGTTGCTTAACGAACGCATGCTGAATGGTGGAGCTCCTCTTATTGAGATAGATAGTATTATCAATACTACCAAAGCCTCATTTGCTGCAATTGAATCTTTAAAAAGTGGAAAGTGGGTGGACATTTAATGTTTAAAAGGCCATTCTATAATCGATTAAGCTCTTTCTGCTGTTTGCGTTCCATTCGATAAATTTAGTATAACGCAAATGGCGGTTTGCATAAAAAACCTTGTAGTTAATGTTGATACTGTTGCTTTGTTCTATAAAGAACAGCGTATAACAAATTGGCCGTCAAATCCCGGTCTTTCGATACGAAAGGCTGGGATTTGACGGCTATTATGGCTGCTTCACAAAGAAATGGCCGGTGGCATAAATGCTTATAGGTGTTGCTTGTGCTGCGGTTCCCAATAATTCATTCAAATATCTTTTTGCCATGACAGCATATGCTGTTTCGTTAACTTCGATGTCCCGCCTCATTCTGATAATGATTAATACAGTGTACAATAATAAATGTTTGCCGCAAAAATCTTTTATTGTTTCTAATATTTGTTGTTTTTTTATGGCAGATTAATGTTTAGTTTGTAACTTTGTACATCTGTAGATATTGGTTTTAGGAATAAAAACACATAGATATATATGAAAGCATGTTTTATGGGGTTGGGTTATATTGGCCTTCCTACAGCAATAATAGCAGCCAAACATGGCATTGAGGTTGTAGGCGTCGATGTAAACCAAGCAGTTGTGGACAAGACTAATTCAGGAAATCTGCATATCGTAGAAGAGGGGCTGGAAGATCTGTTGCGTGAAGTTATAGCATCGGGCCGTTTCAAGGCATATACGCGTCCTCAGGTGTGTGATGCATATTTCATAGTTGTACCGACTCCTTTCAAGGGAGATCATGAGCCTGATATCTCGTTCGTGGAGGCTGCAACCAGAATGGTTCTTCCTCTGCTTAAGGATGGTGACCTTTTCGTTATAGAGTCAACCTCTCCTGTGGGCACTACAGAAACTGTTGCCGAACTGATTTTTACCAGTCGTCCCGAACTGAGAGGCAAGATTGGTATTGCATATTGCCCGGAGCGTGTATTGCCTGGCAATATAATTTACGAGCTTGTCAATAACGACCGTGTGATTGGCGGTATCGATGAGGCTTCTACGGAGAAGGCAAAAGAGTTCTATGCTCATTTTGTAAAGGGGCAGTTGCATACGACAAACAGCCGTACCGCTGAGATGTGCAAGCTTACTGAGAATGCTTCACGTGATGTGCAGATAGCCTTTGCCAATGAACTGTCGCTTATATGTGACAAGGCCGGGATAAATGTTTGGGAGCTTATCGAACTTGCCAACAAGCATCCGCGTGTAAATATATTGCAGCCTGGTTGTGGCGTCGGCGGTCATTGTATAGCCGTTGATCCCTATTTCATATCATCGGCCTATCCGGTAGAGTCCCGCTTGATTTCAGAAGCACGCGGTATAAACAATTACAAGGCAGAGTGGTGTGCCGAAAAGGTACGTCGTGTAATGCTCGAATTTGAGCTCAAGAATCATCGTGTTCCTGTTGTCGCTATGATGGGTCTGGCTTTCAAACCAAATATTGATGATTTGCGCGAGTCTCCGGCCAAGTCCATAGCTTCGCGCGTCCTGCAGTCATGCAATAACTGCAAGGTAATGGTTGTGGAGCCGAATATAACGGAGCATAATGTTTTCAAGCTGACGGATTACAAGACAGCATACGAAACTGCCGATATTGTCGTTTTCTTGGTGAACCATCGTGAGTTTGCGGCATTGAATTACCGTTCCGATGTGTTGGTGCTCGATTTTTGTGGTGTATTTAAGAAGTAAATGGCATGAAGATGCTTCTGTTAGTGCTCGGTACGCATCCTAAGGCTTTGGCTGCCGGTACGGTCAAACTCGTAGGCTCTGATTATAATCTGATGGTCGGTGAGGTTTCGATGTTGCTCGAAGATTCGTCCTATCACGACGGCATGAGCAAGGCTCTCAATCCGTACGGCAAAGGAAAGGCTTGCTCACGTATTGTAGATTATATAAAAACCATATAACACGTGAAAGTTCTCATCGTTTCATTCTATTACGAGCCGGAATTGGGAGCGGCTCCTAGCCGTATAACAAATCTGGCCAAAGGGCTTAAGGCATCTGGAGTCGATGTTGATATACTTACCTGCCTTCCGAATTATCCGAAAGGCAGGATATTTGACGGCTATCGTGGCTGTTTCTCAAAGAAGGAACAGATTGATGGCATAAATGTCTATAGGTATTGGACCTATGCTACAGTTTCCAAGAATCCATTCAAGCGTGTGCTTGCCATGACTGCGTATGCCGTTTCTATGTGGGCGTTTGCATTCAAGCGCAAGCTTGTGAAGAGTTACGATCGTGTGATAGTGCAGTCTCCTCCTATTCTGGTTTCTGTTTCGGCAATAACGATATTCAAGAAACTGTTCGGAAAGAAAGTCGTGCTTAATGTCTCGGATCTGTGGCCGGGTTCTGCGGTGGAATTGGGATTTGTGCGTGAGGGCAGCATTTCGTTCAAGGCTTTGAGCCGTTTCGAGAGGTATATATACAAGAATGCATATTCGGTAATGGGGCAGTCGCAAGAAATTGTGGAGCATGTCGAGGCGATGTTCCCAGGCAAGAGGACGTTCCTTTACCGTAATCTTCAACCGGTTGAATGCTGTTCGGGTTCAGCAAAACGTAAGAATGCCAAGCTGAAGCTGGTTTATGCCGGTCTTTTCGGTGTTGCACAAGGAATCCTTCAGTTGCTGAAGTCCATAGACTTTGTAGCCCTCGGTGTCGAAATGCATCTTTACGGAGGCGGAAACCAGACTGCTGAGATAGAGGAATATATCAAGGGGGGCGACAAGAATATATGGTATCATGGCTATGTGTCAAAGCAGGAGATGAATGAGGAACTCAAGAAGTATGACCTCTCTATAATACCGCTTGCTGCAGCAATTCACGGTGCTGTCCCTTCAAAGATTTTCGATCTTCTTCCGGCCGGAATACCGATTCTGTTCAGTGGCAATGGTGAAGGTGCCCGCATAGTCGAGGAGTGCGGCTTTGGTCTTGTTTCGGAATTCGGTGACTATTCTGCGCTGGAAAAGAATATAAGGGCTTTTGTCGATATGTCTTCCGAGGAGTATGCTGTATATTCAGCAAACTGCTTCAACGCTTCGCTTGATTCATTCTCATTCTCGAAGCAACTGGGCCGTTTCGTCGAGTTTCTGAAGGTGTGATAATCATCTCATTTGTGCTTATTCCTCCAGTTCGCACCCTGTGAACATGAAATCCTTTTCTGCAACATCCTTCGGGAATGTGTAGTATGTCATTTCTGCGCTTGAACGTACCTCGCCGTCGTATCTAATCTCAGCTTCAATGAATACGAACATACGTTTTGTCTCCTTCACGCGTGCGCGTACCTCTATAGTAATATCCTTGCCTGTAGGTATCGGCTTCTTGTACTTTACGTTCAAGTTTGTTGTCATTCCCGATGTCTGGAACTTGCGTGCGATAATCCAGCCGCCTATCTCGTCAAGAAGTGTGGCCTGTATTCCTCCGTGCAGGGTGTCGAGCCAGCCCTGATAGTTGTCATCGGGTGTCCATAGCGATACGATGTCGTCACCGTCTTCGTAGAACTCCATCTTAAGTCCGTAAGGGTTGCATGGAGCGCATGCGAAGCAGTTGTAGCCTTTGCCTGTAAGCGGCAGCCAGGGATTCTTTATCTTTTTCATATATGTGTCTTTGTCCTAAAATATGTTTGCATATTCCGTCTTGCGGAACCCGTGCAAAGATAGGTATCTTTACTTGCAATGATGCTCCTTGTTTAAAAATGTTTTTTCCATTAACGCATTTGTGTCCTTTTTTTACTATTTTTGGGGCATTATAGAAATTTAAACAGCTTCTAAACCCTATGTATATGAAAAGATTCATTTTTTCCATAGCAGCGTTCCTGCTATCGGTTCTGTCGGTTGATGCTCAGTTGCTGTACCGTATCTCGTCCGAAGGCCTTGAAAAGCCGTCTTATGTTGTAGGCACATATCATCTTGCTCCTGCTTCGTTCGCCGATTCCATTCCTGGCGCAAGAGAGGCTCTTGCTGCCGTAGAACAGGTGTGTGGTGAGCTTGATATGCGTGACTTGCAGGTACCGGGCAACATGGCTAAGATGACCGATGCCATGAGATTGCCCGACGGAAAATCGCTCAAGGATATTCTCAGCGAGGCTGAGCTGAATGAACTCAATGCCTATATGAAGAGTGTGATGGGTGCCGACCTTACAAATCCTATGGTTGAGATGCAGCTGGGCAAGATGTCGCCGGTTGCGATAATGACCCAGCTCCAGATGATGCAGTACATGAGAGTGACACCTGGATTTAACCCAATGGCTCTCATAGACAGCCATTTCCAGAATGAAGCAGTCAAAGCCGGCAAGTCGGTTATCGGCTTCGAGAGTGTCGATTTCCAGATTTCGGTTCTGTTTAAGGGAGCTACGTTGGAGAGGCAGAAGGAGCAGCTCTTCTGTATGGTAGGCAATCCGGAAAAGACACTTCAGACGGTGAAGGATATTGCGAATGCATACTTTTCTCAGGACCTTGCAAAGCTCGAAAAGGTTGCCGATGAGGATATGGATGGTGACTGCGGCAGCACTCCGGAGGAGAAAGAAGCCCTTATATATGGCCGAAATGCCGATTGGGCCGAAAAAATACCGGCAATCATAGGCGAAAAGCCGACATTGTTTGTTGTCGGTGCTCTTCATCTGCCCGGTGAACGTGGCTTGCTCGAATTATTGAAAGCCAAGGGCTATAATATAGAGGCAGTAAAGTAAAGAAACATTTAAGCTTGTTATAGTTAGAGCAAGCATAACCGGTATATATTATAATGAAGAGATTTTTAAGTAAGCTGCACCTATGGGTGTCTGTGCCTTTTGGATTGGTTATAATGATAACCTGCTTCACCGGTGCCATGCTGGTATTTGAGAGCGAAATCACGGCTTTGTGTTCAGGCGGAGCGTCGTCTGTTGAGCCAAAGGGCTCTCCCATGCCTGTGTGGCAGATTATAGAGCGTGTCGAGCCGACTCTTGACAGTGGGGTCGAGGTGACCGGTGTTGTAATCCCGTTTGCTGCCGATGAAGCCTATAAGGTGAACCTTTCGAAGCCACGCCGTGCAGCTTTGTATGTCAACCAATATACCGGGGAGGTGCAGGGCGAGTACCGTCGTCCTCCTTTCTTTGATGTGATGAGACGTCTGCACCGTTGGCTCATGGACCGCAATCCTGGCAATGGAGCCATCTTCTGGGGCAAGGTTATTGTGGGCGCAAGTACACTGGCTTTTGTAGTCATTCTATTGACAGGACTTTTGGTATGGTGGCCACGCAACCGCAAGATGCTCAATAACCGTTTGAAGATAGTTGTCTCAAAAGGCAAGAACCGCTTTTGGTACGACTTGCATGTTGCCGGCGGCTTTTATGCCCTCCTTTTCCTGCTTGCAATGGCACTGACAGGCCTTACATGGTCATACGGCTGGTACAACAATGCTTTCTACAGCATGTTCTCCAACGAGAAGGCTGAAACCGATGTTGTACAGCCTGTCGAGAAGCAGTATGAAGTCGGGGCTGCCACACCGCTCAGTTCTTCGGTAGGAGGTGGTGCTGTCGATGCTGTCTCTTCTGCTACAGCCCAGGTCGATGCGGTATCCGGCGCGACAGAACATGTCGCAAGGGAGAATTCTCCATATTACGGTTGGCAAGCAGCAGTAGATAATGTGCTTGGAAAGGAGAGATTCAATACAATAACAGTTTCCGCCGGCTCTATAAGCGTGGCTTTGGGCGGTTGGGGCAACCAACGTGCCTTTGACAGGTACAAGTTCGACGAGGCAACAGGCGAAATCCTGTCAGCCGATTATTATCACTCCTCGTCTCCGCGCAACATGGCTGTCGGTTGGGTACGTACGCTGCACGTGGGTACCTGGGGAGGCCTGTTGAGCAAGCTGCTCTACTTCTTTGCGGCACTCATGGGTGCATCTTTGCCTCTTACAGGTTACTATCTTTGGATAAAGCGTCTCTATGTGAAAAGGAGAAAGGCTAAGAGATAATATGCAGATAATCCAGTTCTACATGTCTTGTGCGCCTCTTTTCAAACAAGATACGTTATGAAACACCGTTTTTTTTTCTTTAAATTTGTTTAATTGTTCTGTTTGTCATATTTTTGTGCGAATGGCATTCCTCTCGAAAACACTATAATATTCATAATAAACACAAACAAACATGAAAAGAATCACAATTGTTGCTGCCCTTTTGGCGGTATTTACTCTTTCGGCTAATGCCCAAGAAGAGGAGCAGAAGTTCGAGTATCGCCGTAGCTCTCTTGCTACAATCATGCTGGATACTCATGACGGTACATTGGAGGAGAAACCGGAAATCAAGAAGGTCGTTGTTGATACATACAACGCAAAACCTACTCCCGACAAGTATAACGACCACAACATCGATACCCGTTCAATCGATATCAACAGTTTGCCTACAGCTACTGCTGATGAAATAAAGGCGGTTGACGAGAAGAAGAAGGATGCTGAGTTCGTGGCACGTCTTATGAAGTATTTTGCAAAGGAACATGTTGCCAACAAGCTTATCGCAAAATGGTTTGAGGTGACACCTGAAAAGAATGAAGCAGGTGAGCACTATACTATAAATCTTATTACGGAGCGTGGCCTTGCTGGCTTTACTGCCGAAGAGGTTGCTGCTGCAAAGCAGGCAAAGGGCGGTGAGAACAATCTCATCAACGGTGCGTTGGAGGATCTTGTCCCACGTACATTCATTGCAGTGACACGCTACTCCTTTACTTCGGCTGAGGAGATAATGGCAATAGTCCTCAATCCGGTCATCATCAATAACCTTACAAGCAGCAATGTTCTTCTGCAAAAGGCTGCCGAAATTGCAATAGCAAAGTTCAAGAAGGCTTATCAGGGTTACTTTGTTACAACAAAGACATATCTCTTCCAGCTCGACTGGAATATGGAAACAACATTCCCTGCTTTCGAAAGTTATATGGGCAAGGGTGATGTTGCTGGTTTTATGAATTCTGACGAGTTCAAGATAAAGTATGTAGGTACAACATCCAAGTTCGCTCCTGCTTGTATGACTCTCAGCTTCGACGACAAGAGTGCGGCTCTTATTGAGCGTGCGACATTGCGTTCTACCGATGCTGTTATTGCTAAGCTGCAGAAGGAGTATGATGTATTCAAAACTCTTGCTCCAATCTATGTTGAGGGTAACGAGATTACAGCTCTTATCGGTATGAACGAGGGTGTTGAGCCCGGCGACAAGTTCGAGGTTCTTGAGCTTAGAATCGATCCTAAGACAGGCAAGATGGCAGAACCGAAGGTTGTACAGAAGATTTCTGCAATCAAGGGCAAAATCTGGGATAACCGTGCAGGTGCTGAGGCTGAGGCCGCCGAGAAGGGTGTAAAAGAGGGTGAGGAGAATGCTGCAACTCTCGGAAAGACATACTTCAAGGGCAATGCAAAGAAGCTTATGCCTGGTATGTTCATCCGCCAAGTGAAGTAAAACGGTAACAGTAATAAACAATATTAAATGTGAAGTTATGAAACTGCGTTTATTTATTTTCATGCTGTGTGCATGTTTCTCTTTGAGCCTTTATGCTCAGAAGAAGAAAAAAGGTGAGGAAGAAGTTCAGTACAAGTACGAGCTTGAGGCAAGCAGAGACCTTGCAAGAAGCAACAAGTACTGTATTGTAAAGGTATGGAGCTATGGCAAGAAGGAAGACGATACAAGAAAGATGTGTATGCGTAATGCTGTCCATGGCATGATTTTCAAGGGCTATGCAGGCTCAGGTGCCGACAAGGGCCGTCGTCCTCTCTGCCCTGAGGGCTACGATGCTCATAAGGAGTATTTCGACAACTTTTTCAAAGGCGACTACATGCAGTATGTGCAGTTGACAAACAATGGTGCTATTGCTCCCGGTGACATGATAAAGGTTGCCAAGAAGGAGTATAAGGTAGGAATGCTTGTTACTGTAAACATCGACGAACTTCGTCGTCGTTTGGAGAATGATAACATAATCAAGAAACTCGGTTCTATATTCTAATTATCTAAATCACTATGAAAAAGATACTGTTTATAGCTATATTGGCTGTTTTGCCGTTCATGGCTTTTGCACAGCCTGCAAAGAAACCGACACTTATGGTTAACCCGTCGGTAGCATGGTTCAAGCTGAATAATCTCATCAAAGTAATGGATAACATGGGCTCTAATGAGTATGTTCCGATGTACGAAGAGGCTTTTATGAACAGCACCGATCTCAAGACTGCGATTTCAACAGTCAACGAGCTGATGAACCAGCGCGAGTTCCCATTGAAGGATATGGAAGCCGAACTTAACAAGATAAAGGCTCGTGCGGCTGAGGACCTCGCGGATAATGACGCTGCAGAGGAGAGCCTGCTCGACCAGGTTAAGAAGCGTGCAAAATGTGACATTATCCTCGAACTTACATACGAGGTTAAGGCACAGGGCATGAGAAAGTGCGTTGCAGTTACTCTCCGTGGCCTTGATGCATACACATCAAAGCAGATTGCTACATTGCAGAACCAGTCTGAGCTCAGCCTCGCATTTGACCTTGGCGTTGCTATCCAGCAGGCTATTGAAGGTGACTTCGATAATTTCTGTGACGGTCTGATGGCTCATTTCGATGATATGGCTGCAAAAGGCCGTGAGGTGGCTCTTCGCGTTCAGACTGAGTCTGGCTCTGATATAGACCTTGAAGGCGATGAAATCGATGGTGTAAGTGTTGGCGAGTTTATCGAGAACTGGTTGGCCGACAACTGCGTTAACGGCTCTTACTCAACTCTTGACGCAACAGGCACAATGATGGAGTTCGAGCAGGTTCGTATTCCTCTGTTCAACGACAAAGGCCGTGCTCTTGATGCACGCGGTTGGGCAAGAGGTCTTGTAAATGCAATCAAGGCTTCAGGTGACTTCGCAGGTACAAAGCTTAAGATGCGCGGTCTTGGTGAGGCTACAGTATATATCGCACGTTAATAATTGATAAAGCTATGAAAAAGATATTCAGTTCGCTTCTGCTCATGATGCTTGCATTCGTGGCATCGGCACAGATACAGTTGACTCCGGTCGCTTCAGGTACAGCTCAGGGTCTTGACGAGAATGTTTCTGACATTATAGAGAATCGTCTTCGTTCAATAATTTCTGCCAATGGCCTTGCAAGCGGTACAAACTCACGTTTTGTGCTTGCGGCACGCTTCAATGTGCTCGACAAGCAGATTATTCCGGGCCCTCCAACAAAAGTCGTTACAGTTCTTGAGGTAACTCTTGCTGTCGGTGACGGTTTTGCCAATACATGCTTCGAGTCCCGTTCATTCGAGGTTAAGGGTGCCGGCAACTCAGAACAGCGTGCTATCGTTTCGGCTCTCAAGAGCCTGAAGACAAAGAACACTGCAATTGCTGAATTGGTTGCAAGTGCAACAGAGCGCATTACAGAGTACTATGAGAAGAATGGTCCTGCACTCATCAAGCAGGCTCAGGCACTTGTTACTGCTCAGGATTATGTAAAGGCTATCGACCTTTTGGCCGGTATCCCTGTGGAGTGTTCTCACTACAATGCTGCTGTTCAGATAATCAACGATGCATACCAGAAGGAGATTGACTCGAATGCAGCAACCATCCTTATGGAGGCTGAGGCTGCATGGGCTGCCGACCAGACTGAGGCTTGTGGCTCTAAGGTTGTAGCTCTTGTTGCTCAGATAGACCCTAACTCTTCTTCATATCCAAAAGCTCAGGCACTTGTAAAGAAGGTTGGTGCGCGTATTCAGAAGCTCCATGACGAGGCTCTTGCATACGAGAGAAAGCTTGAGATGACTAAGGTACAGAATGCTGCCGATCTTGAGCGTCAGCGTATATCTGCAGCGAAGTCTATCGCAGTTGCTTATGCAAAGAACCAGCCAAAGGTTGTTTACAAGGTTCGTAACTATTGGTGGTAATTATTATTACCTTATATAAAAAATCAATCAGGCCGTTTGCAGTTGCAAACGGCCTGATTGATTTTATAAGAAGAGCATTGATGTTTAAAGTAAAACTTCGGCGATGCGCGCAACCTTATCAAGCGGTTGAAAAGAAAACGGAGAGAGTTTTTCAACTTTCTCCGTTTCAGTACCCAGACCCGGGATCGAACCGGGATGGGTTGCCCCACTGGTGTTTGAGACCAGCGCGTCTACCGATTCCGCCATCTGGGCAATCGCTCGATTGCGAGTGCAAAGGTAGTCGAAAAAATCGTTGCAACAAACAAAAACGCCTTTTTTTTGAAAAAAAGTTGCAAATGCTTGCCTGTTACGCTAAAAAGAAGTAATTTTGCGAGCCGATTATTATCAGCCCATGCTATGGGCATACGATACTTTAGGTCTCTGAGTCGGCCCCAAAAGACTCAATCTAGCCAATTGGTCGGGTACGGCGCGAAGAGGGTTTCTGCAAAGCCTTGATTCCGTAAAGGTTAGCAGAGAAGTGTCGCGAATGATGGAATTATTAACTTTTTAAACGAATTAAAGTGGATACTTTAAGCTACAAAACAATTTCAGCAAACAAGGCAACTGCTCAGAAGGAGTGGGTTGTCGTTGATGCTACAGACCAGGTTCTTGGTCGTCTTGGCACAAAGGTAGCCAAGTTGTTGAGAGGTAAGTACAAACCAAGCTTTACTCCAAACGTTGACTGTGGTGACAATGTAATCATCATCAACGCAAGCAAGGTTAAGATGACAGGTAACAAGTGGACAGACCGCGTATATTTGAGATTCTCAGGTTATCCCGGTGGTCAGAAGCAGTTCTCTCCGGCTGATGTTGCTGCCGGTTACAAGGGCTATGAGCGTCTTGTAAAGCACGTTGTAAGAGGTATGCTTCCCAAGAACCGTCTTGGCAACCATTTGTTGAACAACCTCTATATATATGACGGTCCAGAGCACAACCATGCTGCTCAGACTCCAAAAACAATTGATATTAACTCTTATAAATAAGCAAGCAGATGGAAATGGTAAATGCATTAGGCCGCCGCAAGAGCGCTGTTGCCCGTATTTTCGTTACTGAGGGTACTGGTAAAATTACTATCAACAAGAAGGATCTGCAGGATTATTTCCCATCAAGCATTCTACAGTTTGTGGTTAAGCAGCCGCTTACTACATTGAATGTTGCTGAGAAGTATGACATCAAAGTTAACTTGGACGGTGGCGGTTACACCGGTCAGTCTCAGGCATTGCGTCTTGCAATCGCTCGTGCTCTGGTCAAGATCAACGCCGACGACAAGAAGGCTTTGCGTGTTGAGGGCTTCTTGACTCGTGATGCTCGTGAGGTTGAGCGTAAGAAGCCGGGTCAGCCAAAAGCACGTCGCAGATTCCAGTTCAGTAAACGTTAATATTCGGTCTCGAAATATACGTTTAGTATCTAAACCACTCAGGACTCCGCTTTTCGTTTGGCGGGCTACCAGGGAGGTTGGTTAAAGGATTTAATTAAAAAGAAGGTAAACGAATTAAAAATTAAACAAAATGTCTAGAATTACATTTGACACACTACTTGAGGCCGGTGCACATTTCGGTCACTTGAAACGTAAATGGAACCCCGCAATGGCTCCCTATATCTTCATGGAGCGCAATGGTATCCACATTATAGATCTGCATAAGACAGCTGCTATGACTGAGACAGCTGCCGAGGCTTTGAAGCAGATTGCAAAGAGCGGCAAGAAGGTTCTTTTCGTTTCTACAAAGAAGCAGTTGAAGGAGATTGTTGCCGAGAAGGCACAGTCGGTAGCTATGCCATACGTTATCGAGCGTTGGCCGGGCGGTATGTTGACAAACTTCCCTACAATCCGTAAGGCTGTAAAGAAGATGGCAACTATCGACAAGCTCACACAGGACGGTACATATTCTAACCTTTCAAAGCGTGAGATTCTTCAGATTTCACGTCAGCGTGCAAAGCTCGACAAGAACCTCGGTTCTATCGCCGACCTTACACGTCTTCCATCAGCAATATTTGTTGTTGACGTAATGAAGGAGCACATCGCAGTACACGAGGCTAACCGTCTTGGTATTCCAGTATTCGCAATCGTTGATACCAACTCTAATCCTAACGATATCGATTTCGTAATCCCTGCAAACGATGATGCAACAAAGTCGGTAGAGGTTATCCTCGACGCTTGTTGTGCAGCTATCGCTGAGGGTCTTGAGGAGCGTAAGGTTGAGAAGGTTGACGCTGCTGAGGCTGAGGGCGATGAGGAGAATGCAGAGGCAAAGAAGGCTCCGCGCCGTCGTACAACAAGAGCTCGTGCTGCAAAGGCAGAGGAGGCTCCTGAGGCACCTGCAGCTGAGTAATCCAATAATTATTAATCTAAAAAAACTGAAATACTATGGCTGTAACAATGGCTGATATTGCCAAGCTGCGCGCTATGACCGGAGCTGGTATGATGGACTGCAAGAACGCTTTGACCGAGGGTGAGGGCGATTTTGACAAGGCTATCGAGATTATCCGTAAGAAGGGTCAGTTGGTAGCTGCTAAGCGCAGCGACCGTGAGGCTTCTGAGGGTTGTGTTCTTGTAAAGGCAGAGAATGGCTTCGCTGCAATCATCGCTCTCAAGTGCGAGACTGACTTCGTTGCTCAGGGTGCTGATTTCGTTAAGCTTACACAGGATATCCTTGATGCTGCTGTAGCTGCAAAGTGCGCTACTATAGAGGATGTCAAGGCTCTTCCATTGGGCGAGGGTACTGTTCAGGACGCAATCGTTGCCCGTTCAGGTATCACTGGTGAGAAGATGGAGCTCGACGGTTACAAGACTCTTGTTGGCGAGAACATCTACACATACAACCACCAGAAGAAGAACATGCTCTGTACAATGGTTGCTCTGAGCCAGGCTAATGAGGAGGCTGGTCATGAGATAGCTATGCAGATTGCTGCTTCTGCACCTCTTGCACTCACAAGCGAGGACCTTGATCCTACTTTGGTTGCTAAGGAGCGTGTTGTAGCTGAGGAGAAGGCTCGCGAAGAGGGTAAGCCTGAGAATATGATCGCTCGTATCGCTGACGGTCGTATCCAGAAGTATTACAAGGAGGTTTGCTTGCTCCAGCAGGGCTACTGCCAGAATGAGAAGATTTCTGTTGCTGAGTTCTTGAAGGGCTTCGACAAGGAACTTACAGCTACAGGCTTCCAGCGTTTCACACTCCGTGCTGAGTAATTTGAAACTTATATAAAAAAATCAGGCTCACTTTGAAGTGAGCCTGATTTTTTTATATTGTTTCCTTATTGTTATTGTTCGTTGAGGAACAATTTGTACAGTTCATCAATCTCCGGTTCCAGTTGCATCAGCATCTCGCTATCCTGTTCCTGAACGGCCTTGATGAGATTGCTTGCCAGTGCAAATAAACGTGGAACCCTAATCCAATCTCTTATCTTTCCTCCTTTTCCTTGAGCTTTCTTGCCGTCGGCAAAATATGTAAAGGTTACCCCGCCGAGTAGAAACAAATCATTCTTTGCAGGAGTGCTTACTGCTGAAAGCCAAAGTGCCTTCAGCTTGCTGGCTATTCCGTCGGGTATTGCAAGACTTATGCTCTTTGTGCCCGGTGCCTTGTAGCTTCTCTTGACTTTCTTGCGGTCTTTGAACCAGACGTGGTTCCCTTTTTCAATTCTTTTGCTTGTGGCATCGCGTACAATGCCCCATAATATTCCGTCAATTTCGGTAAAGACAAGCGAATGGGTTTCGGTATCATACGTGAGCGAAGACTCAGTCATCAGCTCGATGTCGCGCAACACACCCCACTCGGCATTATTGGGGTTCAGGAGACGCCATAACTCCTGTTCGTAGAACACGCTTGTCAAACCGTCTTCTTTGGTGCGTTCCCTGTAAGGCTCAAGCCTGTCCTGTGCCTGTGCAGTTATTCCTATAGCCAGGAGAAGAATTGATAAAAACTTTTTCATGATGTTGCTGTTTTGGCTTGCCGCATTTTTGTTTTACCGTAATGTAAATAACCTGAGTTTATATCGAGCTCACGTTAAATAAATGCTCTTCTGTATATATGACGTTTTAAAAAGAAGAACGTTGCAAAAATAGTTGTTTTTTTAAAAAAAGAATATTGATTCAGAATGTTTCTTGCCTTTAATAGGCAAAACTGCATATCATTCAGGCTTGCAGCCCGTATGTTGTTCAAATGCGAGTTCCAGTTGCATAGGTTCTTCGCCCAGGAGATTGAACGACATCCTGTGATAGGGTGTAGTGCCGTGCTGGCGTATGGCGGCGCGGTGCTTGGCAGTAGGGTAGCCTTTGTTGCTATGCCAGTCGTACATAGGGTACTCCTCTGCGAGGCGCATCATATAGTCGTCGCGGTAGGTCTTGGCCAGTATCGATGCTGCTGCAATGCTCATGTATGTGGCATCGCCTTTCACTACTGTATTGTGAGTTATGCCTGGATATGGAGTGAACTTGTTTCCGTCTATCAGAAGGTGCTCCGGGCGTATCTTCAGTCCATCTACAGCACGGTGCATTGCAAGAATCGATGCACGAAGAATATTGATCTTGTCTATCTCTGCAGCTGTCACAATTCCGACCGACCATGCCAGGGCCTCACGCTCGATAACCTCGCGCAGCCGGTAACGCTGTGCTTCGGTTAGCTGCTTTGAATCGTTAAGCAGTTCATTGGTGAAGCCGGGCGGAAGTATAACAGCCGCTGCATATACGTCACCGGCAAGGCATCCGCGTCCGGCTTCGTCACAACCGGCTTCAACAACTCCTTCTGTCTGGTATGGCTTGAGCATCAGGCGAACATCTTTGCGGCTCTTTCGATGCCTTTTATGAGTATATCAACTTCCTCCTTTGTGTTATATGCCGCAAAGGAGGCGCGTACTGTCCCCGGAATTCTCAGATGGTCGATTAGTGGCTGGGCGCAGTGGTGGCCTGTACGTATGGCAACTCCCAGCCTGTCGAGTATGGCCCCCATGTCGGCTGGGTGTATGTCGCCCACCAGGAATGAAACGGCTGCACCGTCGGGGTTTCCGAATATGCGTATGCCGTCAATCTTCTGCAACTGCTCTACGGCATATTGTGTCAACATCTGCTCGTGTGCTGCAATGTTCTCTATACCGACATTGCCGATCCATTCTATGGCTTTTCCAAGAGCTATTGCACCCACATAATCGGGTGTGCCGGCCTCGAACTTGTAGGGCAACTCGTTGTATGTGGTCTTGTCAAAACGTACGCTCTTTATCATTTCGCCTCCGCCGTGGTAAGGAGGCATCTCATTAAGCCATTTTTCCTTGCCGTAAAGGACTCCTATGCCGGTAGGGGCATAGAGCTTGTGTCCGCTGAAAGCGAAGAAATCGGCATCCAGTTCCTGCATGTTTACCTTAATGTGCGGTGTGCTCTGTGCACCATCCACAAGCACCGGTACTCCGTGGCTATGCGCTATTGAAATAATCTCCTTTATCGGATTCGTTATGCCGAGCACGTTCGATACATGGGCAATGCTCACAAGACGTGTCTTTCCGTTGAACATTCCGCTGTAGGCATCCATATCGAGGGAACAATCGTCTTTAAGCGGAACTATGCGCAATGTTATGCCTATGCGGTCGCGAAGCATCTGCCAGGGAACAATGTTGCTGTGGTGCTCCATAGTGGATATGATAACCTCGTCACCGCTCTTCAGCATGCTTCCGAACGAAGATGCTACCAGGTTTATGCTTTCGGTTGTTCCTCGTGTGAATATTATTTCGTGGCTATGTTCTGCACCGATAAACTCCCTGACTTTGTTCCTCGCATCCTCCATTGCCTCCGTCGCCACTTGCGAAAGGTGGTGTACTCCACGGTGCACATTGGCATTCATCGTGTCATATACATGCCCTATGCACTCTGTAACGCAGCGTGGCTTCTGGGTTGTTGCAGCATTGTCAAGATAGACGAGCGGCTTGCCGTATATCTGCTGTTCCAGTATTGGAAACTCCTTGCGTATCTCTTCCGTGTTCAGCATCATCTCTTCTTTATTTGCATAGGGTGCATCCCTTGCAGTGGTTCAACTCTCCGCGGAATCTCTTCTCTACAAGCATGTGGAGCCTGTCACGCAATGCGTCTATGCCTATGCTGTCGATTACTTCTCCTGCAAAGGCATACATGAGCAGGTGACGTGCCTCTTCGGCCGGAATACCGCGCTGTTGCATGTAGAAGAGCGCGCTCTCGTCAAGCTGTCCTACCGTAGAGCCGTGGCTGCACTTTACATCGTCGGCATATATCTCAAGCTGCGGCTGAGCATACATGTGTGCGCAACTGGTCAGGCATAGGTTGCGGTTCGTCTGTTCCGAAACAGTCTGCTGTGCATCGGGCCTTATGAGCATCTTGCCTGCAAATACACCTGTCGATTGCTCGTCAAGGATATATTTGTAGAGTTCGTTGCTTGTGCAGTGGGGTACCTTGTGGTCAACCAGAGTACGGTTGTCGATATGCTGTTCCTTGTCTCCGATTGCAAGGCCGTTTATTCTTGTTTCCGCTCCTTTGCCTTCTAGACTCACCTCAACACTGTTGCGTGTGAAGCCGTTCGTAAGCGTTATGTTGCAGTGGTTGAAACGGCTGTCTGCATCCTGACGCACAAACAGGCTGCCTACACGTGTGTTGTTTCCGGCGGTCTCCTCTAACTCATAGAGGTCGAGTGATGCTCCGCGGCCTATAAAAATCTCCGTTACCTGCGTCGATAGCGACTGTTGCTGCAGTGACGAGTGGTCGCAAAGAAGCAATGATGCCTTGCTGTTCTCTTCAAGTATTATGAGCAGTCTGCGTATTGACATCATCTCAACGTTGGCTTGAAGGAGTGCAACAATCTGTACAGTCTCCTCAACTTCGATGTTCTTGGGTATGTAAAGCAGTACACCATCCTGAACGAAGGCTGTATTGAACTGTACCGTGCTGTCACCTTTTCCGGCCAGGCTGTTGTAGTATGGAGCGAGCAGGGCAGGGTGGTTCTCGGCAACGTCGTTTAGGCTTCCGAGAATAACGCCCTCAGGCAATGGCTTGCCGTTGTTGCCGGGATGGAACGTGTCGTTTATTATATATGCCTGATGAGTCCTGAGGTTAGGCACGTCGCAGGTGAATATGTCATGTGTGCCGGCCTTCACCTCAACACGTCCGAGATTCATGCCGTAGTCGGCAGAAAACCTTTTCGCAATGTTGGTGTGGAGCCAGTTCTCTTCCTTTATGCCGGGGAATCCTGTAGCCTTGAAGCGTATTATCGCCTTTGCGCGCTCATCGTTGAGCAGCTTTGCACATGGCTCGTCTATAAGTTCCCTGTGACGGTCGAAGATATCTATGTATTCCTGTTCGCTGCCCATCAGTTTTCGTTTTTAATCCAGTCGTATCCGCGTTCCTCAAGCTCCATTACAAGCTCAGGGCCGGCAGTCTTGACAATCCTTCCGTTGTACAGCACATGCACTATATCGGGTTTGATGTAGTCGAGAAGACGCTGGTAGTGTGTGATGACTATGCTCGATGTATCTTCGCGCTTCAGCTTGTTGACACCCTCTGCCACGATACGCAATGCGTCGATGTCGAGGCCCGAATCGGTTTCGTCGAGAATGCTCAGTACCGGCTCCAGCATTGCCATCTGGAATATCTCGTTGCGTTTTTTCTCTCCACCGCTGAAACCTTCGTTTACGGAGCGGTTGGCAAGCTTGCTGTCGAGATTCACAAGAGCACGTTTCTCACGCATCATCTTGAGGAACTCCGTTGCGTTCATAGGCTCTTCGCCAAGGTACTTGCGCTTTGCGTTTATTGCTGCACGCATGAAGTTGGTGATGCTCACTCCCGGTATTTCAACAGGGTATTGGAACGACAGGAAAAGGCCTTCGTGGCTACGATCCTCAGGGGCAAGCTCAAGCAGGTTCTTGCCTTTGTATATCACTTCTCCCTCGGTGACCGTGTATGCAGGGTGCCCTACAAGCACGTTGCTCAGCGTGCTCTTGCCCGAACCGTTTGGGCCCATTATGGCATGTACCTCACCGGCCTTGACTGTAAGGTCTATTCCTTTAAGTATCTCTTTGCCGTCTATTGTGGCATGAAGGTTCTTTATCTCAAGTAGATTTTCCATAATTCTGTTATTTGTCAGCCTACGGCTCCTTCCAACGATACGCTGAGAAGCTTCTGCGCCTCGATTGCGAATTCCATAGGCAGTTTGTTGAGCACCTCCTTGGCATAGCCGTTGACAATTAGTCCGATAGCCTCTTCGGTGCCGATGCCTCGCTGGTTGCAGTAGAAGAGCTGGTCTTCCGAAATCTTTGATGTGGTTGCCTCGTGCTCAATGACTGCACTGTTGTTGTGTATGTCCATGTATGGGAATGTGTGTGCGCCGCACTTATCGCCTAACAGCAATGAGTCGCACTGGCTGTAGTTGCGTGCACCGTCGGCATTCTTGCTTACACGCACCAAGCCTCTGTAAGAGTTCTGGCTCTTTCCTGCCGATATGCCTTTGCTTATGATTGTACTCCTGGTGTTCTTTCCCAGATGAATCATCTTTGTGCCGGTGTCGGCCTGCTGGTAGTTGTTCGTGAGCGCGACAGAATAGAACTCACCCTGCGAGTTGTCGCCACGCAGTATGCAGCTGGGATACTTCCATGTTATGGCAGAGCCTGTCTCTACCTGTGTCCAGGAGAGCTTGCTGTTCCTGCCACGGCAGTCGCCGCGTTTTGTGACAAAGTTATAGACACCGCCTTTTCCTTCGGCATCACCTGGGTACCAGTTCTGTACAGTGCTGTACTTTACCTCAGCATTGTCGTGCACCACAATCTCTACGATAGCTGCATGCAGCTGGTTCTCGTCACGCATGGGTGCGGTACATCCTTCGAGATACGATACGTAGCTGTCGTCATCTGCTACTATGAGCGTGCGTTCGAACTGCCCCGTGTTAGCTGCATTGATGCGGAAGTAGGTCGATAGCTCCATAGGGCAGCGTACCCCTTTGGGTATATACACGAACGAGCCGTCGCTGAATACTGCCGTATTGAGCGCAGCAAAGAAGTTGTCGCGATAGTTCACTACAGAGCCCAGGTACTTGCGCACAAGGTCGGGGTACTCCTGTATGGCTTCGCTCATAGAACAGAAGATTATGCCTTTCTCCTTCAGCTCCTCCTTGAAAGTGGTCTTAACAGATACTGAGTCCATGACTGCATCGACTGCTGTACCGCTAAGTGCCAGACGCTCTTCGAGCGGAATACCGAGCTTCTCGAAAGTCTTCATCAGCTCTGGGTCAATCTCCTTGTTCTTGTTCTCCTTGTTCTTCTTCAACGGGTCGGCATAGTACGATATAGCCTGATAGTTGATAGGAGGTATGTTGAGGTGAGCCCATGAAGGCATCTTCAATGTAAGCCAGTGCCTGTATGCCTGCAAGCGGAACTCAAGCAGCCATTCGGGCTCGTTCTTCTTTTCCGAAATGAGCCTTACAGTCTTTTCGCTTAAGCCGCTTTCTATAATTTCAGTCTTAATCTTACTGACAAACCCGAACTCGTAAGCCTTGTTTGCCAGCCTTTTCAGTATATTGTCCTTTTTCATCTATCTTTCTTTATCTCCTCGATAACTGAAAAGGTTATCTTTGAAACCTTATTGTATAACACAGATTCTCTCTGCGATGTTTCCCCTGTTATGCTGTTGTCTGGCATTATGCCGGAAGTTACCCTTACAGCCATTGTTATGGCAAGCATTGCGATGAATGCCGAAAGGAATCCTCCCAGCAAACGGTCCACTATGCCTAAGCAAACAAGGCTTAGCAGCCACTTTATTATCATGCCTGCAACGGAAAAGGCTATCACCGCCGAAACAAGCAGCGCAGTGAACCCTGCTACCGAGCATAGCCAGCTCTCCCAGCCTGTCATGCTGTTTATCCATGTTGCGGCGGCAGGGTAGTAAAGCACAGCCAGGAGCAGGCCTATTGCTATGCCTGCTCCAAGCGTGAGCTGTTTGATCAGTCCTGCCCAGAATCCTATAATGAATCCAATCAGGGTCGTGGCAAGCAGGACTATATCCAATGTATTCATATCGTTCTACGAAAGTCAGAGTTTCTGTTTAACCTCTACTTCTACGAATGTCTCAATGATATCGCCGATCTTTATGTCATCCTGCGATGTGAGGCTTATACCGCACTCGAAGTTGGTACCCACCTCCTTGACATCCTCCTTGAAACGCTTGAGCGCAGCAAGAGAGCCGGTGTGGATAACGATACCGTCGCGGATAAGACGTGCACGGTCGGTGCGCTTTACCTTACCCTCACGTACCATACATCCGGCAACAGTACCGACTTTGCTTATGTGGAATGTCTCGCGTACCTCTATGGTTGCGGTAATCTCCTCCTTGACAATCGGAGCAAGCATACCCTCCATAGCGGCTTTTACCTCCTCGATAGCATCGTAGATGATAGAGTAGATGCGGATATCGACACCCTCGTTCTCGGCAACCTTGCGTGCAGTGACTGACGGACGTACCTGGAAACCCACGATAATGGCATCTGATGCCGCTGCCAAGCTCACGTCGCTCTCCGAAATCTGTCCTACAGCCTTGTGAATCACGTTCACCTGGATAGTCTCGGTAGATAGCTTGATGAGAGAGTCGCTTAGAGCCTCGATAGAACCGTCCACGTCACCCTTGACAATGATGTTGAGTGTCTGGAAGTTCCCGAGTGCGATACGGCGGCCCACTTCGTCAAGTGTAAGCATCTTCTGTGTACGCAATCCCTGCTCGCGTTGCAGCTGCTCACGCTTGCCGGTAATCTCACGTGCTTCGCGCTCGCTGTCAACTACGTTGAATGTGTCACCCGCTGCCGGTGCTCCGTTGAGTCCAAGGATAAGTGCCGGTTCAGCCGGTTTAATCTCCTTGATGCGCTGGTTACGCTCGTTAAAGATAGCCTTTACCTTTCCCCACTGTGTTCCGGCAACAACAATGTCACCTACCTTCAGAGTACCGTTCTGTACAAGTACGGTAGCAACGTATCCGCGTCCCTTGTCGAGTGTTGACTCGATTACCGAACCGGTTGCCTTGCGGTTAGGGTTAGCCTTGAGGTCGAGAAGCTCTGCTTCAAGAAGCACCTTCTCCATGAGCTCTTCCACGCCCATACCTTTCTTTGCCGAAATCTCCTGCGACTGGTACTTTCCGCCCCAGTCCTCAACGAGCATGTTGAGGTTTGCAAGTTCTTCCTTGATGCGGTTCGGGTCGGCTGTAGGCTTGTCGCATTTGTTGAATGCGAATACAATGGGCACACCGGCTGCCATAGCATGGTTGATTGCCTCCTTTGTCTGCGGCATCACGTTGTCGTCGGCAGCGATGATGATGATTACGATATCGGTAATTTTCGCACCGCGCGCACGCATGGCTGTAAACGCCTCGTGACCCGGAGTATCGAGGAAGGTAATGCGCTTGCCGCTCTCCATCTTCACGTTGTATGCACCGATGTGCTGTGTGATACCGCCGGCCTCTCCTGCGATTACATTTGCCTTGCGTATGTAGTCGAGCAATGATGTCTTACCATGGTCAACGTGTCCCATCACGGTGATGATAGGTGCGCGTGGTACAAGGTCCTCTTCGCTGTCGGTTGCCTCTTCAATTGCATTGGCAACCTCTGCGCTGACATATTCTGTTGTATAACCGAACTCCTCTGCAACAATATTTATTGTCTCAGCATCGAGACGCTGGTTGATGGATACCATCATACCGATGCTCATACATGTTGCAATGACCTGTGTCACAGAAATGTTCATCATGCTTGCAAGCTCATTTGCAGTCACGAACTCTGTAAGCTGCAGAACCTTGCTCTGCTCCATTTCTTCGCTTATCTGCTGCATCTGACGCTCGGCAGCCATGTCGCGCTTCTCCTTGCGGTACTTGGCCGACTTGTTGGCCTTGCCGCGGTTTGTAAGACGGTCGAGTGTCTCCTTAATCTGCTTTGAGACATCCTCATCGCTGACATCGTTCTTGTCGAAACGCTTGTGCTGACGGTCGCGGTCCTTGCGGCTGCCCTGTGACTGGTTGTTGCTCTTGTTGCGGTTTGCACTCCACTCCTTATTGTCGCTGCCGCTTTCCTTCACGTCGTTTATATCGACGCGCTGGCTGTTGATGCGCTGGCGTTTCTTCTTCTTGTCGCCCTCGCCGCCGTTCTGTTGACGCTGTGCCTCACGCTGCTGCTTACGCTGCTCTTCGCGCTGCTTGTCCTTCTCCTCACGCTCCTTCTTCTTCTCTTCCTTGCTCTTCTTCTTAGGACGTGTAGATTGGTTTATTGCAGAGAGGTCTATCTGGCCTACAATATTGAGTTTGGGAGCTACAACCTCGTCAACCTGAGTGAGCTGTGGCTGCGGCACTTCGGAAACATGCTCGCTCTTGACAGGCTCTTCAACAACCGGTGCAGGTTCTTCAACCTTCGCTGCCGGCTCCGGCTCCTGAACAGGTGCCGGTGCAGGCTTAGGCTCTTCTTTCTTCGGCTGGTTCTTCTTGTTCAAGGCATCGAGGTCTATGCGGCGTGTAACCTTTATGAGCGGCTCTTCTTTCTTAGGCTCTTCCTTTGGCTCCGGTGCGGGTGCCGGTTTCGGAACTTCAACAGCCTTTGGAGCAGGCTCTGCTGCCGGTTTCTTCTCTACAGGCTTCTCCTCGACAACCGGTGCAGCCTTAGGCTTCTCCTTGTTCTGGCGTTCCTTCAGGAAGTTATCCGACTGGATGCGCGCCTTCTTGTCGGCGCTGAACTCTTGGATGAGCATCTCGTATCCTGCTTCGGGGACAACTGCATTGGGGTCTTCCTTGATTTCGAAACCCTTCTTCTGCAAGAAATCCACGATGGTAGAGAGGCCCAGGTTGAGTTCTTTCTGTACTTTATTTAATCTTATCTTCATCAGTAATCCTTTCTTTTGGGGTTTTTGTCGAATGTCTTTTATTCCTCATCCTCGAATTCTGATTTCAGAACCTCGATAAGGTGGTCAACAGTGTCCTCCTCAAGGTCGGCTTTCTCAATGAGAACTTCACGAGGTGTGTTAAGAACAGCCTTTGCTGTGTCAAGGCCTATGTTCTTTATCGCTTCAATTACCCACTCTTCGATTTCGTCGTTGAACTCGTCGAGGTAGATATCATCCTCCTGCTGTGCATCAATCTCACGATATACGTTGATTGTGTATTCGGTAATCATACTTGCAAGCTTGATATTGAGACCGTCCTTGCCGATAGCAAGAGATACCTCCTCTTTCTTTAGGTTTACGTCTGCAACACGCTTCTCGTCGTCAATTGTAATCTCCTGTATCTTGGCAGGGCTCAATGCACGCTTGATGAACAGCTCTGTGTTTGATGTGAACGGAATTACGTCGATGTTCTCATTGCGCAGCTCACGTACGATACCGTGGATACGAGAACCCTTTACACCAACGCATGCGCCTACCGGGTCGATGCGCTCGTCGTATGTCTCAACGGCAATCTTGGCACGCTTGCCTGGGATACGGGCAATCTTCTTTATTGTGATAAGGCCATCGTTGATTTCGGGAACCTCAAGCTCGAAGAGGCGCTGTAGGAACATCGGTGATGTACGGCTCAGGATAATCTTCGGGTTGTTGTTCTGGTTGTCAACGCGCGCAACGACTGCACGTACATTGTCGCCCTTGCGGTAGAAGTCGCTGGGAATCTGTTCTGTCTTAGGGAGAATGAGCTCATTGCCCTCGTCATCGACAAGAAGCAGTTCCTTCTTCCATATCTGGTAAACCTCTGCACTTACAATCTGGCCGATTCTCTCGCTGTACTTGTTGTAGAGGCTGTCCTTCTCAAGCTCCAGAATCTTTGATGCAAGTGTTTGGCGAAGGTTCAGGATTGCACGGCGGCCGAACTCGGCAAAATTAACGATTTCACTTACCTCTTCGCCCTCTTCAAATGTGTCGTCTATGAGTTGGGCCTCGCTGAGAGAAATCTCCAGGTTGTTGTCCTTTACATCATTGTCGGCAACAACGATACGGCGACGCTGTATCTCGAAGTCACCGCGGTCGGGGTTGACGATAACGGAATAGTTCTCGTCTGTACCGAACATGTTAACCAATACTTTACGGAAGCTCTCTTCGAGCACGCTAATCATTGTAGTGCGGTCGATGTTCTTCGACTCCTTGAACTCCTGAAAGGTGTCAAGAAGGCTGATTGTTTCTTCTTTCTTTGCCATTTTATTTGAAATTTATAATATACTTCGTGTACTTTACGCCGTCATAAGGGAATATCAAATCCTCTTCGACGAGCTGAGGACGCTTTGCACCCTCTTTTTTCTCCTTTTTTGTGACAGTGAGGGTGAACTCCTCATCCGAAGCATCTTTGAGAATGCCTTTCAGCTTCTTGCCCTCCTTTGTCAGGACTTCGACCTCCATGCCTATGTGGTTTTTGTACTGCTGTGTTACCTTGAAAGGCTGTCCGAGACCTGCAGAACCTACCTCAAGCTCATAGTCCTCGGTTTCGCGGCTCAAGCCGTTCTCGATGTGCCGGCTCAGTTCTGCGCAATCCTCAATCCATACGCCTTCGGCATGGTCGATCTCTACTGTAATCTTGTCGTCCTTGCTGATAATAACATCAACTAGGAAATACTCTTTGTCGGCAAGCCATTCGTTTGTCAAGTCGATTACCTGTTGTCTGTCAATCATATAATTCTATTGCTGTTGTTGATTATGATATGATTCTTTGGATAATGTATGAAAAAGAGGGGCTTGTCGGCCCCTCCACATCATCATTATCACTGCAAATTTAATATTATTTGTCAATCCGTGCAAGCAATTCTGCCATTTTTATATACTCTCTGTGAAATATCTCTTTTTGCCATTTGCGATATTTAAAGGACTCTTCTCTTTTTGCCTTTATCACGATAATCATTATCTTCGCGGTAAATATTATGAAATATGGCAACCAAAAGCAGCAATGCAAATATGAAATTCCTGTTCGGCAGCGTTTTCTTCTTCGCAGTAGTGATACTTTCGATAGTTCTTTTCACCTATTATGCGATGAGCGAGGCTTGGAAAAACTCCCCAAGCACAGTGTTTACATATACTGTCAGTTTCTCTCCAGACTTTGAGGGTCGTGCCTACTCCGTATATCTTGATGACAGTCTTCTGTATGAAGGAAATCCTGTTGATTCCGACACGGTAATCAGGGTGAACAGGTATCTTTCGGAAGAACCGGTGACAGTAGCCGGTGTCGATACTGTGATAAGCATACCGCGATTTACTTCTTCGTCATCGCTATTCGTGGTGGATGGTGTAACTGACAAGCCAAGGATATTCAACGTGGGCGACCATTGCCGTTTTCATCTAAGGCTTGAGAATGGTACGGTAGCTGTTGATATGAAGTAAACATGAGACATATAATGGCAGCATTAGCCCCGAATGTCGGAATACATTCGGGGCTAATTTATTGTCCTTTTATTTCTTTTTCTGCGGTGACAGAATGCTGTCGTATTTCTCCTTGTCGCTGAGGAGCTTGCACGCTTCTTTTATGTCGGTGTCCTCTCGCAGATTGTATATAATCTCGCCTCTCTGTCCGTAGTATCGTTTTACAATCTCGTCGGCAATAAGATGCTTTATATCTTTTTTGAAATGTTGGAGCGACTGTCCCAAGTCGGCCTTCAGCTTGTTTTCAAGAGCTTTCATCTCTTCCTTGACAACATCTCCGAGTCCTTCGAATTCAATCAGCTTCTTGAGGTCGGCGAGAGCCTTTACGCTTCTCAGGTCGTATTTGAAATCCTTTGATTTCAAGTATTCGCAGAACTCGTTGTATGTCTCGTCGCTGACAGTGAATGTCGCAGCCGGAGCTATGGTATCGTTCTTCAGTTTGAACTCTGTTGCAAAGTCAAAGAGAGCCATGTCCTGCATGAGATAGTAGAGCAGTGTTGACAGCTCCTCGCTTTTTGGCTCAATGTCGGGGCGTATGCCTCCTCCGTCGCGCACTTCCCTGCCTGCCTGAGTGCGGAATACGGTTGTCAGGCTGTCGGGTATTCTGCTCGATTTTCCCTCGTCCATCATGTGCGAGTAGTCAAGTGCCTGTACGCATCTTCCGCTCGGTATGTAGTATTTGGCAGTTGTCAGTTTGAGATAGCCTCCGCCATTCACGCTTCTTGAACTCTGCACAAGTCCTTTGCCGAAAGTGCGCGAGCCTATTATTACGGCCCTGTCAAGGTCTTGAAGGGAGCCTGCAAGAATCTCCGAAGCCGAAGCCGACTGTCCGTCAACAAGGACAACCAGAGGGCACTCCGTGTCGATAGGTTCCTTACGTGTTACATATTCGTCGTTCGACTGCTTTATCTTGCCCTTTGTGGTCACTATTGTCTTTCCCTTCGGCACGAACAGGTTTACAATCTCTACAGCCTCGCCAAGAAGTCCTCCACCGTTGCCGCGAAGGTCTATCACGAAAGATTCGGCACCCTGTTTCTTCAGTTCTACTATGGCACGTCGCATCTCCTTTGAACACTCTTCGGTGAAACTCTCCAGAAGGATATATCCGGTTTTGCTGTCAAGCATTCCGTAATAGCTTATGGGCGGTAATGCAATGCTTGCACGTTCCAGCTTTACGGTCATTGTGCCTTTCTTGCCGGGGCGTTCAATTTCGAGAGTGAGTTTAGTGCCCGGCTCACCGCGAAGCATGTCACTAACGCTGTCGGTACTCATATCCTTTATGGCCTTGCCGTCGATGGATATTATAAGGTCGCCAGCCAGCAGCCCCGCCTTGTGTGCAGGCATGCCTTCATACGGCTGTGTAAGTACAGTTGTCTTTTTGTCTGTATGGAACCTTATTATAGAGCCTATTCCGGCATATTTGCCAGTAGTCATCATCCTAAGTTCGTCGCTCTCTTCCTCGGAGTAATATACAGTGTAGGGATCGAGGCTTCTCAACATTGCATTGATGCCTTTTCCAATCATCTTTTCGGGCATGATGCTATCGACATAGAAAAGGTTCAGTTCCTTTACTATGGAATTGAATACTGTCAACTGTTTCGACAATTGCAGCTTGTGCTTCTCGTCGGCTTTTGTTGCAAGTGCAGGCAACATGGCCATGCATAAAGCGAGAATGAAAAACTTCAATGCTTTTTTCATATATAAATCGGTATTTTTTCTTGTTTTCTTTTCAATTTGCGAAGATACACTTTTACTTCTTTATAATCTTCCAAAGGAACGCTTTTTATCTATTTTTAATGAAAAATCGGTCATAAGTTCCTTTTTTTTTGATTGGTCATAAAAAAAAGCCGAAAAACTTGCACGTATTAAAAAGATATACTACTTTTGCACCGTCGAACGATAAGGGCGGCAAAATATTCTTCAGTAGCTCAGTCGGTTAGAGCACCTGACTGTTAATCAGGGGGTCGTAGGTTCAAGTCCTACCTGAAGAGCAAGCGAGCGGAAGCCTCGCTATTTTAATGAGCTTCCAAACATATTCTTCAGTAGCTCAGTCGGTTAGAGCACCTGACTGTTAATCAGGGGGTCGTAGGTTCAAGTCCTACCTGAAGAGCAAAGCAGAAAACAGCGGTTTTCTGCTTTTTTTTGTCTCGCAGTAATGTATCCGGCGGTGCGGCAGTTTTGATAACTAGTCGTAAAACAAATCGATAGCGACAATTTGTATATTGTCGCTATCGATTTTATCGTTATGTAAGCTGTTCCTTACTGTGCAGACTGCATTGTGTGCAGTTTGTTCTCGGCAGGGTAGATGTCGCTGAGAGCCATCTGCAGGAGCTGTCCTGCAATGTTGTCATAGCTGAACATGCCTCCGTTGGATGAGATGTACTGGTTCTCTGTTTCTGCATTGAACTCACCGTTCTTCGGGTTCTTTGCTGTTACCTTAACAACGTAAACAGCGTTGTTGCCCTTGATAGGTGCGCTTACCTCGTTAACGTTCATGTTTGCTACAACTGCGCTGATGACCGGTTCGTCAGCGTTTACAGAAGGAACGTGAGTTGCCTTCTTGTACTCAACCATGCTGATGCTGCTGGTCTTTACCTTGTTGTTGCCGCAGATGGCAGCGAAGTCCTTGCCTGCAAGCTCGTTAGTAATCATCTCGGCTTTCTTGTCGATGGTGAGCTTGCTGGTAATGCTTGGGGTAGCCTTCTTTAAAGGAAGATAGCCCTTAGGGTTGATGCCTGTTATAACTGCTACAATGAAATTGTTGTTGTTTCCGCATTCAGTGATTGCAGAGAACTCACCCTCGGTTCTTTCGTCAGAAAGTATCCAGTTGATAAGGCTTGATGTGTTGGCGATGTTGCCGATTTTTGCTGTAGATGCGTTTACATCGTTCTGCGGGCGTACAACATATCCGTTCTTGAATGCTTCGTTTCTGAACTGCTCTGCTGTGTTATATGTGGCAATGTACTCGCTAAGCTTGTTGTAGATGTTGTCGTATGTCTCGTTGCTTGTAGCAATCTCTTTCTTGATGTATGCAATGTTGTAAACCTCGGCCTTTCCTTTCTTTGTGATAACCTGGTATATAATCTTTGCGTTAGGTGTGAGTTCTGCTACTGCATACTTGCCTGTAGGTGCGTTGTAAACCTCTTCCTGTATCTTGCTGCTGTTGAAGATGCCTACTGTGTAGAAGTTCTGTGAACGGAACCAAAGAGAATCTACGTGTCCGTAGTTCTTTGCAAGCTCCTTGAAATCGGCATTCTTGCCAAGAGCGTTCATAAGGCTGTCGGTTGTTGTAGCAAGAATATCCTTGTCCTGGCTCTCAACGAGGATAAGGCGAATCATCATTGAATCGGCTACTTCCTCCTTGCGCAGATACTTGAATACGTTGAATGTGTTGTCCGATGCGTTTGAGTATGGTCCTACTACATCGTTCAATGCAACGTTGTCGAGACGTACCTGAACGTCCTCGCTCAAAGCGTCCTTAGTCCACAACAGGTCGTTGTATGTGTAGTCGCAACCAGCCATGCGGAGAAGTCTGTCATACTCGGTAGAGCCGTTCTTGAGTGAATCGGCATACTCCTGCATCTCCTGCTGTACCTTGCTTCTGTCGCTTGGGCTTGGGTTGATACTTACAGAAATGTATTCGATATCACGTGTGTCAAAAGGCAGTTCGAATGCATACTCCTTGTTCTCGTCGTAGAATTTCTTGACCTCCTCATCGCTTACCTTAACCAATGAGTCTGCAATCTCGTTGTAAGGGTATGCTGCAACTTCAATGCTGAATGTGTTGTTGTTCAGCTCGAAGTTCTTGCTTGCAAGAGCTGCGTTCGGAACTGCTGCCTTTGCGAGGAGTGCGGCCTGCTTTGCCTGATACATCTCGGCCTTGATATTGTTTGCAAGGTACTCCCAGCATGCATGCATCTCTGCGGTGTATGGGTCGATACGGCCAATCTCCAGGCCTTTCTTGTAGTTTTCTTTAACTTCTTTCCATGAAAGAGCGTCGAATGCTACGCCTGAAGACTTGAACTGTCTGTTGAAGCTGTTCATGAACTGGCTCCTGTTGCTGTTGAGAACCTCTTCAATCTCTTCGTCTGTAACTGAAATGCCAAGCTTCTCGCCCTGCATCTCTGCAATCTGAAGCTGGATGTATGTATTCCATGCCTGCTCTCTCAATGCGGTAAGCTCCTCATCTGTGAATGAAGCAGTTCTCTGTGCCTCAGGCAGAGCCTCGTTCATGAGTCTTAGGCTCTTTGTTGCATCGAGATACTTGTTCTGGAACTCCTGGAATTCCATGGCAGAAATCTTGTCACCGTTCAGGTAGCCGGCAGAAATCTCTCTGCTGTTGGGTTCAATTGCTCTCCATGCATCGCTTGCAATGAAGGCAAACAATGCGAGTCCCACGAAAATAACGAGCAGTGGGCCTTGGTTACGCAGCTTTTGTAGTGTTGCCATAATCTAAAATTATTTTTTGTTTTATATTTTTTGCATTAAACTTTGCAAAGTTAGTAAAATGCTTTGGATTTATTGTAATAAACAATGGAAAAAGTTGTACTAAAAATAGACAAAACGGCACTGTGTCGTGCCGTTTTGTCTATTTTTAGCATCTTGTTTATTCTTTTTGTTTGTGGCCTATTCCTCTTGTCTATGCAACAGTGAGCCTTACAAGTTCAATCTTTGTACTGCGCTGTTTAACGGTACGTACTTTGAAGCGTCCAATGCTTATGACCTCGTTCAATTGCGGGAAACGCTGGTGGTGTGCAAGTATGAATCCGCCCAGAGTCTGGTATTCGTCCGATTCGGGAATATCCAGGCCGAACATCTCATTTATCCTTTCAATTTCAAGACGTCCCGAAAGGATATATTCATTATTGCCCAATGACTTGGCTACAAGATTCTGGTTATCGTGCTCGTCCTCTATCTCTCCGATGATTTCCTCTACCAGGTCTTCGAGCGATATGATGCCCGATGTTCCTCCGAACTCGTCAATTACAACAGCCAGTGATTTCTTCTGCTGCATTAGCGTACGCATGAGCTTCTGTGCCGATAGCGTTTCGGGTACATAAGGCATCTTGCAAATCTTCTGTTGCCATTTCTTTCCAAGACGGAACAGTTCCGATGAATGGATATAGCCGATTATGTTGTCGATATTATCCTTGTAAACTACAATCTTGGAGTGTCCCGATTCGATGAATACCGATTTCAGTTCTTCAAGAGGGGTGTTCACCTCAACGGCTTCAATCTCTGTTCGAGGGACAAAACAGTCCCTGACCTTGATGCTTGAGAAGTCGAGTGCGTTCTGGAAGATAAGCACATCGTTGTTTATCTCCTGCTCTTCGTCGGCATTCTCTATGGAGGTCTGTATAAGGTTGTTCAGCTCGGTTATAGAGAATGTGTTGTCACGTGCTTCGTTCTTTATCTTTATGCCGAGGAGTTTCAACACCATTATGGAGCATATTGTCGTAAAGCGCGCCATAGGGTAGAGCAGTATGTAAATCACATACATGGGCAATGCGAACTGCTTGAGCGAGCGGTTCGGGTTTATCCTGAAAAGTGCCTTCGGGATGAATTCACCTGTGAAAATGATGACAATGGTAGATATTATTGTTTCAAGCAACAGGCTTGCAGACGGTGAATCGTGGAAGCCCGACAGTATGGTGCTGTTCAGAAGGCGTGCCATGAGCATACCGTATATGACAAGTACAATGTTGTTTCCAACCAGAATACTCGATATGAAATTGTTGCTGTTGCTATAGAACTTGTCAATAACGTACGACCTGACGGAACGCTCCTGGCTGTCGATGCCTAAAAGCAGTCTGTTCGATGAGACAAATGCAATCTCCATGCCCGAAAAGAGGGCCGATAGCATTATCACTATAACGAGAAGCAAGATAGTAGTTGTCATTTATTCTTCAATGGCGTATATGCCTTTTGTATTCTTTATGTGCCATGCCGAGAGGTCCTGGTTCGAAGAGAATCCTACACCTTCTGTCACCTGGCTCTCCTGCTCGATCTTTATGTATGCGTCGGAATAGATTGTCTTCTCCTCCTGGTTCCAGTATAGCAGGTCGGTGAAGAACTTTTCGTTCTTCTGGTTCCTTATATCGACATTCCCAATAAGCTTCCATAGCTTCTGTTCGCTGAAGTAGTATGCTGTATCGCATTTAATGGTAGCTTCAACGTTCATTCCCCTGTCGTACTTCTCCAGGAAGACACCTTTTTCGAAAGCCCAGTGTGGCGGGTTGCGTCTGTCGAATACCAGCCATTCGTCAGCTACTATCTTGTAGCTGATGCGTCCGGAATCGCTTATCAGTGTCTCGACATCATATGTGCTCATAAGTGCCAAAGAGTCTCGGCATTCGACAGCTTCGGCCACACTCCTTTTGTTCTCCTGGCAAGAGGAGTTGAAAATGAATACAACAATCGCTGCAACAGCGATTGTTGTATTATATGCAAATCTTTTAAGATTAACGTATTCTGGTAGTCTCATTTATCCAACCGCCTACTGTTACAGCCTTGCCCGAAGAGTAACCTCTCATGAAGAGTTCTTCTGGCTTCGGAGTATATTTTGAGTAAGTTGCGATATACTTGTCAGCTTCTCTCTTTACAGATGGGTCGATGCTCTTTGCACGCTGCAAACGGTCCATACATACATAATATGTACAAGCGTTCAAAGTCTGGTCGTCGCACCAGTTAGGAGATGCTGCATAGCACTGTGCTATAAGAATGTGCGGCTGTCCGTAGTTCGCGTTGAAAGACAATGCCTTCTGTGCATAGCTGCGGGCTTTTGCATATTTGTTCAGACTGTAGTAGATAGCACCTACCTTGTAGCAGAGTTCGGCCTTGTTGGTTACACTGGCTTCAAGCTCGATAGCCTGGTCGAAAAGTTCCATAGCCTTGTCTATGTCACCCTTCTTGAAGTAACGGTAACCGCAACCCATGGCAGCCTTGGCTGTAGGCTCAATGGCAAGAGCATATTCCGATGCTACAAGATATGCATCCTCCTTTGTACACCTAAGCATGCTCATTACAGAGATAACCTTGTTCAGATACTCGATGTTGTCCTTGTTTGCTTCGAGTGTAGGAGTATAGATCTTGTTGAGATCCTCGCAAGATGCTGCACCGCTGTTGATGAAATATGCGTCGATATTGCTCTTTGAGATACGTGACGCACCTATCATTTTCCCGTATGCGATAGCGTTTGTACTGTCTCTTGGGTTACCCTCCTCCTTGTATCTGCGCTCGCACTCGATAATCTTGTCATTGTACTTGTCAAGAACCTCTACGATATATACCGAAGCGTTCAGATAGTCTTCGATAAGCTGCTCTCCGTGGCTCTGGTCTTTCTTGTACTTTTCGGCAGAATACTTTATGAAACGCTCTGTAACTGTATATTCCGACATGCCTTTTTCCATCTCGACCGACTTTGCAAGCATTGCATATATGGTATCTACAGGTGCATTCTTGTAGTACTGGATGTATGCCATAGCCTTCTTGCCGATGAGCTGTCCTGCCGAAAGCTTTGTTCTTGTGATTTCCTGAAGCTTGTCGATATACTTTATCTGCTGGTCATAAACCTGCATGAGCTCCTTTATGTAATCCTCTTTCTTCTTAGGGTCAGCCTCTTTCTTGATAAGCTCTGTAAGAATCTTGATACCGTTTGTGTATGTATCGACACGTGCAACGGGGAACTCAGTGAATACGACTTTCCATTCGGGATATGCAATGTCGTATGCCTTGTTCTTTACATTCACGCTTGATATGCTGATAGCCTCAAGACATCTGATGCTATCCTCTCCCTGTCCAAAACGGAACTCGTTAGTAACACCGTTCTGTGCATTCATACTTGCAGCAGCAAGTACAAGAATCGCTAAAAATAACTTCTTCATCTTTAATATTCCTTTCCTTAATCTTTTTATCTTACTTTCATCTTCATGAACCATGACTCGTTGAATGTTATTCCGATATTAATCCTCAGATAGTTCTCGGCAATCATTCCTGCAGTTTTCGGTTCCAAATGTGCGAACTCTCCTGAAATATGCAGTGTGGCATGGCTGTATCTGTTGTTGCTGTTGTAGAACGGGAGCGAAATGCCGGCACTTACACCATACTCATCACATCCGTTCTCTCCCTTTATCTTTGTATAAGGCTGTGCATAATATGCTCCTGCCCTGTACTCAATCATCTTGAAGATATTGTTCGACAGTTTTGTAGGGCTGTACTCCATGCCTAACGATACCTTGCTTCTGTTCATGCCCTTTTCGTCTCCGAAGAATGTCGATGAACTCCAGTTCTGATAAGTGTAGTCGGCACCGAACTTCCATTTGTTCTTGTAGCTATAGAAGAAACCGAGTCCGAATGTATGCGGAATCTTAAATCCGTCTGCAATCTCCTTCTCTACCGATGCCGATGCGTTCTCTTCTGTCACGGTCGCTTCTGCGCTCATGTCATGCCCGAAAGAGTAAACGGCTCCGGCCGTTACCTTGTGGTTCTGTCCGAACCCTTTGGTGTACTGCACTCCTAAGTCAAGCTTGTAGCTTTTAACCGATGCGGAATATACCTTTCTGAGGTCGGTACTGTTCACGAAGTTTATGCCTACTTCATGTGTTATGTCTCCATATATGTACGACCCGGTAAGTCCAACTGAAAGGTTAGGCAAAGGCCTCCATGCTATGCCGATGTATGGCTGGTAGATACCTCCGCTGCCGGTGTAGGTGTCGATGCTTGTCTCGGTAGTGCCTTCGCGTGATGCGATGCTGAAAGAGTATCCTACTCTTGAATATGGCAGGAAACCCAATGACATTCCCAAGTTCTTGCGTATGCGGAACTGCGCTGCAATGTATTCAAGGCTTCCGTTTTTCGCGTTTATCCTTTTGTCGCCCTCTTTGAAGTTGATGTTCTGCAACGAAACGCCGGCTTCGAACAGCATTGTAAGCGTGTCGGCTTCGGAGAATGATGCCGGGTTTACAATATTTATGTACTTGTGACTGCGAAGGCCGTATCCTAAGCCACCCATCTGTCGGTTAATGCCCAGGCTCTGGTTCGACAATATACCAATACCATACCTTGAATATGGTGAGTTTATGCCGTTATCGGCATTTGCACCGATGACAGCAAATATGGCCAGCAGTATTGTCAGTGTTCTTTTAATCATTGTTGTATTCTAGTAAAATTCTGTTCAAACCTTTTGCGACAAGGTATTTATCTGCAAAGATGCGACTTTTTATGTTATTTTTCAAGGGATTTTCGTCTCCGCCCGTTAAAAAAACCAAAACGTCGCCATATTTCTCCTTTATCGCGGCTATATAGCCCTCAATTTCGTGGCAAATGCCATGCATTACTCCGCTGCGTATGGCGGTTTCGGTATCGTACCCTATAAAAGGGGTCTCTCCCTCTTTCTCGACAAGCGGCAATCGCCCTGTGAACCTGTGCAATGCGTTGAGGCGCATTCTTATTCCCGGTGATATGTTTCCTCCGAGGTAGTTGCCGTTGCGGTCAACGAAGTCAACAGTTATGGCACTCCCGGCATCTATCACCAGCATGTTCCTGCCTTCGGCCTCGCTCCATGCACCTATTGCGGCTGCCAGTCTGTCGGTGCCTAAGGTATGCGGCGTGCTGTACTTGATAGCCAATGGAGAGCGTGTCTCATGGCTGAACCATATTACAGGGCAATCAAGTTCGTCGAAGCACCTCTCCTGTTCCTCTGTCAGGTCCAGTACCGAAGAGACAATCGCTTTTTCTATTGAATATTGCGAATTCCACTCCTGTATGACGCTGTACAGTTCTTCCGTTCTTCTTGTATGCAGTATCATCTGCTTCCCCTGAAAAAGATAGAACTTTGCACTATTGTTTCCTATGTCAACTATAAGGTTCAAGCCTGCTTCTTAAAAATTTCGTGCAAAGTTACAGTAAATTATCCATAGTTTTAAACTTTTTGCCAAATTATAACTTTATTGCTCTTCTTTTTCATTTATATGTATATGAATATGTGTGTAGATGTACTTTTTGTCTATAGACGACGGGGATATCGCATAAATTTACTAATTTTGCGGAGTATAGGTGGCGGCTGCTGCCGAATATGGAAATTAAGGCCTCGCAGTTCGGGGCATTGCTGAATTAACCTTGAATGATGCTGTGAAAAGAATTATTATCGCATTGCTCTGTTTCTTCGTTTCACTTTCAAGAATCTCTGCCGAAGAAGCAAGTTTCTCAATACTTACATGTTCGCCGGGTGACGAAGCTTATGCCCTTTTCGGTCATACGGGCTTGCGTTACCGCGACAGCAACAATGGTACTGACATCGTTTTCGGTTACGGCTACTTCGATTTCAGTGCTCCTAATTTCATGTGGCGTTTCATTCTGGGCGAGACCGACTACATGGTAGGTGTTGTTCCCTACAGCCATTTTATCCGAGAATACGAAGAGCGCGGTTCTTCCGTTATAGAACAGAAAGTAAACCTTTCTCCTTTGCAGGCAGAGAGAATATACAATGCCCTTGCCGAGAATTGCAAGCCTGAAAACAGGGTGTACAGATACAACTATTTCTACAATAACTGTACTACAAGAATACGCGATCTTCTCTATTCCGTTTTCGGCGAGGTGTCGTATGGTGGCGATCTTCCCGAAAACATGACATTCCGTGAGGCATTGTCACTCCTTACCGGGAAGCACCAATGGTATGCCTTTGGCATAAACCTCCTGCTGGGTGCCGATGTTGACAAGCCGGCATCCCGTCACCAGCTTCAGTTCATACCTGCCTTCTTCATGAATGATGCCGGCAAGGCCGTTGTAGAATCGTCAGCCGGCAATATGCAGCCGTTGGTGGGTGAAACGACAATACTGTTAGGCGAACAGCCAAAGGTTATGGAAAAGAATCATTTCACGCCGTTCAATGTTTCATTGCTGTTGCTTCTTGCAACGATGATTGTCATGTTGTGTGAGGTGCGGCGCAAGAGAACATATTGGGGGCTCGATGTACTGCTGATGCTTTTGCAGGGAATCCCAGGAATGCTGTTGCTCTTTATGGCTCTTTTCTCTTCGCATCCGGCTGTAGGCAACAACTGGCTGTTGCTCCTGCTTAATCCGTTGGCATTGGTGCTCATGCCGCAGTTCGTTTACTGTACAATAAAAGGAAAACCTATGCGTGCCGCATGGGTTCAGGTGGCCTTCGTTGCTATGTTCTTCCTTTCTGCGATATTTTCAGTGCAGGTATATCCGGTACCTGTATATTTCTTTGCGATAGCCTTAATGGCACGTGCCATGTTCCATTTATATAAGAAAAAGATATGCGAATTAAATCTCTATTAGTACTCTTCCTCAGCTGTTTTTCATTGCATCTATCTGCGCAGCAGGAGGTAGCCGCTCCTAAACTCTATCTTAATATAACCGTTGACCAGCTTAGGACCGATTTTCTCTATGAGTTCTCACGTTTCTACGGTGAAGGCGGTTTCAAGCGTCTTCTTTCGGAGGGCCGTGTCTATCCGAACTCCTATTACGAGTTTGAGAACATAGACCGTGCTTCGGCAATTGCCGCCCTCTCTACAGGCACTAACCCTTATGTGAACGGTATTGTCGGCGAGCGTTGGCTCGACCGCAAGACCCTGCGCACAATAAGCTGTGTCGAGGACAAGCAGTATCAGGGAGTCTATGCCATAGCCCCGTTCGCTCCTACTAAGCTCAAGGCCATAACCACAACCGACGAGATGAAACGTGCATCGCGAGGCAAATCCATAATATGTTCAATAGCTCCCGATGAAGATGCGGCAATCCTGGCTGGCGGGCATGCGGCAGACATGGTTCTATGGAAGAACAATTCAGCCGGATACTGGTGCAGTTCTACATATTACGGGCTCTTCCCTGCGTGGGCGGCCGAGGCCAATAAGCGTCTTCAGGGCAAGCCGGCAAAATGGGTGCCCATGCTCAAGCCGGAGGAGTACAACAATTTCGGGGAGGCTGCTCCGTCCCCGTTCTATTATGCTTTCGACGGAAAGAACAAAATCTATGAATACAAGACGACTGCATGTATCAACGACGAGGTGAATGAAATGGCTCTGGCATTTATCGGCGGAACGGAAGCCGGTGCCGACGAGTTTGTCGATTGCCTTTCCTTGACGTACTATGCGGGAAACTATAACGGTGCCCCAATGGAAGAGCGTCCGCTGGAGATACAGGATATGTATCTCCGTCTCGACAGGAACATAGCAACCCTTCTTGACGAGCTCGACAAGAAGATTGGTCTGGACAATGTAGTAGTGTCTCTTTCCTCTACCGGCTATGTAATGGAGGGTGGTGACGACGGCGCGAAGTACCGTCTTCCATCCGGTACCATATATATGGACCGTGTCCTGGCCTTGATGAACGTATATCTAAGTTCAATATTCGGAAAGGCCGACTATGTTGAAGGTGTTCATGGTACGCAGCTATATCTTGACACTAAGCTCATAGAGAGCAAGAGCCTCGACAAGAAAGAGGTTGTGTCACGTTCAATAGAGTTCCTCAAGATGCTCGATGGAGTAGAGGATGTCTTTACAATATACAATTTGGGAGGTATGTTGAGCCCGGAACTCCAGTATGCGAAGAACGGTTACAACGCAAACTGTTCCGGTGATATCTGGCTTCGTCTTATGCCGGGATGGAGAGTGGCTGAGGTAAAGCTGACATCTGTTGACGAGGTTTATCGTACTCCGGTAATGTTCCCTATTGTTGTTTATGGCAAAGGCGTGGAGCATAAGGTGATAGAGGAACTTACTCCAGCCAATGTGCTTGCTGCAGAGATGGCACGCATCCTGCGTACAAGACGCCCCAATGACAATTGCCTGAGAATATTCAAGTAGGAAACCGAATAAAAGCATAGGCGGTGCTTCATCAAGTGAAGCACCGCCTATGCTTTTATTTATGCAACAATCAATAATATTGCTCTACATTCCACACAAATGCACGTATTCCGAGCATCTGTGCACTTTCGTCAAGGTTCTTTATCTCTTCCAGAAGTCTCTTTACAACCGAGTCTTCAACCATGGTGATTATGCCTGAGTTCATTGAAGCCCATGCGTGGCTGCCGTAGTGCGGCTCGCCGGTCTTGCTTCCTCGTCCCTGCATCTGTTCTACCATAGAGAAACCGCGGCAGTTGAGGTGGTCAAGGATATCTATGACAGCATCCTTGTGAGCCTGGTCAAAAGCTATGAATACACTTTTCATTTATTCTTTATCTTGTGAGCTCCGCTCCTGCCTTGTCTATGTTTTAGACAAGGTCAAGGGCGAATCTCTATGTTAACAATATGTTTACTTCTTTGCGCTTATAAGCTGTTCGTCGTTCTTGTGTTCTTTCCAATACTCGTCAAGTTCGCGTTTAGCCTTGAGACTCTTACGGCGACGCTTGATGCCGACTCCACCGAATACACAGTACATTACCGGAGTGTATATAAGTGTCATCATTGTAGATATTGTAAGACCACCGATGACCGCAATACCCATAGGACGCCACATCTCAGCACCTACACCCTGGCTGACCGCCAATGGAACCATACCGAGAATAGTAGTGAACGTTGTCATGAGGATTGGGCGCAGACGGCTTCGTGCCGCACGTACAGTAGCCGGTATAAGTCCAAGTCCCCTCTCGCGTAGAAGCATGGTGTAGTCGATGAGCACGATACCGTTCTTTACAACGATACCTATAAGCATGATAGCACCGAGGATTGACATCACGTTCATGTTAGTGCCGGTGAGGAAGAGTCCAAGCAATACACCGCTGAGGGCGAACGGTACCGAGAACATGATGATGAACGGGTATGTCAGCGACTCGAACTGTGCAGCCATCACAATGAACACAAGCACGATGATAAGAATCGCGAGTACTCCGAGGTCGGCATTTGTATCCTGCTGGTCTTCGTATGAGCCTGCAACGTCGATGTTATAGCCCGAAGGTATATCCATTCTGTCGATTACGCCAAGACCGTATTCGACACCGTCGCTGAGTGCTGCGCCTGCTGCCATAACGGCATTGACAGTAACTACACGCTCGCGGTCCTTGCGCTCGATAGTAGGAGGCAGCTCACGCTGTACAACCTTGCCGAGTTCCTTTATACGTACCGGCTTTCCGGTGCTTGAATAGATTGTAATATTCTCAATATCGGCAATGCTTGTACGGCTATTGGGCTCATAACGTACCTTTACGTCGTACTCGTCACCGTCCTCGCGGAAGTATGTCGCAAGCGAACCGTTGTAGCGGTTACGGAGGTAAGTTGCCGCAGTGCTGAGGTTCAAGCCGTGCAGAGCCAGTTTCTCACGGTCGAATTCAACCTGATATTCGGGCTGGTAGTCGCTTCGGCTGATGTTTACCTGAGATATTACAGAAGCTCTCTTCAGTGAGTCTGAAAGTGCTTTGGCTAAGCGGTCCGTAACTTCAAAGTCGTAACCGTAAATCTCGAACGAAGCCATGGACTGGCCACCCATTCCGCCGCCACCGCCTCCAAGCTGTACGTTGCTTTTGGCAATTTCGGGGAACTTCTTTACGTCGGCACGCATCTCATCACAAATAATCTCAAGGCTCTTCTCGCGGTCTGTAAGCGGAACAAACGAGATATTGAAGCTTATAATGTGTGAACCGTTGTCGCTCATAGATGCGAATACGTTGTCCTCATCGGCCTGTCCCACACGGAAGTTGCACACCTCCATCTCTTCGCCGTAACGTTCCTGCCACATCTTGGTGAGTTTTGTAGCAATATCCTGCGATATCTCAACACGTGTACCGATTGGCAACTCCATTGTTATAGCCACGCGTCCGTTATCCTGTGTGGGGAAGAACTCGCTCTTTATGCTTGATGCACATACAAGGCTGACAAAGAAGAGTCCGAAACAGCATATAAGCACTGTCCAACGGTGACGTACAGCCCAGTTGATTCTTCCTGCATACCAGTCGTCAAGCTTGTCAAGTGCTCTGGCAATAGGTGTATAGAGAACCTTGAACGTCTTGCTCTGTTTCTTCTGCAGCTTCAGCATGTTTGAACAGAGCATAGGAATGAGTGACAAAGCGGCTGCTGTAGATACAATCATGATGATGCACATCATCCATCCCAGCTGCTCGAAAAGGATACCGGCCATACCTGTAACCATAGTCAGCGGGAAGAATACCGCAAGCATAGTCAATGTAGAAGCGACAACCGAAATGGCAACCTCGTTTGTTCCGTGTATTGCAGCACTCTTGGGGTTTGAACCGCGCTCGATATGTGTGGTTACGTTTTCAAGTACCACAATGGCGTCGTCCACCACGTTACCGATAGCGATGCTGAGACATGATAGCGAGATGATGTTCAGCGAACCGTCTGTAATGAGCAGGTATATGAAAGATGCGATAAGTGAGAACGGAATTGTAATACCGATAATCACGGTGGCTCTCCAGCGTCCGAGGAATACGAATACCACAAGCATCACGAACAGCAACGCATATACAATGGTCTCTGTAAGAGTCTCGACTGTATGCATGATGTTCTCCGAAGTATCTACGATGATACCGATTTCAACATCCGAAGGAAGTCGTTTCTGCAGTTTCGGAAGCTCCTCGCGTACAGCATTCGCGATGGCAACTGAGTTGCCGCCGGTCTGCTTCTGTATAATAATCATGGCACCCTGCTGTCCGTCGGTGAATGCCTTCTGTGCACGTTCCTCGGTGCTGTCAACAATTCTTGCAATATCCTTGAGATATACATTCGCACCGTTGTGTGTGCCTACAACAAGGTTCTTCATCTCCATAGGAGAATTGAATTCACCCTCGACGCGGAGCGCGTATGTGTTGCTGCCGACATCGAAGTTACCGCCGGGGATGTTCCTGTTCTCTGTTGCGATTACATTGCTCACTGTCTCGATAGGGATGTTGTATGCCTCCATCTTGACAGGGTCCATGTATATGTTGATCTCACGTTTTGGAGCACCCGAAATGGATACGGTACCTACACCGTCGATACGTGCAAGAGGGTTCGCGATGTTGTCATCGAGAATCTTGTATAGAGCTGGGAGGCTCTCCTCTGCCTTTACCGACAGCATGAGAATAGGAATCATGTCGGCCGAGAACTTGAAGATGATAGGCGTATTCGCCTCGTCGGGCAGTGCCGATGTCACCATGTCAAGCTTGTCTCGAACGTCGTTGGTGAGAGCATCGATGTCATATCCGTACTCGAACTCAAGTGTTACGACCGATACGTTCTCGCGCGATTTCGATGTTATATGTTTCAAGTGTTCAACCGAGTTGAGAGTGTTCTCAAGCGGTCGGGTAATATTGTTCTCGATATCCGATGCACTGGCACCCGAATAGCTTGTCATCACCATGAGCGTGTTTGTCTCAATGTCCGGCAATAGGTCTATCGGCAGCTTGGAGAAAGAGAACAGACCGAAAATTACGACCGCGATGAAGCAAAGGGCGGTCATGATAGGTCTTTTTACTGCACTTTCAAATAAACTCATATCTTTATTATTTATATTTTTGTTAATGAATAGGCTGTGTCATTACTTTATGACTTCAACCTCCATTCCGTTGCTGAGTGCGTTCTGTCCTGCTACGACAACCTTTGAGCCAGGCTCAATGCCCGAAATGAGCTCATATCTGTTGTCCAGGCGTCGTCCGAGCTGCACCTTGTTGTGTGTCACCTTGCCGTTATCGTATGTATATACATAGTAGTCACCGCTGCCGGTCTGTTTGATGACAGCCGCATCAGGAACGACAACATGCTCTGTAGTGCCGAAGTTGACGGTCGCTTTTCCGTACATTCCCGGACGTACCTTCATATCGCTGTTCGCAAGTGTAATCTCAACAGGGAAGGTATGTGTTGCCGGGTCGATAGTTGGGTAAACAATGCTTATCTTGCCGTCGAAATCCTGCTCGCCGTATGTTGCGAAATTAAGCTTTACATCCAGTCCTCTGTTTGTCTGTGCATAGCGTGATTCACTGATGTTTATTTTCATCTTGACAGGTGAAATCTGCTCCACGACGAGTATTGGAGTGCCTCCGTACATGTCGCCGTTGTCATAGTTGCGTGCCGATACTACACCGTTGATAGGGCTCACAAGTACAGTATTCTCCAAACGGTTGTCGAGCTGTCTTTTGCTCACCTCAATCTGTGTCTTTGCGTTGTCATACTCTGCCTTTGAGGTGCCACCCACCTTGTACAGCTCCTCTACGCGCTTGAAATCGACAAGCTGGTTCTCGTACTGCAGCTTCAGCTGGTCGAGGTTGCTGGCATCAAGCTGTACAAGCTTCTGTCCTTTTCTCACATAGTCGCCAACCTCTACCAATATTCTCTCTATACGCAGCGGTGAGTTAGGAATGATATTGTTCTTGACTTCTGCCTCAACAGTAGTAGTGAACTCCTCCAACTGCTCTACAGCCTCTGTGGTGACTGTTGCAATCTTTACATTAGGCTTTGTAGCCTGTACTGTCGCTGCCTGTTCTGCGCTCTTGTCAGAACTGCCGCATGAAACGAGCATTGCTGCTGCAATTGCAATAAATGTCAGATTCTTTTTCATAGATATATGTTATTTATTCTTTTCCCAAAACTTTGTTCAAATCCGATTTTGCAACCAGATAGTCATAAATGGAGTTGTTGTATGTCAGTTTAGTGTTTGTGAGCGAAACCTGTGAGTTGGTAAGTTCAAGGATAGTTCCTTTACCTACATCATAGCGTTTCTGGCTAATCTCAAGGCCCTTCTCGGCAAGCTCTACAGCAGTCTTGTTGCTCTCTATCTGTTCTGCGCTGGCTGCCATGTTGTCAAGATAGCTCTGTGCCTGCATGTTCAGCATGCGTTCGGTATTGGTCCTTGTCTCAGCAAGCTGTGCAATCTGTATCTTGTTGCTCTTGAGGCTTGTGAAGTTGCTTGCCTTGAAGAGCGGGATGCTCAGTGAAAGTACTATTGAAGAAGCATTGCTCCAGTCATATCGTCCTATATTCCAGTTCGTGTTCGACATCGACTGGTACTGATAGCTTCCTACCAAGGCCAGAGTGGGGTGGAATGCAGTCTTCAGTATGCTGCGCTGTCTGCTCAGGAGCTCGCTCTGCAGGTCGAGCTGCTTCAAAGTCGAGTTGTTTGCAAGGTCAATCTCCTCGTTTGCGGCATTGGCCATCTCTCCCTCATAGTTCTTGAGGTTGTCGTCGATAACCAGCTCTACATCTGCTGTTATGCCCATAAGCACCTTCAGCTGCAGTTTGGCAATCTCAACAGCGTTCTTGCCGCTTACAACCGATGGCCATGCGCTGTTTTTCTGTACCTCGGCACTGATTTTGTCATATTCGCTCACCTTTCCCTGCTGGAACTTTGCATTCACTATATTGAAGTTCACTTCGGCAAGCTTGAAGTTCTCGTTAAGCACATCATACGAATCCTGTGCAAGCATGAGCTGGTAGTATGCCTTTGTAACCTGGTTCACCAGGTCAATCTTTGAGCCGCGGCTCTTCTCTACAGCCAGTTCAAGGTCACTTTTTGTAAGGCTCATGGTCTTATATACGGCCGGAGCATATATGGGCAATGAAACCTTCAGTGCTCCGTTCCAGGTGTTTGAGTCATCCTGTCCCATCTTGAACGAACCCATGCTGGTCTTCATTTCGGCAACCTTGATGTTGTAGGTTACGGTACCGTCGATGCTCGCAGTAGGCAACAGGTTCTGCCATGCCTCTTTCTTTGCAACCTCTTTAAGTTCAATCTCCTTTTCGGCAACCTTCATTGTCGGGTTGTCGCTGACAGCCAGTTCAATGGCCTTTTCCAAAGTGATGTGAAGCTCCGGCTTTCCGCTCTCCTGTGCATTTGCAGTGAGCAGTGACGCCGCAAGCAGCATTACCACGCTTTTCAGTCTCATTCTAAGATTCATACCTATCTGTTTTTATTATTTGTTCTTTTTCATGTATTCTTCAATCACATCTTGTCCCAAAGGTGTGGCTATTCCTCTAAGATAGAATAGGATAAGGAAACGTCCCAGTTCGTCCCACGAATACTTGCCCAGTTCGCTCGGCTCTCCCTGCTTCTTTACCGAGATTATTGCCTCTATGTCGCGGTGCAGAATGTAGGACAGAACCTCGAAATTGGCATCTTCGCGGAAGAGTCCCTGCCTGCGCGCCATTTCCATCCATGCCAGGAATCTTTTGTTGTTCTTCTTCTCGCGTTCCCTGTTGCGCTTGCAGATATTCGGATACTTCTCAATCTCCTTGAAGAACTTAGTGTTTATCATCTTCAGCTTTTCGAAGTACAGCGTGTAGAGAATAAGGATTATCTCCAGAATATGCTTTGCGCCGCGTATTCTCTTCTTTGCCTCTTCCCTCATCTTCTTCTGCTCAAGTTTCAATGCCTCAAGCAGAAGCTGCTCCTTGTCTTCGAAGAGTTCGTAGATGGTTCTTTTGGAAACAGAAAGAAAAGATGCGATGTCATCCATCTTCACCTCTTTTATTCCCTTCTCCCAAAAAAGCTGCATGGCAGTTTCTACTATCAGCTTTCTTGTTTCGTCTTTCCTGTGTTCTTCTTTCACCTTTTATCTTTTGAGACTGCAAAGTTACTATGAAAACTTTTCAGTCGCAAAAAGTTTTTCATATAAATCTGTTCCAAAATCAAATATTAATTTTTTTTAGTATTTTGCTATCTGGTTATGGTGCTTCCTCATTACAAAAATCGTGTGCGCCGGAACGGGCGCACACGATTTTTGTAATGAATAAATACTTAATCTTCCAGAAGATGTCTAAGGAACTCGTTCATCTCCTCGTCGAATCCCTCTAACAGCCCTTCGCTTAGAACAAGCGTGTCGTCATCGACGATAAGCAAATCCACTATAGCGACATCATCGTCATCTGTAAGCAGAAAGGAGTACGGCTTTGCAATATTGAGACTTTCGAAACATCCCCTTTCCTGCATCTTGCCGAGAATGCTTCTCAGCTCCTTCTCGAAAACCTCTTCGTCATGCACGCCCTCCCATTCTATAATATGTACGCGCGCGAGCTGGTTGCCATCGTCGTCGTGTATGGTCAAGTCGCCGTTCTCACCGTTCACCTTGATGTGAAAGTCGGTCACTCTTGTCTCTTCTGCAGTGACATAGTTTCTTGCCATCTTCTCGATAGCCTCCTGCAGACGGTTTTCTGTTTCTCTGCTTAATGACATATCGTTCGGTTTTTAAAGATTTCTTCCGTGACAGTTCTTGAATTTCTTGCCGCTTCCGCAAGGACACGGGTCATTGCGCCCTACAGTCTTCTCTACACGTACAGGCTCGCGCTTTGCGTTCTCCCTTGTATCGCGCTGTGCTGCAGCCTGCTGGTTAGGGTCGTTCAAATCGACCTTGGTCTCGCTGTATCTCTGCTGAGGTCTTCTCTGCTTAGGGTCCGGAGCAACCTTTACATTTTTCTGCTCCCTTTCCTGAACGGGAATCTGTCCGCGCATCAGAATCGATACAGTCTGGTCGTTTATCTTGTTCACCATCTTGTCGAACAGCGTTACCGACTCAAGCTTGAAGATGAGCAGCGGGTCTTTCTGTTCGTAGCTTGCATTCTGCACCGAATGTTTCAGGTCGTCGAGGTCGCGTAGGTTCTCCTTCCATGCATTGTCGATAGTGTGGAGCAGTATCGCCTTCTCGAAGCTCTTTATAACCTCTTTTCCTCTTGTCTCGTATGCCGCCTTGAGGTTAACCGGTATCTGATATACATGACGGCCGTCTGTTATAGGAACATATATGTGTTCCTCATGCATTTCGGGGTGCTCCTTATATACGAAATCGATGAACGGAAGTGCAATCTCTGCCATTCGCTCTGTGCGCAGCTTGAAGCTTGCCATTGCTGTCTCGAAGCACTTCTCGGCATTCTTCTCAGGGTCGCCCTTTGTGAACTCGTCCTCGGTTGCAATAGGCAACTCTATTGCCATCAAGCGCAGCATCTCCATCTTTGCATCCTCGAACGTGTAGTTCTCCACTATCTGGCAGCAACGGTCCCATACCATGTTCACGATATCCATGCCGATGCGCTCTCCAATGAGTGCATGACGGCGTTTGGTATATATTACGGTACGCTGCTTGTTCATCACATCGTCGTATTCAAGCAAGCGTTTACGTATGCCGAAGTTGTTCTCCTCAACTTTCTTCTGCGCACGCTCGATTGATTTCGAAATCATCGAGTGCTCAATCATGTCACCGTCCTTGAAGCCTACGAAGCGGCTGTCGAGAATCTTTGATATGCGCTCCGAACCGAACAGACGCATCAGATTGTCTTCGAGCGAAACGAAGAATACTGAAGAACCTGGGTCTCCCTGACGTCCGGCACGTCCGCGCAGCTGGCGGTCAACACGGCGCGACTCATGTCGCTCTGTACCGATGATTGCCAAACCGCCTGCATCGCGTACCTCCTTGCTGAGCTTGATGTCGGTACCACGTCCGGCCATGTTGGTGGCTATTGTTACGGTACCCGAAAGACCTGCCTTTGCCACGATGTCGGCCTCCTTCTGGTGCAGTTTGGCGTTAAGTACATTGTGAGGTATCTTGCGCAGTGTGAGCAAGCGGCTCAAAAGCTCCGAAATCTCCACTGATGTAGTACCTACAAGCACCGGACGTCCCTCCTTTACAAGGCGGTCAATCTCCTCGATAACGGCATTGTACTTCTCGCGCTTGGTCTTGTATATGCGGTCGTTCATGTCGTTGCGCGCGATTGGGCGGTTGGTAGGAATAACCACCACATCGAGCTTGTAGATATCCCAGAACTCTCCTGCTTCCGTTTCGGCAGTACCGGTCATTCCGGCAAGCTTATGGTACATGCGGAAGTAGTTCTGCAGCGTGATTGTCGCGAATGTCTGCGATGCAGCCTCAACCTTTACGCGCTCTTTGGCCTCGATAGCCTGGTGCAAGCCGTCGGAGTAGCGGCGGCCTTCCATTATACGTCCTGTCTGCTCATCGACAATCTTCACCTGTCCGTCCTCTGTAACAACGTACTCGACGTCGCGGTCGAACATGGTATATGCCTTGAGCAACTGGTTAATCGTGTGCACGCGCTCCGACTTTATCGAATACTCGGTGAGCAGCTGCTCCTTCTTTGCAACCTTCTCCTCGTTGCTCAACTTGTCGTCGTTTTCGAGCATCGAGAGCTCCGATGCAATGTCGGGCAGAACAAACAGGTTCTGGTCGGGTGAGTTTCCGGTAATAAGCTCAATGCCCTTGTCGGTGAGGTCAACGCTGTTGCCCTTCTCGTCGATGACGAAGTAAAGCGGCTCTACGGCCTCAGGCATGCGTCTGTTGTTCTGCTCCATGTAATACTCCTCTGTCTTGAGCATGCCGGTCTTTACGCCCGGCTCGCTGAGGAGCTTGATGAGCGGCTTGTTCTTAGGCAGAGCCTTGTGGCTGCGGAACAGCGACAGGTAACCTTCGGTGACCTCGTCCTTGTTGCTTGAGTATATCTTTGTCCTTGCCTCGGCCAGGAACTGTGTCGCGAGCTTCTTCTGCGCTTCCACGAGTCTCTCTACCAAAGGACGGTACTCCTCGAACATCTGGTCGGCACTGCGAGGTACAGGGCCCGAAATGATAAGCGGTGTACGCGCATCGTCAATGAGTACTGAATCGACCTCATCGACAATAGCATAGTTATGCTGTCTCTGTACAAGATCGCTCGGCTGTGTTGCCATGTTGTCGCGCAAGTAGTCGAAGCCGAACTCGTTGTTTGTACCGAATGTGATGTCGGCAAGATATGCATTTCGTCTTGCGTCGGAGTTAGGCTGGTGCTTGTCGATGCAATCTACGCTCAAGCCGTGGAACATGTAGAGCGGTCCCATCCACTCCGAGTCACGCTTTGCAAGGTAGTCGTTCACTGTCACCACGTGCACACCGTTGCCGGTAAGCGCGTTCAAGAATACAGGCAGAGTAGCCACAAGGGTCTTTCCCTCACCTGTAGCCATCTCGGCAATCTTTCCCTTGTGGAGGACTATACCGCCGAAGAGCTGTACGTCGTAATGTATCATGTTCCATACGGTATCATTGCCTCCGGCCTGCCAGTGGTTGCGGTATATGGCCTTGTCGCCGTCGATTGTCACAAAGTCGAACTTTGCAGCCAGATTGCGGTCGAAGTCGTTTGCTGTAACGACAACCTCCTCGCTCTCGGCGAATCGTCTTGCGCTGTCCTTTACAATGGCAAAGGCCTCCGGCAGAGCCTCGTCCAATGCCTTGTCAAGCTTCTCAAGAACCTCTTTCTCCAGTTTGTCTATCTGGTTGAATACCGCTTCTCTCTTTTCGAGCTCGGTGTTTTCGATGCTTGCCTTAAGTTCAGCTATTCTGGCACGTTCTTCCGTAACAGTGCCCTGAATCTTCTCTCTCAATGCTGCCGATGCTGCACGAAGCCCGTCGTTGCTGAGCTCCGAAATTGCAGGGTATGCAGCCTTTACCTTCTCTACCCAAGGCTGTATCTCGCGCATGTCGCGAGTGGCCTTGTTTCCGAACAGTTTGCTTATAAATTCGTTAAAACCCATATTTTGATAATTTCTTTTATTCCTTTGTTGCCGACGTATGCGCATGCATACGCGTTCCAATATTATGCAAAGATAGTGATAAAAAGCTTAAATCCGTCAATATTGGCGGAATAAATTGCTCTTTTCTGCCAAAGTACATGAACAAAATGCGTGCCAATGCAGACGCTCCCTTTTTTATTGCCATTGTGTCATGTTTTTTAGGGGTTAAAACGGTTTCTTAATCCTTTTTTGCTTATCTTCGCAAAAAATGGCAATTGTATGAAGAAAATATTGTTTTCGGCATGTGCATCATTGGCATTATGCCTGGCATCGTGCGGTACGAGTGAAAAAATATACAATGCGCGTGATTTCGGGATTGTCCCCGGCACCGGCGAGGATATGACCGAAGAGTTTGCAGAAGCTATCGCTGCAATCAAGGCCGAGCGCAAAGGCGCGCCGGCAGTCCTTCTTCTTGAAGGCGGTGATTACGATTTCTATCCCGACAGCGCGAACGTACGCGAGTACTATATCTCTAACCACGACCAGGATAATCCCAAGAAAGTGGCAATTGTTCTCGAAGGCATGAAGAACTTTACGCTCAAGGGCTTCGACAAGGGCATGAGTGCCCGTCGTGCCGACCTCTACATGAACGGCCGCATGCTTCCTGTCGCAATGATAGGCTGCGAGAACTGCAAGCTCGATTTCATAGGCATCGATACCCGTTCGCCGCAGATAACCCAGGTCGAGGTGCTTGAGAACAATCCCGAAGAGGGCTTCATATCCTATCGCATATCTCCCGAATCGAACTATAGGGTAGAGGACGGCCGTCTTGTTGTCTATGGTGCCAACTGGGAGTTTGTGCCCCAGGCCGGAATAGCGTTTGACGGTGCAACCAGACACCTTGTCTATCGTACAAGCGATATTTGGGTAGGAGTCAACGACGTAAAGGAGGCATCGCCTCGCGTTATAGTGGCTCCGTGGCGCGACCCGCGTCTTGTGCCGGGTACATTCATCGCGCTCCGCTCCTATGCCCGCCCTACACCCGGAATCTTCGTTTCGGAGTGCAGGAACACATCCTTTGAGTCGGTTTCGGTCTATTATGCCGAAGGCATGGGCCTTTTGGCACAGGCAAGCGAGAATATCACTCTTGAGCGTTTCCGTGTTTCAAGACGCGACAATAGCCGTTACTTTACCACTCAGGCCGATGCTACTCACTTTTCGGGCTGCAAGGGCCTGATAAAATCGGTCAACGGCATTTACGAAGGTATGATGGACGATGCCATAAATGTGCACGGAACATATCTCCGCGTTACGCAGAGGCTCGACGACAATACTCTGGTAGGCCGTTACATGCACGGGCAGGCCTACGGCTTCTATTGGGGCGGTGCCGGTGACAGCGTGCAGTTCGTGCGCTCCGATGTCATGGAGATAACCGAAGGTAACCGCATTGTGGAGATAGTTCCTCACGACAAGAGCGAGCTTGCCGGCTGCAAGGAGTTCAGGATAAAGTTCGAGAAAGCATTGCCGGCCGATATTGCCAACGGCAACTACGGCATCGAGAACCTTGAATGGACTCCGGAGGTAATCTTCTCCGGCAATACCATACGCAACAACCGTGCCCGCGGAGCATTGTTCAGCACGCCGAAGCACACACTTGTCGAGAAGAATCTGTTCGACCACACTTCCGGTACAGCCATTCTCTTGTGCGGCGACTGCAACGGCTGGTTCGAGACCGGTGCATGCCGCGATGTCGTGATACGCGATAACCGTTTCGTGAACGCCCTCACGAATATGTTCCAGTTTACGAACGGAATAATTTCGATATATCCCGAAATACCCGACCTTGCATCGCAGAAGAAATATTTCCATGGCGGTAACGGCAAGGGTGTTGTTATAGAGAACAATACATTCGAGACGTTCGATGCTCCTATAGTCTATGCCAAGTCGCTCGACGGTTTGCGTTTTGTAGGCAATAAGGTGCTGCAGAACAACGATTTCGAGCCGTTCCACTGGAATACTCACCGTTTCCTCTTCGAGAAGGTTACAAACGTGACAATCGAGAACAATGATTTCGAGGGCGGCTTCGACAAGGAAAAGGATGTGAAAAACAACAATTGATGGAACTCCTGCACCGTTTTGCGCAGGATGTGCAGCCCCAGGAGCTGCCTTCCCGTTTCAATAATCCGTTCTATTACTCACCGCACAGGCTATGCGTCATTGCAGCCGGTGCGGTGCGTGACATTTTGTCATGCGATGAGGCCTTGTCGGCCGAGGTGGCAAAGGGCAAGATGTTCGGTGTGCTCGTCGTGCAGTGCAGTGACGGCAGCGTAGGCTATCTTGCGGCCTTTTCGGGCCTTCTGGCCGGCAGCAACATGCTCGACGGCTTTGTGCCGCCGGTCTATGACCTTCTTTCACCGTCGGGCTACTTCAAGCAGGAAGAGGAGAGAATATCCCTTTTGAACGGCAAGATAAGGGAGAGGGAGAACGATAGCTGCTATATTGAGGCCGTTGAGACAGTTGCGTATTTAAGGAAGGCTATGGAAGAGGAACTTTCGGCTATGCGCGCTTCCATGCGCGAGAGCAAGGCACGGCGCAGTGCTTTGCGCTCCTCAGGTGCGCTTGCAAGCGAAGAAGAGGCATTGCTTGTGCGCGAAAGCCAGTTCCAGAAGGCCGAGCTTAAACGTGCCACTGCAAAGTGGCAACAGAAGATATCCGGGGCCGAAGAGGCCGTTGCATCGTTCAAAGCCGATATCACAAAGCTTAAAGAGGAGCGCAAAATGCGTTCGGCGGCCTTGCAGGAGTGGCTCTTCACGCAGTTCAAGGTGCGCAATGCACGTGGCGAAGAGAAAAATCTTCTTGAAATCTTTTCCACAGCTACCGGCAGCCTGCCGCCGGCAGGCTCCGGCGAATGTGCGGCACCCAAGCTGCTGCAATACGCCTACTTGCACGGCTACAAGCCGCTTGCAATGGCCGAGTTCTGGGTAGGGGACTCTCCTGCAGGAGAGGTGCGTCGCGACGGCTGTTTCTACGGCTCATGCAAGAGCAAGTGCGAGCCAATACTCTCATATATGCTGCAAGGGATTGATGTCGAGGAGAATGCCCTGGAGAGGGGCGGCGAAATAGACACTATTGCGGTCGTGTATGAAGACGACTATATAATAGCTGTTGACAAGCCTTCGGGCGTTCTCTCCGTGCCTGGCATAGTTGGCGGTGCATCGGTGCAGCAGTGGCTGCGCGAGAGCTATCTGCACAGCAATGAACTATATGTGGCGCATCGCCTCGACATGGCAACTTCGGGGCTTCTTGTAGCTGCAAAATCCGTAGAGGTCTATAAGGCAATGCAGCACATGTTTGCATCGCGCGAAGTCGCGAAAAGGTACATTGCCTTGCTCGACGGTATTCCTGCAAATAGCGAAGGAACGATTGAAGTGCCCCTTGCCGAGGATTATATCAACCGTCCTCGCCAAAAGGTCGATTTTGTCGGTGGAAAGGATGCAATTACACGCTTCAAGGTCCTGAAAACCATCTTTAAAAACGGAAAAGAGTGTGCCTTGGTGCAGTTCGAGCCTATCACCGGCCGCACTCATCAGCTGCGTGTGCATGCAGCATGCAGGGAGGGACTTGATACTCCAATCGTAGGCGATGCACTTTACGGCAATATCGCCGGCAGGCTCATGCTTCATGCATCGTCATTGGCATTTTGTCACCCTGTAACAGGTGAAGAAATATCCCTTGAGACGAAAGTCCCTTTTTGATTGTTACTGCAAATTGTTGCTGCTTTTATAGGAAAACGCACCTAAATGGGTGTCTTTTTTGTAGGAAAACGCAGTTTTTTAAGATGAGTTTAAGTTTACCCTGAGTGTAATCCCCTTATTGACGTTATTGTACAACAAGCAGTTAGTTTTGTCTATAAAAATGCTGCGATTGTAGAAAATTTCTATCTGTTAAATGTTTTTAACATTTCGGGG
>JAFWXX010000044.1 GCA_017522915.1 Bacteroidaceae bacterium
AGTCCCCGGCAGCATCGTTACATTGTACATCACATCGGCGTTTATCGGTGACTTGAATGTTGTTGTGCCGCGTACTGCGCTTGTAGAGGAGATGGGTGCATTCTTTGTCTTTGTGCAGAACAGCCCGGTATCATTCGAGAAACGCAGTGTTGAGGTCGGTGTTACCGACGGCAAGATGGTGAAGATAAAAAAAGGTGTGCATGAGGGTGAGCGTGTAGTGACAAAGGGTGCCATAGCATTGAAACTGTCACAGGGAGCAGCGGCTCTTGACCCGCATGCCGGTCACGTACATTAAATGTTACCGCTATGCTGAACAGAATAATAAAGTTCTCATTGAACAACAGGCTGCTTGTTATGCTTGCTGTCCTGTTGGTGATAATAGGCGGAATATACTCTGCAAGGAACATTGAGGTCGATGTGTTCCCCGACCTTACAATGCCTACTGTAGTTATCCTTACCGATGCATCGAACATGGCACCGGAAGAGGTTGAACGTCTTGTTACATTCCCGATAGAGACTGCTGTCAACGGTGCGACAAATGTACGTCGTGTACGTTCTTCATCCTCACAGGGCTTCTCCTTTGTATGGGTAGAGTTCGATTGGGGAATGGATATATATCGTGCGCGTCAGGTCATAAGCGAGAAGATGAGTCTTCTTTCGGGCCAGTTGCCCGACGGTATTGTGCCGATGCTGGCACCTCAGTCGAGTGTCATGGGTGAAATCATGTTCGTCGGCATGATGGCCAAGACAACATCGATGATGGAGCTCCGTACCCTTGCCGAATGGATAGTAAAGCCGGCGATTCTTGCTACAGGCGGTGTATCTAACGTAACCATAATAGGCGGTGACTACAAGCAGTACCAGGTTCTGGCCGATCCGGTAAGAATGGAGATGTACGGTGTGACAATGGAGCAGCTTGAGAGTGCAGCCGCATCCATGAGCGTGAACATCGGTGCCGGTGTTGTGCGTGATTTCGGCAATGAGTACAATCTGCGTGGAATGGGACGCAGCAACGACCTCAGTGAATTGGGAAGCACGGTTGTTAAGGCCGGCGACGGTGCTGTAGTGCGTGTTGCCGATGTTGCCGAAGTTGTAGTTGCCCCGGCTGTAAAGCAGGGCTATGCGGCACAGAACGGCGACCCCTCTGTAATACTCTCTATTTCGAAGCAGCCGGGAATAAATACCCTTGACGTTACGGAGAATATCGAGCGCAATCTCGAAAGCATTGTGCAATCGCTTCCTGCCGATGTTGAGGTAGATACAAGAATCTTCCGCCAGGCCGACTATATACAGGCTTCAGTCAACAATGTGGGCAGTTCTCTGATAGAGGGCGCAATTTGTGTAATACTTGTCCTCTTCCTCTTTCTCATGAGCCTGCGTTCAACTGTAATTTCGCTTCTGGCTATTCCGTTGTCCCTTTTGGGAACAATAATCGTGCTGTACCTCTTGGGAATGGATATTAACACCATGACTCTGGGCGGAATGTGCATTGCCATCGGTTCGCTTGTCGATGATGCAATCATCGATGTGGAGAATGTATATAAGCGTCTGCGTGAGAACCATGCTCTTCCCAAGGAACAGCGGAACTCCTCTTTTGCAATAGTCTTTGAGGCATCGTCCGAAATACGGGCCTCAATCATACATGCCACTCTCATTATCATGGTTACCTTCACACCTCTCTTCTTCCTGACAGGTCTTGAAGGGCGCATGCTCAAGCCTCTGGGAATAGCATATCTCATTGCCCTCCTGATGTCGCTTGTCGTGGCTATCACTGTAACTCCGTTGCTGTGCAAGCTCATGCTTTCCGACGAAAGGTACCTTACACGCAACGAGAAGAAGAACTGGGTCGATTTGTGGCTGCTCAAGAAGTACCGTGTTGCTCTCGAATGGGTTATGGCACATGCAAAGCCGGTAACCGGTTCTCTGTTGTTGCTTTTTGCAATATGTATTGTGCTCTTTGCAAGCATGGGCCGCAGTTTCTTGCCGGAATTCAATGAGAAAGCTCTTACTATAGCGGCTGTGTCACGTCCGGGTGTCTCTCTCGAAGAGAGCAATATGCTGGGTGCTGCAATCGAGAAAGAGCTGTTGCAGATACCTGAGGTCGAGAGTACAGCACGAAGGACCGGACGTGGCGAGCTTGACGAGCACTCACAAACCTCAAATGGTGCTGAAATCGATGTCAACTTTACTCTTGGAGAACGAAGCAAGGCCGACTTCCTTGCCGAAGTGCGTGCCCGGCTGGCAACGATTCCGGGAGTAGTAACATCTGTAGGCCAGCCGCTTGAACACCGTATAGACCACATGGTTTCGGGTACGCAGGCCGATTTGGCTATAAAGATATTCGGTCCCGACCTCAGTACGCTCTTCAGGAAGGGTACAGATATCAAGGAACTTCTAAAGGAGTTCCCTGAGGTTGTTGACGTGAATGTGGAACAGCAGGTAGAGACACCGCAGCTCCAGATACGTGCCGATAGGGAAAAACTGGCCTATTATGGCATAACTATGGCCGAGTTCAACAGCTTTGTAGAGGCCGCATTCCCAGGCAAGAAGGTAGGAAATGTATATGAGGAGGAGCGTAGCTTCGACCTTATAATCCGTCTCAACAAGGATTATACCGAGAGTATGGAAGGTGTGAAACGGGCCCTTATAGATACACCAGACGGCAAGGTTTCTCTTGCCGATGTGGCTTCTGTGGTCTCAGTAGGAGGCCCGGGAAGCATCAGCCGTGAGAATGTGCAGCGCAAGGTTGTTGTTTCGGCAAACATTTCAAGCGGTGATGTTGCCGGAACAGTTGACCGTGTAGCCGACTATCTGGAGAAGAATCTTCAGCTCGATGAGGGCTACCGCCTTGAGTACGGCGGGCAGTTCGAAAGTGCCGACAGCGCATCACGCACATTGTGGCTCACTACACTTGTGGCCATCCTTGTGGTGTTCGTTCTTCTCTACAGCGAGTTCAAGAGTACCTCTCTGTCGGTTGTTGTACTGCTCAACCTTCCGCTTGCTCTTATAGGCGGAATTATTGCGACAGCAATGACTTCGGGTGTTATGAGTATTCCTGCCATAATAGGACTTATCACCCTGTTCGGCATCGCAACCCGTAACGGTATTCTTCTCGTATCGCGCTATCAGCATCTCCGCAGTGAGGGAATGGGAACAGAGGATGCTGTAATGGCCGGTTCGCTTGACCGCCTTACTCCAATCCTCATGACAGCGTTTACCTCAGCCCTTGCATTGGTGCCGATGATTCTCAACGGTTCGGCATCGGGTAACGAGATACAGAGCCCTATGGCTGTCGTTGTGCTCGGAGGCTTGTTGTCATCTACAGTGCTTAATATCTTCATCATACCGATAGTATATCGTTGGGTGGTTAGAAGAAATTGGGTATAAGCATATTCTACATATATATTACGGGGCTGTTCCATGCAATATGGAGCAGTCTCTTTTTAATTGAAAAATCTGCCGTTTCATATTATAAAAGATCGGCTGCATAATTTGATGAAGTTTATTTAACAGCTGTTAACAATTAGGTGTATCAATATTGGTTACTTTTGTTTAAAAGTATAAAAACAAAGGTGCTATGAAACAGCTGTTTATAATCCTGTCCGGTATTCTCTTTTCTGCGCTATCCTTTGCAGCAAACCCCGACAAGAGGCTTGTTGTGACAAGCGGTGAGGGTGTTGCCGAGTATGCAATCAAGTCTATCCGTAGCCTTAAGTTCAGCAACGGTGCTATGTTGCTCAATATGCACGACGGTTCTGTAATTGAATGTGATACGGAATCGGTAAGTTTCCTTCTCATAGAAGACTACATACCTTCGGAGGAGACAAATATCGGTTGCATAGAATCGGAGCCTGCTGTAAGATTCAATAGAGGAGTCTTGCATATATCAGGCTTTTCTTCAGTTGATGTACAGCTTTTCAACCCTAGTGGAAGCATTTTGTATAGTGAGAGTTTCAACGGCGATGGCATAGTCAATCTTTCGGGTTATCCGAAAGGAGTCTATATGCTTAATGTCAATGGTCGTACATATAAGATAATTAACCGATGAAAAGGAACCTTTTGCTTTTAATAATGCTTCTGTCGGCTGTAATGGTGCATGCCGATAAGGATATAAAGTTCTTTATGAACACAGGCGAAATAAAATGTGTTGCACAGGAACGTGTCGATAGCATTGTATTTGATGAGGATGCAGGTGAGGTTGCCGTAACTCTTCACGATGGTTCGGGTATTCTGGAAATGGCTGCAATTGACAGCATAAAATATGGTGTTCTGCCGTCAACGGTTGAAGTCACATATACAAATGAGAGGGCAATTGTAGAGAATCCGTTTGCATTTGACAGTGTCGAGGTAGCGATAGACGGTGCAAAGGTTGTTGTCATGTCAAGGACAGCACGTGAGGTTGGATATACATTGCAGGGCATCAGCAGTGACGGCTGCTTCAAACTCTATGGGTTGAAGAAGTATAACCTCTATCTTAACGGTGTGGAGCTGACAAATGGCTCAGGTGCTGCGATAAACAGCCAATGCGGAAAGCGTGGAAGGGTCTTTGTCGTTGACGGAACGGTTAACCGCATTACCGACTCTTCAAGCTATTCAACGGTTTCGGGAGAGGATGAGAAAGCTGCGTTCTTCAGCGAAGGACAGCTTATATTCGAAGGCAACAGCGGTGAACTCATAGTCAACGGAAACTGCAAGCATGCAATCTGCAGTGACGATTATGTAGAGGTCCGTGGCGGAAATATCATTGTAGAGAGTGCAAAAAGCGATGCCTTGCATGTGAACGATTCAGTGATAGTGCTGGGAGGTGTCGTTGATTTCAAGGCCGGAAGCGACGGAATCGATTGCGACGGCATTATAAGGCTTAACGGCGGCAAAGTTACGGTAGTTGCACCTAACTATGATGTCAAGGGCATAAAAACTGTTTCTGATATAATAATTGATGGAGCAACTGTATCTGTTGTTGTGAATGGAGAATCTTCAAAGGGTATAAAGAGTACAGGAACATTCAACATGTTGTCGGGTACGCTTGATATTGAGGCAACCGGAAATACGGCTCTGTCGGGTAACGATCCTTCTTATGCGACATGCATAAAGTGTGATTCTACGGTAAATATCAGTGGAGGAGAGGTCTCCTTAAAGGCCACCGGAATTGCCGGGCGCGGAATCTCCTCAGATGTGGATGTGAACATAACCGGAGGTACTCTTGTCATTGAATGCAGCGGAGACAGCGAGACATACGACCCTACGGTAGAGGATGATTTGTTGGGCGGTTCCGAAGAGGAGGAGAAGAGCTACGTGGTATATGTAAGCATTCCTGCAACCTCAACAAGCAATCGTCCGGGAGCTGCATCATCGGTATGGAAGAGCGTATATCTCTACGACAGCAGCAATTCGCTTGTCGCAACATTGACAAACAATGTGGTTGTGAACGGAACCGCATTCTACTATTATGATTTCGGTTCAGCTGTGACAGGCAGCTACTACTTCAAGAGCGATGACTATTCAAGTTTCAGGGGAAGCTATACAATACAGAGCTCATTGTTTACCGGCCTGGACAGTGACAAGTACTATCAGATATCCTCTTCCTATACGACATCGGGCAGTGTGCGTACATACTCGCTGAGCGATGTCACGTCAAGCTATGAGGGCGGCTCTGTATCCTCTTCGGGTTCTGCTTCGGAAGATTCGTATGCTGCGGCCGGAATAAAGTGCGACAAGAACCTTGTGCTATCGGGCGGAACCCAGCTGATAACGATGAGCGGTACTGAATCCAAGGGTATAAAGGTTGAAGGAAATGCTGTCATTGACGGCGGAAACCTGGAGATAAACACTTCCGGTACAGCCAGGATAATTGCATACGACCCATCCTATTGCACGGCAATCAAGTGTGACGGTATGCTTGAGATAAATGGAGGCGAGATTGAGATTACAGCAGCCGGCCAAGGCGGTCATGGCATATCGGCAGACGGAACAGTTACCATGAATGGAGGCATTGTCAATATAACGTTATCCGGTTCCGGTTCGTCATATACGGCTTCAAGCGGAACCGACTACTATTCGACAAAATGCCTTAAGGGCGATGTTGCAGTAAATTTGCTTTCGGGAACATTGAACTGTCTTGCTAAGGGAAATGGCAGCAAAGCTATTGTTGCAGGCGGCTTGCTTACGATAGGCAATGAGGGTGCATCCAACGAACTGTTGAATATAAGGGCTGTTACGCAAGGAGCCTCTCTTGGTACAAGTTCAGGAAATGCCGGTATGGGCGGCATGGGTGGAATGGGTGGCATGCAAGAGGGTTTCAATGCTGCTCCAAAAGCCATAAAGGGTGCTGCAAATGTAGTTGTGAATAGCGGAACGGTATATACCGAGACTGCGTATGACGGAGGCGAGGGTCTTGAAAGCAAGGCAACGATGACCATAAACGGCGGCATTATAGAATGCAATACTTATGATGACGGAATAAACGCTGCAACATCGCTGATATTCAATGGCGGTTATATATTCAGCCATGCTTCGAACAACGATGCAATTGACTCGAACGGAACAATAACCGTGAACGGAGGTGTCGTGCTTGCTTCCGGAACAAATGCTCCGGAAGAGGGTTTCGACTGCGACAATAACCAGTTTACCGTAAACGGCGGTATCATCATCGGTACCGGAAGTGCCAACAGTTCCGTCACTTCGTCGTCGCAACCATACGCATCGGTATCTTCGGTGTCGGTAACACAAGGCAGGTATCTTGCCGTAAAGAACAGTTCTGGCGAGGTGATGTTCTCTTACAGGTGCCCCAATACGGTAAATAGCGCGTCCGTGCTACTCTCATCGCCCGCATTTACATCATCGTCGCACACTTTGATGTATGGGGTCACTTCAGTTTCTGGAGCAAGCGAAAGTTACTTCGACGGCGCCTTTACGGTCGGAGGTACGGCATCAGGCGGCTCGTCGAAGAGCTTTACACCGCAGTCAAGATAAACAAATGGAGAGAAACAGTCGTTTCTCTCCATTTGTTTATCTGTTGACAATCAGTCTCTAAGGTCTGTCCCCCACATCAGCTTGTCCTTAAGGTTCTGTATGAATGTATGCTCACGGCGGCGTATTATAATCTGCTTGTAGCCGGCCTTGCGCACTGTGATACGGGTTGTCTCGCTGCAGCTCTCGTTGCGCCCGTCAATAGCTATGAGGAAGTTGCGGCTGCGGCTGTTGACTTTAATATCTATTACAGTCTTGTCGCTTATGACAATAGGCCTTGCACTGAGGCTATGCGGAGCAATAGGTGTCAGTACCAGTACATTTGCATCGGGTGTTATTATAGGTCCGCCAACGCTGAGGGAATAACCGGTCGAACCCGAAGGGGCTGCTACTATAAGGCCATCGGCCTGATATGTTATCTTGTCGTTTCCGTTAAGTGTGACATCAACGGTCATCATTGAGGAGCTGTCATGCTTCATTACTGCAATCTCGTTCAGTGCAAACGGGTAACTTTTCAGTTCCGTACCATCTGTTACTGCCTCAATAAGGCTAAGTTCCTCGACATCGTACTCCTTGTTGTGTATCTTGCCGAGCACGTAGTCTATATCCTCGTTCGAGGTTGTTGTGAGGAAACCCAGACGTCCCGCATTAATGCCAAGTATAGGTATAGCCTTGCTCCCCACACGGCTTGCTGTGCGCAACAGCGTACCGTCACCGCCGAAACTGATAGCAATGTCGGCCGTGAACATGTCGTCCGTGATAATCTCGTCAGGGAGTGGCATCTCTATGTTTCCGTTCTTGAGAAACTCATAGAATGGACCGTCAATGGCAAACTGGTCGCCGTTCCTGGTTATGACATCAAAAAGCTTTTCGATGCTTTTCGACTTCTTAGTCTGGTGCTTGTTGCCGAATATTGCAAATTTCATAATGGATTGATGTTTGTACAGCCCGGCATGTAAATTGCAGTTGCTGTTTTTGGAACATTTTATGGTATTCTACAAACGGAGCATCCGGTTTTCATCCCTCTGCCAATGCAAAATTAAGAGAAATTATAATACAAAAATCTTTATTTATACTATTTTTGCAGAAAATATACTTTAAACTATATTATTCTATATAACACTATTTCAGCTAAGATATACGAGATGAGAACCAAACTGAGCGTAAACATAAACAAGGTCGCTACTATCAGAAACGCACGTGGAGGCAATAATCCCGATGTAATCAAGGTTGCAAAGGATTGCGAAGCTTTCGGGGCCGATGGCATAACGGTACATCCGCGTCCCGACGAACGTCATATAAGACGTGCCGATGTACTTGACCTCCAGGCTGTTTTGCGTACCGAGTTCAATATCGAGGGATATCCTTCAAGAGAGTTCCTCGACCTTGTACTGCGTGTGCGCCCTTCTCAGGTGACATTAGTGCCCGATAAACCCGACCAGCTGACATCGAACAGCGGTTGGGACACCGAAACGGAACAGGAGTTCCTGCGGGATGTGCTGAATGACCTTCGCGGTGCAGGAATACGCAGTTCAATATTCATTGATGCCGATGTCCGCATGGCTGAATTTGCCGCCAAGGCAGGTGCCGACAGGGTTGAACTATATACGGGCCCATACGCTCATATGTATTCCAAGAATCCCGAAAAGGCCATTGAGCCTTTCCTTGAGACAGCAAAACGTGTGAAGCAGTTGGGTATAGGCCTGAATGCCGGGCATGACCTCAGCCTTGAGAATCTCAAGTACTTTACCGATGTTATACCCTGGGTAGATGAGGTGTCAATAGGTCATGCGCTAATCTGTGATGCCCTTTATATGGGGCTTGAAGCAACAATTGCTGCATATAAGAATTGTCTGAAAAAATAAAATGCGATAATTATGATTTCATTTACAGTGGCTGCCATGGCAGCAACAGCCGCAGAGGTTGCGGCAGACACCTTGTCAACAGCTTCAGAGGCTGTAGCTACAACCGTTGAAGCGGCAGAGAGCCTGAGCATTATAGAACTTGCCATGAAGGGCGGTTGGATAATGGTAGTCCTCGCCTTGCTTTCTATAGTAGGCGTATATATATTCTTTGAACGTTTCTCTGTCCTTCGTGGTGCCATGAAGAAGAATCCCGACCTTCTCGACCGGATACACGACAACCTTAAGGAGAACGATGCGAAATCGGCAATGAACTACTGTGCAGGCCAGAACTCTCCTGTTTCACGTATTCTGGCTAAGGGTATAAAGGACAGCAACCTCGATACAGCTTCAATTCGTCAGGCTCTGGAGAACAATGCAGGTCTTGAGATTGCAATGCTTGAGAAGGGGCTGCCGGTACTTTCAACCATTGCTGCCGTAGCTCCGATGCTGGGTTTCCTGGGTACTGTAACAGGTATGGTACAGGCCTTCTGGCAAATGTCGAATGCAGGAAACAATATTGATGTGTCTTTGCTCGCAGGAGGTATATATGAGGCTATGGTTACAACGGTTGGCGGTCTCATTGTCGGCATTATGGCAATCTTTGCATACAACTATCTTGTAACGAAGGTCGATAAGGTGCAGAACATGATGGAGGCAAATATCATTTCGTTCCTCGAAATTGTAACCGAACTGCGTGGCGGTAATGGCTCTGTCGTGAAATAAGGGACTTCCTCTTCAATCAAAAAAAGACACAATCATGATAAAGAGAAGAACAAAAGCAATAGACATTTTCTCGATGTCCTCTATGACGGACATCATCTTCCTGTTGCTCATATTCTTTATGATAACCTCTACAATGGTTACTCCGAATGCCATTAAGGTGTTGCTGCCCCAGGGCAAGGAGCAGACTCAGGCTAAGCCTATGGCACGCATAATAATTGACAGCAACCTGAACTATTATGCAGCATGGGGTAGAGCCGATGAGATGCCCATAACAGAGGAAGAACTCACTCCGTTCCTTCTCGATTGCCGTGAGAAGGATTCGGAAATGTATGTGGCTCTGTATGCCGATGAGACAATCCCGTATGCCGAGATTGTCAAGGTACTTAATATTGCTAACGAGAACAAATTCAAGATGGTGCTGGCAACACGCCGCCCCGACAGGAAATAATGGACAACATTTCAAAGGATAGGATAACCGGAATTGTAGGCACGTTGCTGTTCCACACGGTACTGCTCGTTCTGCTGTGTCTGCTTGTGATGGCAGCACCTCCAATGCAGGATGAGTCGGGCGTGCCTGTTGTCTTAGGCAATGTTGAAGATGCTTTCGGCAGCGAATTGGCTATGACGGATGTCGAGATAATTCCGCAGCCCGAAGTTTCTCAGCAGCTTCCCTCTTCGGATGATGTCTCTCAGGAAGAGCCGCTCTTGACTCAGGATATCGAAGAGAGCATTGCTGTACCTGCAAAAAAGGAGGCCAAGAGTGCGAAGGAGATAGAGGCGGAGCGTAGGGCAGCCGAGGAGGCCGAACGCAAGCGTATCGAGAAGGAGGCAAAGGCCAAGGCCGACAATCTCATAGCCGGTGCTTTCGGAAAAGGCAATTCTATGAGCAGCAAAGGCAACTCAAGTGATGGTGAGGGTACACAAGGCTCCAAGGACGGCAACTCCTCTACAGGAAAGACAACCGGAGTCGGCGGAACAGGCGTGTTTGACCTTAACGGGCGTTCCCTGAGCCCTGCCGGTTTGCCCAAGCCGCACTATAATGTGCAGGAAGAAGGCCGTGTGGTTGTCACTATTACCGTAAATCCCCAAGGCAACGTCGTAAAGGCAAGCATAAACTCCCGTACAAATACTTCAAGTCCGGCTTTGCGCAAAGCGGCTCTTGATGCTGCAAAGAAGGCTACATTCAATGCTGTTTCCCAGCTTGATGACCAGGAGGGTACAATTACATATTACTTTAAACTGAAATAATTATGAGCAAGGTATATCTTTTTCTTGCCGACGGTTTCGAGACTGTTGAGGCATTGGCTCCGGCAGATGTCATGCGCCGTGCAGGCATTGAGGTTGTGACTGTTTCTATAATGGGTCGCCGGAATGTGGTATCGGCACAGAACGTGCCGGTTGTTGCAGATGCACTTTACGAAGATATATGCTTCTGCGATGCCGATGGCCTGGTGCTGCCCGGCGGAGGAACCGGCACCGATAATCTGTCGGCCCATGAACCATTGCGCGCACTTTTGGTAAAGGCACATGCCGAAGGTAAGCTTGTAGCGGCAATATGTGCAGCACCTATGGTCTTTGGCAGAATAGGAATTCTGAAAGGCCGCAAGGCTACATGCTATCCGGGTTGCGAGGGTGACCTCTTCGGTGCTGAATATACTGCAGCCCCGGTTGAGAAGGACGGCAATATCATTACAGGTTGCGGTCCCGGCGTATCTTTCGATTTCGGTTTCGCCATTGTTGAACGTCTCTGCGGAGGTGATGTCGTAGGAACATTGCGTTCACAGATGCAATTTTGATTACTCCCTTATGAAAAGATATCTTATAGTAGTGGCCGGAGGTAAAGGCATGCGTATGGGCGGTGAAACTCCCAAGCAGTTCCAGTTGTTGGGCGACAAACCGGTTGTTATGGTTACTCTGGAGCGTCTGCATGCCATAGACCCTTCTATGCAGCTGATTCTGGTGCTGCCGGCCGAGCACATGGATATGTGGCTCTCTTTATGCAAGCAATATTCGTTTGCCGTTCCATTGTTGCTGGCTCAGGGCGGCTCCACACGTTTCCATTCGGTACAGAACGGCCTTGCGCAGGTCGATGATATCGACGATGCACTTGTTGGAGTGCACGACGGTGTCCGTCCTTTTGTCTCGCCTAAGGTGCTGGACGACTGTTTCTGCGAAGCATGGATTCATGGTGCCGCAATACCTATGATAGATGTCCAGGACAGTTTGCGTCACATAGTAGGCGGAAATGGAGTTACAGAAGTAGTCCCACGTGACCGTTACCGTCTTGTACAGACACCGCAGGTGTTCAGGCTCTCTCTTCTGCGCCGTGCCTACGAGCAGCGTTTCGTTGAGAACTTTACCGATGATGCCTCTGTCGTTGAGGCATTGGGCGAGCAGGTAGTAGGCGTTGAGGGAAACCGCGAGAACATTAAGCTGACAACACCTTTCGACCTCATGGTTGCCAAGACCTTGATGGAATGCTGGATACCGCAACAAGAAATATAAAGTTTCTGCCCGGGGTGGGCGAGCAGCGTGCATCATTGCTTAACAGGGAACTGAACATACACTCCCTGTACGACTTGCTGTACTATTTCCCGTACAAGTATATCGACCGAAGCCGGGTTTTCAAAGTCTCGGAGCTGGGCAGTCAGCTGCAGCATGTGCAGCTCATAGGCGAGATACGTTCTTTCGAGGAGATGGGCGAGGGCGTATCACGCCGTCTTGTGGCACATTTCACCGACGGCACCGCCTTTGTCGATCTTGTATGGTTCCGCGGGCTGAAGTTCGTTAAGAACCGCCTTAAGCTGAACACCCGGTATGTCGTCTTCGGAAAGCCGTCAATGTTCAACGGAAGAGTAAACATCGCTCATCCCGATGTCGATGATGCCTCATTGCTCAAGCTCGACAATATGGGGCTGCAGCCATATTACAATACAACGGAAAAGATGAAGCGCAGCGGCCTCAATTCCAATGCTATGGCCAAGCTGGTACAGAATCTCTTCGGGTTGCTCAATAAGGAGATTGAGGAGACGCTTTCGCCCGATATTATAAGAAAGCATGGCCTTATGTCGCTTGACGACGCGCTTCACATAATCCATTTCCCCAAGAACAGCAAGGAGCTTCAGCTGGCTCAGTACCGTCTCAAGTTCGAGGAGCTTTTCTTCATTCAGCTGAATATCCTGCATTATGCCAAGGACAGGCAGAAAAGATATGTAGGCCACCGGTTTGCCAAGGTTGGGGATATGTTCAATCGTTTCTATCACGAAAACCTTCCTTTTGAACTTACAGGAGCGCAGAAACGTGTAGTCAAGGAGATACGTGCCGATGTGAACGGAAACAGTCAGATGAACCGTCTCATACAAGGTGATGTGGGAAGCGGAAAGACGCTTGTCGCGCTGCTCTCCATGCTTCTTGCAAAGGACAATGGCTATCAGGCATGTATGCTTGCTCCGACAGAGATTCTTTCCGAACAGCATTATGCAACACTTCGCCGTATGCTGGGCAATCTTCCGGTAAGAGTGGAACTGCTGACGGGCAGTACAAGGCAGAAGGATAGGCTGCCTATTCTGGAAGCTCTTGAGAACGGCGATGTTGATATACTTGTAGGCACGCACGCAGTGCTTGAAGACAATGTGCAGTTCCGCAATCTTGGCCTTGCTGTTATTGATGAGCAGCACCGTTTCGGCGTTGTGCAACGGGCAAAGATGTGGGCAAAGAACAATATTCCTCCACATGTGCTTGTAATGACGGCAACACCGATTCCGAGAACGCTTGCCATGACGCTGTACGGCGACCTTGACGTGTCGGTGATTGATGAGCTTCCGCCTGGCAGGAAACCGATTACAACAAATCATATATTCCGCAGCCGTTCAGACGGCATGTACTCTTTTATCAAGAAACAGCTCGAAGCAGGCAGGCAGGCCTATGTGGTATATCCTCTTATAAAGGAGAACGAGAAACTCGACCTCAAGAATCTGGAAGACGGCTATAACCAGCTATGTAATATCTTCTGCGACTACAGGTTGGGAAAGCTGCACGGCAAGATGAAACCTAAGGAGAAAGATGAAGAGATGCGTCGTTTTGCACAGGGAGAGACTCAGATTCTTGTATCTACAACGGTTATAGAGGTTGGCGTTGACGTTCCTAATGCTTCAGTGATGGTTATTGAGAATGCGGAGCGTTTCGGCCTCTCGCAGCTCCACCAGCTCCGTGGCCGTGTGGGGCGTGGAGCTTCGCAATCCTACTGCTTGCTTGTAACCGACTACAAGCTGTCCGAAGACACACGCAAGCGAATGGAGATTATGACCTCCAGCAACGATGGCTTTGAAATAGCCGAAGCAGACCTTAAGCTTCGTGGCCCTGGAGATATGGAGGGTACTCAGCAGAGCGGAATAGCATTTGACTTGAAAATAGCCAATCTTGCTCGTGACGAGCAGTTGTTGCAGTTTGTGCGCGAGGTAGCCCGTGGGGTTGTTGAAGCCGATCCGGAGTGCTGCAATCCTATGTACAGGGTAGTGTGGGAACGTTTGCGCATGATAAAGAATATGCGTAACTGGAATTGGGGCGCAATATCATAAAACGCTCTATGGGCTTTGCTGATAGGCATTTTAGTAAACTTAACTGATTAATTTTCGTTATAATAGCTTTTTTTATTACCTTTGCCGCGCTCTCCCTCGGACATATCGGGTGAGCAATCGTTCCGCACTTCAACTAACACATAATAGAATCAATAATGGAAAAGACACTTGTACTGATAAAGCCGAATGCGATACAGCGCGGTCTTGTAGGTGATATTGTAACACGTTTCGAACGTAAGGGTCTAAGGATTGCAGGCATGAAGATGATGTTCATGACCGACGGGATTGTAAATGAGCATTATGCGCATCTCGTAGAACGTCCGTTCTTCCCTTACCTCAAGGCTTCTATGCAGGCAGCTCCTATCATAGCCTGCTGTATCGAGGGTGCAGAGGCTGTTGAGACCGTGCGCCTTATGGTCGGAGTTACCAATTCGCGCAAGGCTCTCCCCGGTACAATACGCGGTGACTTCTCCATGAGCGGTGAGCAGAACGTAGTACATGCATCCGATTCTGTCGAGAATGCACTTGTCGAAATCAACCGTTTCTTTGCTCCTGGCGAACTGTTCGACTATGAGTCGGCAGTGACTTGCTTCGAGTATGGCGGTGAAGAGAGTCAGAAGTATAAATAAGCCTGTCAACGGTTTGGCATAAACTGCAATCAAGTGAAGAATCTCCGTTACATATTCCTGACAGCACTGCTGTTTGCCATGTCGCCTTGCATAAAGGCTCAGGATGTATTGGCAGAGCCTGTTGCTATGCAGACAAGCATAGAGAGTGTCGATACTGTAGCAATGCGTACAATGCTCCTCAACGAGGCCCACATCATTCCGATGAGTGATATGTATCCTCATTGGATAAACAGCGGCGTGCATTATACCGCAACGCTTCCCGACTCTTTCAAGATAGACCTTCGTGGCTATACGATGCCTACTCCCAGCACAAGGATAACCGATATATTCGGCTATCGTCCTCGTCGCCGTCGTGTGCATCAGGGTCTTGATATAAAGGTGCAGACCGGTGATACCATATATGCGGCATTCGACGGAAAGGTCCGTATCTCGTCATACGAACGCAGAGGATACGGCAATTTTGTCGTTATCCGTCATAACAATGGCATTGAGACACTTTACGGTCATCTTTCGAAAAAGTTCGTTGTGGCGAACCAGAATGTAAAATCGGGCGACCCTATTGGCTTGGGCGGCAATACAGGCCGTTCATTCGGTTCGCATCTGCACTTTGAGACTATTCTTATGGGAAAGGCCATTAATCCGGCTTTCCTCTTCGACTTCAAGAACCAGACGGTAACAGGCGACAGCTATCTCTACCGCAAGCCTGGCAGCAAGTATGTCGAGAACGGAAAGGTAAAGACCGCCGGCCCTGAGCCTAAGTACCATAAGGTACGGAAAGGGGATACCGTCTCAAAGATAGCCTTGAAGCATGGCGTCTCGCAAAAAACCATATATAAGCTGAATGGCATAAATGCAAAGACGGTTCTTCGGTTAGGAATGACATTGAGATATCAGTAAGATAAAATGTGAAGAGGTTGCCCATGGACAACCTCTTCACATTTTATCAGGTATTATCAGTTACTTCGTCTCAGAAGCTCCGGTCCCGAATCCTTTCAGTTCCCTGAGTATCTTAGGGATATCGGTGTTGTCAATCACGCCGTGGAATGCCTCTGCAGATTTGCCAATGGCAAACAGAGGAACGAATGTGCCTGAATGGTTATAGCTTGCCCACGATAACAGTGCCTCACGGTTGAGCTTGTGCATTGCCTCGAAAGAGAGTTCCTTTGCAAGGTCGCTGTCCATTGTAACCTTCTCGTCCTTGCTCTTATCCTTTCTCGGTGCTATGCCCATATTCTCTTCAAGCAGTTCATTCACACGCCCCCATGTGGTCTCCTTCTCGGCAAGCAGGATTTCCTTCATTCTCTCTACGCTCACCTTCTGTCTTTCAAGGGCCTTCAGGTTAAGACGGTATTCGTGGCTGTATCCAAGTACAATGCCGCCGGTCTCATGGTCGGCTGTAACGATAATCAATGTCTCGTCCTTGTGCTTCTTGTAGAATTCGTATGCAACCTCAATGGCCTTGTTGAAGTCCATTACCTCCTGGAACATTGTAGCGGCATCGTCGTTGTGCGATGCATAGTCAATCTTTCCTCCCTCAATCATCATGAAGAACCCCTTGTCGCTCTTCTCTTCAAGGAAATCTATTCCGGCTTCTGTAATCTGTGCAAGAGTGAGGTCATCTTCAGCTCTGTCTATTGTATAAGGAATCTCAGTAGCGACATCTTTCTGGTATAGCATAATTTTTTCAGCTTTCTCGGCCTTGCTCTTGTAATCCTCGAATCCTCGCGCAATAGCATATCCCTGTTTCTCCGCTTTGCCGTAAAGCTCCTTACGCTCGTTGTCGCTGCATTTTGCGTCTCCTCCTGCATAGAAGTCATAGCCTGCTGTCAACATCCATTGTGCAATCTCGCTGTAGTTGTTGCGGTCAAAGTTGTGTGCATAGAAAGCACTCGGAGTAGCATGGTTTATACATACAGTTGTGGCCACGCCAACAGCCATGCCGGCCTCTTTTGCCTGCAGTGCAACACTGAATACGTTCTTTCCGTCTGCATCTACGCCAATTCTGCCGTTCCGGCTCTTGCTTCCGGTCGATAGTGCTGTTCCCGATGCCGCAGAGTCTGTTACGCCGTTGCTTGCCGAGAATGTGGTTACGAAAGCTGTCTGCGGAAACTGCGTGAAGCAGAGCTGCTGCGGACGGCCTATTACTCCCTGCTTCTCGCCCAAATAGAGCTCGGTTCCCAGCACATGCGAAGGTCCCATGCCATCGCCGATAAAGTAGAAGATGTACTTAGGGCCGTTACAGTAGCCTGTTGCAACAAAAAGCAACAATAGAATTGTTCCAAATAATCGTTTCATATCATTCATTTTTTATTTTATTGACGGATTGCCTACCTTGCCGGCAAATATCACCTCGTTGCTGTCTTCCTTGACAATTGCATATATGAATGGACGGTCTATTGTCAATATCTCAGTCTGCGGCGGTCTCATTGAGAGTGCGCCTGCAAACATAGCTGTTACAGCAGCGGCCTCTGTTCCCTTTTCATTGACATCAATGTATGTCTTCTGTATAATATCGCTTATAAATAACGGATCATCCGAAATTCCGTTGAACTGCGCCCTGTTGCCGAAAGCTCTTTTTATGCCCAATTCTTCGAGTATAGGTTTCAGGCTTCGGCTGAACTCGGTCTTGAATTTCGGCAGTGAAAGCGTCAGGTTTCTGACTTCCATATTTTTGAGATATGCATCAAGATTGTTTGCAAGGTGTACTGCGGCTTCGTCGCATTTCACGCCCTCGTTCGGCAAAACAAACAGCATGCTGTATCCGAACTGCAATCTTTTGGAGGTCATTGCCAGTACATCGTCTTTGTAGAACAGCTCATTTGAACGCATCATCATTGTAGGGACTGTTATCTCTTCACCCTTCTCAGTCGTGAACTTCTTATTGGCAGTGTTATTTTCTTGGAATGGTTTGTCCCACGCTGCCTTGAAGTAGAGAGCATTGAGCAGAAGCATCCTGTCATTTTCATTGAAACGCTCAATTATTGACGGAATCTTTCCGTTGGTGTTTTCCTTGCACCAATTGTTTATGCGTTCAACAGCCGCATCGTTGAATTCTGTTTTCTCGACCTGTGCGTCGTAGAACACCTTGTTGGTATCAATGAATTCCTGTTTTACATCGAACCTCTCTTTTATCCAAATGGAGTTGGCAATCTTTACTTCACAATATTTGTTGTCAAGTTTGTCCAGGAAAGTCCTGTAATGCCTATTGGCATCATCTCCAATTTGCATTGCTTCGCAAATCTCCTTCTTTGTAATGCCTTCGGCACCATTGGCAATCATTGATAGTGCGAACTGTACGCTCAGCGGTGAAAGGCAGATATTTTCCATGTCCATCTGCCGGCAAGCTTCACCAAGCAGCTCGCCCCAGGCCGATTTGCTTGCAGCAGTGTTCTTTGCTGCAGCCATTGGGCCTGTTGCGGCATTCTCTGCAGAACTGTTGCCGGGAGCAACACCGCCTACGGCGTTTCTGCTTGTATTGCATGATATTGCCATAACGATAAATACGGTGTATAATACCTTTTTAACCATATCAGAATATGAATTTGGTTATATCGTTGTATGTAGCGAGCAGGAACAGTCCCAATATCAGCAGCATGCCCACCATCTGTGCACGTTCCATGAACTTGTCGCTTGGCTGTCGGCCTGTAATCATCTCTGCAATCAGGAACACCGCATGTCCGCCGTCAAGAGCCGGTATCGGGAGTATGTTCATGAATGCCAGTATTATAGAAAGGAATGCACTCATCAGCCAGAACTCATGCCAGTCCCACTCTGCAGGGAAGAGGCTGCCGATAGAACCGAACATGCCGACCGACTTCGCACCCTCGCTGCTGAATACATACTTGAAGTCGCTGACATATCCCTCAAGTACATTCAAACCGAACTGTATTCCTGCCGGGAACGACTCGAAGAAACCGTATGTATTGTGTATGAGCGGGTAGTCGTTCAGAACCGGCATGACACCGAGTGTGAATGTCGTATCCACCGAAGCTGTTATCTCAAAGACGCTGTCACGCTCAACCTCAATGCTGAATGTTCTCTTTCCTTCCTCTTTCAGGCTTGCCATAATGCGCTTGAGGTCGTTCCATGAGTCAACCGGTTTGCAGTCGATTGCGATTATACGGTCTCCCTTTGCTATGCCGGCCAATGCGGCAGGGCTTCCTGTCTCCACGCTGTCGATGCAAGACAGAATCCTCTCCTGCATGAACAGGCCGTTCTTGTTCATGTTGAGCAATCCCAGAGTATCGGGGATAGCGATAGCGACTTTCTTGCCTTCGCGGAGCACTGTCACCTCATCGGCATTGCATATATCGCGGAGAATGTTTACACCACGTACCTTGTCCTGATAGAGCTTGTGTGCCTCCTCACCGTCAATCTCCACTATGAGGTCTCCGTTCCTGAAACCGATTTCCTGCGCTGTCTCATTGAAAACAAAACCGTTTTTCATCGAGTGCATGTCGGTGTAGTAGTCGCCCCATGTAAAGAGCACCATTGCATAGATGAACAGGGCAAGTATAAGGTTGAACATTACACCGCCTACTATAATGAGCAGTCTCTGCCATGCCGGTTTGGAACGGTACTCCCAGGGCTCAGCCGGCTTGTTCAGCTGTTCCGTGTCCATCGACTCGTCAATCATTCCTGCAATCTTGCAATATCCTCCGAGCGGAATCCAACCGATACCGTATTCCGTGTCACTGTTCTTTGGCTTCCATTTGAACAATGAGAACTTCCAGTCGAAGAAAAGGTAGAACTTGTCAACCTTTACCTTGAAGAGTCTTGCGAAGATGAAGTGTCCGAACTCGTGTATAAGTACCAGAAGGCTCAAGGCCATCAGAAGCTGAAGTGCGCGTACAAAAAATATTTCCATTTCTTTATCAATATATCGTTTTAGTTAATCCATTCTTCTACCATGCGGCGTATCTCCCTGTCAGTCTCCAGATAATCCTCAAGCGTAGGCTTCAATATATATGTAGCCTTGTCCATGGCGCGTTCAATCAAGCGGGGCATGTCGGTGAACCTTATACGGTCGTTGAGGAATGCTGCTACACAAATCTCGTTTGCAGCATTTACGACACAAGGAATGTTGCCGCCCTTTGCCAGAGCCTCATAGGCATGGCGCAGATTGGGGAACAGTTCAAGGTCGGGTTTCTCGAATGTCAGTTCTCCGAGTGTGCTCCAGTCTATACGTCCGAATGAAGAGGAGAGGCGTGAGGGGTATGTGAGCGCATACATTATAGGCAAGCGCATGTCGGGAGTGCCCAACTGTGCCTTTACAGCCCCGTCCTCGAACTGCACCATCGAGTGTATTACCGACTGCGGATGTACTACAACCTCAATCTCCTCTGCACCTACGCCGAAGAGCCATTTGGCCTCCATTACCTCAAAGCCCTTGTTCATCATCGAAGCCGAGTCGATGGTTATCTTTGCTCCCATGCTCCAGTTCGGATGCTTCAGAGCCTGCTCCTTGGTCACATGCTCCAGCTGTTCTTTAGTGAATGTGCGGAACGGGCCTCCTGAGGCTGTCAGTATGAGTTTCTCCACTTTATTGTGCATTTCACCTGCAAGGCACTGGAATATTGCCGAATGTTCCGAATCGACCGGCAGTATCGGTGTCTTGTATTCCATGGCAAGGGCGTTTATCATCTCTCCTGCCACAACCATAGTCTCCTTGTTGGCAAGAGCTATGGCCTTGCCGGCCTTTATGGCGTTGATAGTGGGGCGTAGCCCGGAGAATCCAACCATTGCGGTTACAACGATATCTATGGGGCCTTCCTCTACAATCTGGCATACAGCCTCATACCCTCCGTAAACCTTAATAGGTAAGTCGGCCAGTGCCTCCTTGAGCCGGGGGTATTTTGAATCGTCGGCAATGACTACGGCCTCCGGCATGAACTTGCGTGCCTGGGCTATGAGGTCATCGACACGGGTGTTTGCTGTAATTGCATATACCTCGAAACATTCGGGGTGCTCCTCCACGACCTGGAGCGTCTGAGTTCCGATAGAGCCTGTAGAGCCCAGTATGGCAATCTGTCTCTTTCTGTTGTTTTCCATTATATCTGTATCTGTTCTTAGAATGCGATGTATGTGCTCGGATCGAGCGGTTTTCCGCGGTGCCACAGTTCAAGGTGCAAGTATTCTTTCTTCCTGTTGTCGTTCTCTCCGCTGCTTAGTGTTGCAATGACCTCTCCGCCGGAGACTTTGTCTCCGATGTTCTTCAGCAGCCTGTAACAGTTGCGGTATATCGAAATCATGTTCTCACGGTGCTGTATTGCAATGGTGAATCCTTCGTTTGCCGTAAAGTCGCTCATTACTACAACACCGTCATGTATTGCCATGACACTCTCGCCGGGTATCTCGGCTATATCGATTCCGAAGTGTCCCGAATTGGGGTCGAACGGCTTTATGACATCTCCTCTTGTAGGGCGCATAAGATGCAGTTCCTGCAGTTCCGCCACGCTTGTAGCCTGGGATGTAAGGTTGTATTTCTCTCTCTCTTCCCACTGCTCCATAAACTCTTTCTCGTGTATTGTCTTGTCGGTAGATATACCGTCGGTGTTTATGGGAACGGGTGAGCTTGTTATGGAGTCTATGGTGATGTTCCCGCTTATCAATGCCTGTATGTTCGCTATGTAACGGTCCTGTTTCTCAACCTCCCTGGTCAAGGAGTCTATGCGTATGTTGTTCCTTATAAGCTCCTCCTTTGCCCTGTTGCTGATATATCCCGGCAAAAGGTTGCCTACAGGCGTAAATACAACAATCAGGTAAAGCACTCCGGCCAGCAGCAGGAATGAGAAGAAGAGCGACATTATCACCCATAGCGGCGATATGTAGAAACCAAGTACGTTCTCCAGCTTGTTCTCGTTGTGTATCGTCAAACGGTATTTGCGCAGTAACCTGCTACGGAATGCCTTTGCTTTCATCTCTTTGCTGTTTTAAAGTGAAACAAGTCCGTCGGGCAGGCCGAACACGACCTCCCTCTTCTCGTGGTCTATTCCTGCAATGAACTCTTCTTGTGCAGGGACAAGTATCTCGCCGTTGTCACCGTCGATGACAAACAGAGTGTTTATAGTGCTGTCGTCAACATCCGTAATGGTTCCCAATGGGCCGAGCGTGGCATCTGTTGCCTCGAACCCGATGAAATAGCTCAAGGATAGCTCCTCGCTATCTTCGCTCCAGCTGCGCGGAACGTATGCGTCGCGGTTGGTAAGGTAGCGCACCTCTTCCGCACTCTCCATACGCTCTATCTTCACTATTACGGTATCGTCGTTTTTCGGGCGTATGTTATCAAAGAAGAACGGGACAAGAATACCGTCAATGTCGCATGCGACAAAGTCACAATCATCGTCAAGCATGAATGTGTCTCCTTGCAGCCCTATCTCTCCTTTTGTGCCATGCGGCTTCAGGAACTTCCCGAAATATGCAAACTCTTCCTTTTTCAACATAATGTCACGAACGTGTTATTCTTGCACCGATGCTGTTCAGTCTCTCTTCAAGGTTCTGGTATCCGCGGTCAATCTGTTCAATGTTGTCGATGCGGCTTATGCCGTCGGCACTCATGGCAGCTATAAGCAGCGCGATTCCGGCCCTTATGTCGGGCGAGCTCATGGCGCGTGGCTTCAGGGTGAACTGCCTGTCGTGTCCTATGACTACGGCACGGTGCGGGTCGCAGAGTATTATCTGTGCTCCCATGTCTATAAGCTTGTCAACGAAGAAGAGGCGGCTCTCGAACATCTTCTGGTGTATGAGCACGCTTCCCTTTGCCTGAATCGATGTAACAAGCAGTACGCTCAGGAGGTCCGGCGTAAGTCCGGGCCATGGCGCATCGCTTATGTTCATGATGGAACCGTCGATGAACGATTCAATCTCATAGTGCTCCTGCGCAGGGATGAAGATGTCGTCGCCTCTCTGCTCGAATTTTATTCCGAGCCTGCGGAAACTATCCGGTATTATACCCAGGTTCTCGAATGATACATCCTTTATAGTGAGTTCGCTCTGTGTCATTGCTGCCATGCCGATGAAACTGCCCACTTCAATCATGTCGGGCAATGCGCGGTGCGTACATCCGCCAAGCTCCTTCACGCCTTCAATGGTAAGGAGGTTGCTTGCTATGCCAGAAATCCTTGCACCCATTTTGTTGAGCATTCTGCAGAGCTGCTGTATATAAGGCTCGCAGGCTGCATTGTATATTGTTGTAGTGCCCTCGGCAAGCACTGCAGCCATAATGATGTTTGCGGTGCCTGTAACCGACGCTTCATCAAGCAGCATATAGCATCCATTGAGCTTCTTTGCATGCATGTAATAGACTCTCTTCTCTGTGTCGAAAGAGAATTCTGCACCCAGTTTCTGCAAGCCAATGATATGCGTGTCGAGGCGACGGCGTCCTATCTTGTCGCCGCCGGGCTCCGACATTGTCGCCTTTCCGAATCTTCCGAGCAAGGGGCCGATGAACATTACCGAGCCTCTGAGGCGTGAACAGCCGTTGATATACTCTTCGCTGTCGATATAATCGAGGTTTACGTTGTTGGCCTGGAATGTGTAGCAGCCCACTCCGTTGCGTGTTACCGAAACACCCATGTTCATGAGCTGGTTGATGAGGTTGTTCACATCGGCAATGTCAGGGATATTCTCGATTGTCACCTTCTCGCTTGTGAGAAGTGTGGCGCAAATCTCCTGCAATACCTCGTTCTTTGCACCTTGCGGTGTTATTGTTCCGTTGAGCTTGTGTCCGCCCTCTATAATGAATGATGCCATCCTGTGATGTGTTAGAATTTCCGTTTAAAGTTCTTCTTGCCGTTGTTCATGTTGCGTCTCGCATTATTGTTGCGCTGCATGTTGTGCTGTCCGAAACCTGTCTTTATCTCTCCTTCCGTGATGTCGATTGCCCCTTTTGAGTATTCACGCAAGTCGTCGAATATCTTCTTGTCCTCAACACCCTCCTTGTTCCATGCCGCGTAGTTCTTCTTCATCTGTACTGTAATAAGTTCCACAAGGCAATCCCTCTCTTCTCCCGGTTCAAGTGTGCATGCATGGGCAATCATCTCTTCCACGATTCGTCCGTAATGCCTGTTCTTTATCTCTCCGTTCTGGTAAGGAACTCTTTTGGGTGCCACATGGAACTCCTCCTCCTTTATAACCTCAAAAGGATAGTCGATATCAAGCCGGAAATCGGACATTATCGCAAGATGGTCCCATAGCTTGCGCTCATAATCGGGCTGGTTGCGGTAGTTGGGGAACATGCTTCCCATTATGTGTACAATTGTCTCGGCGCATTTCTGTCTCTCTTCTCTCTCTTCGATAGCAAGTGCATGATCGACCATCTTCTGTACCGAACGTCCATATTCGGGCAGAGGCAATTTCTTCTGTTTGGTATTGTATTCCATCATAATGGTATGCTGTTTTATTTGTTTCTCAATAAGTCTTTCGGTTTTGCAGCGACAAAGTTCTTCAGGTAGAACGGCTCGAAATATGCTATATCCTCGAACCTCTCGTCATACCAGGCTCTTTCGGCAAGGGGCATCATGTTCTTTGCCAACGGGTTCCTGTGCTCTTCGAGGAAATGTGCGTTGGGGTGGGTTATTATGCTCTTGCATTTTGCCGCCCCGTTGCCGAAGAAGTATATCGGCTGCTTGTCGAGCAGCTCCTTGTAGCTCTCCTCGGTAACAACTTCGGCATGTGTCTCTTTCACGACACTCAAAGCCCTGTCGTATATTGTCGCATACACCTCGTTGCGTCGTGCATCTATCATGGGGCATAGCAACGCCTCTTCGGGAATGTCGTCGCGGAAGAGAACCGGAACGCTCATTACGGCAGTCGTGGGTATGGCTATCAGCGGTATGTCACGTCCGTAGCACACGCCCTTTGCTGTTGATGATGCGATTCTGAGGCTGGTGTATGACCCCGGCCCGCAACTGAGCGCGACCGCATTTATCTTCGCTCCCTGGCTATCGGCATTCTGCAACGCCTCTTCTACAAAAGGTGCCAGTACCTTGGCATGTGAACGCTCGTCGCGGTTTATCCTCTCGAAGAAGACGTGGCCGTCCTGGCTCAGAGCTACAGAACATATTTCCGTCGAAGCCTCTATGTGCAGTATTATTGTTGTCATTTCTGTCAGTTTTGTAAAAGTGCAGGATATGCACTCTATCCCATTATTTTGCAAAAATACAATTTTATTGCAATAGTCATGTTATAATATTTATTTTTAAATATATTTTATATAACAGATGCAAAAATGTGGCTCTTTTGGGCATCTATTCCGAATAATTGGCTATTTTTGCAAAAATACGGGCATTATGTCTGATGCCCTATGGAACTATTGGTGCTGCTGCACCGCAAAAAGATTGGTATGATATATTCGATGACAGGCTACGGCAAGTCCGTGGCAACTTTTCAGGACAAGAAGATTTGTGTAGAGGTGCGTTCGCTGAACGGTAAGGCGATGGACCTCTCTACCCGCATAGCTCCTCAATTCAAGAACCGTGAAATGGAGATACGCACCCTCATAACTAATGTGCTGGAGCGCGGAAAGGTCGATTTTTCGCTTTGGGTAGAGCAGGGCGACAAAGCGGATATGCCTTCGATAAACGGTGCTGTGATGCAGAACTACATTGAGCAGATGAACGAGGCTGCAAAAGTTACAGGCATTGCCTTGCCGCAGAATATGTTCGAAGTGCTGTTGCGTATGCCGGAGGTGATTGCGCGCAAGGAGGTCTATGAGGCAACGGACGACGAATGGTCGGTAGTGCTTGCATGTGTAAAGGAGGCCCTTGACGAGCTTATGGCTTTCCGCAAGCAGGAGGGCGAGGCCTTGGCATGCAGGTTCCGCAGCAATATTGCCAATATAGGCGGGCTTCTGGCATCGGTTGAGCCGTACGAAAAGGAGAGGGTTGAGAAAATCCGTGCCCGCATAACCGATTCGCTTGAAAAGCTTGCCGGGGTAGAGTACGACAGCAACCGTCTTGAGCAGGAACTGATATACTATATCGAAAAACTCGATGTAAACGAGGAAAAGCAGCGTCTTGCCAATCATTTGAACTACTTTGTGGAGACAATGGAAGGTCCTAAGGGACAAGGCAAGAAACTCGGATTCATAGCTCAGGAGATGGGGCGCGAGATAAACACTCTCGGCAGCAAGAGCAACCATGCAGAGATGCAGAATATCGTAGTGAAAATGAAAGATGAACTTGAGCAGATAAAGGAGCAGGTTCTGAATGTAATGTAAATAATTATGAAAAAGGGCAAGGTAGTTATTTTTTCGGCACCGTCGGGCTCTGGAAAGTCAACTCTGGTGCATTTCCTTATGGACAAGGACCCTTCTTTCGGCTTCTCGGTATCGGCAACCAGCCGTCCTCCGCGCGGTGAGGAGAAACATGGCAAGGACTACTTCTTCTTTACTCCTGACGAGTTCCGTGCGCGTATAGCCGCCGACGAGTTCGTTGAGTACGAGGAGGTCTATCCCGGCCGTTTCTACGGAACGCTGAAATCGCAGGTAGAACGTCAGCTGGAGTATCAGAACATCCTGTTCGACGTTGATGTGAAGGGTGGATGCAGCCTTAAGAAGTATTATGGCGAGAGAGCTCTTTTCATTTTTGTCCAGGCTCCTTCGATTGATGTGCTGCGCGAGCGTCTTGTGCGTCGTGGCGATACGGCAATGGAAGAGATTGAGAAGCGTGTCGGCAAGGCGGAATATGAGATGACATTCTCTAAGTTTGCCGATAGGGTGATTGTCAACGACAACCTTGAGACTGCCAAGAAGGAGCTGATGATTATTGTTGACAAGTTTCTTAATGAATAACAGGAAAAGGACCGTTGTTTTCGGCGGGAGCTTCGACCCGGTGCACATTGGGCATATTTCGCTTGCGTCGGAAGTGTGTCGCCGAGGATTGGCGAGCGAGGTCTGGTTCATGGTCTCTCCGCAGAATCCTCATAAGCAAGGTGTTGCCTTGACCGATGAGAAAATGCGGTTGCAGATGGTGCAGCTGGCAATAGAAGGGCATCAGGGCATGCGTGCTTCCGATTTTGAGTTCGGCTTGCCTCGCCCGTCATATACGGTAAACACCTTGGCGGCATTGGAACAGGCCTTTCCCGACAGGGAGTTTCTCTTGCTCATCGGTGCCGATAACTGGGAGAAGTTCGCTCTCTGGTACAAGGGTGATGAGATATTGGCGCGTTACGGCATAATTGTATATCCGCGAGGCGGTGAAGAGTGCCCCGAACTTCCGAAGGGCGTGACATGGCTGCAGGCAGAACTGCACGATGTCAGTTCCACAATGGTGCGTAGCATGGTATCTGCCGGCAAGAATATAAGAGGGCTTGTCCCCGATTCCGTTGCCGAATTTATAGAAAGGAATGAATTATATAAATGAGTATGAAAAAGTATATAATCGGTTTTTTGTTGATTTTGCCTGTTCTTGCCAATGCTCAGGTAAAGCTGTATGATGATTTGTGCGACCCTTTGCAAGCAGTGTTCTGCGACTATGCACGCAATGAGGGCGAGGTGATGTATCTGTCGAATCCTAACGGACAGTATATAGGAACATTGATTGACAATAAGCTCTATGGCTGGGGTTTCTACCTCTCCAATGACGGTTCACAGTCGTTCGGTCAGTACCGCGACGGCAAGATGGTTTTCGGTCTTATAATGACTGATGAGGTGGCGAAGGTAGGCGGTGAAAGCAGTTATGTCATGTATAATCTCAAGACCGGAGAGGTTACGGCATGGTATGTCAACGGAGGGCGCATGACGCTTGAATACCCTCTTGTCGCAACAGAGAAAGAGCCCGTGCCGGCTTATTCATTCAAGAAAGAGACATATTCGAACGGTGATATGTTCTATGGCGAATTCTTTGAAGGAAGACGCGACGGTTATGGTGTATATTGCTGGTCGAACGGCGATATGTGGTACGGACGCTACAAAGAGGGGTACCGTAACGGCTACGGCATGCTCATCAAGCCCGACCGTACGGTGCACTACGGAAAATGGGTAGGCGACCGCAAGGTTGAATGATGTGTTGATTCCAAAATGCAGTAATTGGTTAATAAATTTCAGCTATGAATAAAGGATTCTTGTATCTAGTATCATTGGTTGCAGCTTCGCTCATGGTATTACCAGCGGTTGCACAGGACGAGAGTAAGGTTACGTTATCGGGCAACGGGTATATAACAGCTGCTCCTGAGGGAAAAGCTTTCATCGACGACCAGCGTTGCGAGTTGCGTAACTGGAACGATGCGGAAACAGTAGTCAGTTTCTACTTCAGAACAGAAAAGAGCGGCAAGATGAATATTGCTCTCAATGCAAAAGGGCATTCACAGATTGAGGTTTCCCTTTTGGGCAAAAAGAAAAAGGTAAGGCTTGACAGCGACTCTATTGCACGTATAGAGGTGGGAACGTTCAAGGTAAAGAGCCCCGGCTATGTAAAGATGGATATCCGTGGCGTGAAGATAAATGAAGGAGAAACTTTCGGCAATATAGAATCTGTTGCCGTTGGCGGCAACGTGGCTCCAGTCGTTTGTGTATCTCCTGAGTTCAGTGCCCATTTCGGGCGTCGCGGTCCTTCAGTGCATCTGGGCTATATACTGCCTAAAGAGGATGTGGAGTGGTTCTACAACGAGGTTACAGTGCCGGAGGAGGGCGATATCCCCAGCAGCTACTATATGGCTTGCGGTTTCGGCCAGGGGTATTTCGGAATGCAGAACAACAGCCCGCACGAGAGAAGAGTGCTCTTTTCGGTGTGGAGCCCATACGAAACCGACAATGCGTCAGAGATTCCCGATTCATTGCGTGTTGTGCTCCTGAAGAAAGGCGAGAATGTTAAGGTGCAGGATTTTGGAAACGAAGGCTCCGGCGGACAGAGCTATATGCACTACGACTGGAAAGCCGGAGAACGTTGCCGCTTCCTTATGGGAGTAAGGCCCGACGGCAATGGCAATACAGTATATACGGCCTATTTCTTTGACAATGCAAAGGGCAAGTGGTCGCTTGTTGCCTCTTTCCGCCGTCCGGAAATCACCACATGGTACACCGGCGCACACTCATTCCTTGAGAATTTCAATCCTGTCATGGGCTATATCAACCGCAAGGCCTGCTACGGCAACCAATGGGCACGTACCGTTGACGGCAAGTGGGTTCCGGTGACAAAGGCGCGCTTTACATGCGATGCGACAGGGCATCATAAACAGCGTCTCGACTATAGCGGCGGTGTCGAAGGCGATAGCTTCTTCCTCACTATGGGCGGCTTTTTCAACGACTATTTAAGCTCCGGCACAATATTTGAGCGTGCCGGCAATGTGACAGAGGCACCGGAAATCGATTTCTCTACACTTGAATAGGATAAACATTTTTGCTTCGGAAATTTCCGCGGTAAAATTGTGACGGTATATAAATTTGGTTATCTTTGCAACATGCACTATTATGGTGCATTGCATGGCATGTGCCGGCATAGTTTGAAAACGCATACTTTGAAAACATTAACAAACAATATTTATCTAAAACACACTGTAATATGAACTTGAAGAAATTTTTCGGTCTTGCCTTGTGTGGTGTAGTTGCTCTTATGGGCTCAACAGCACAGGCACAGTCACTTTCTCCTTCAACAAAGTGGCATTGGGACAAGGGTACTATCGTAGTTGAAACACCGGAGCGTCCTGCAGGTCAGGAGCACGCTTTGAACCTTGCAGTAGCCCCAATCAAGACAGTTCGCGTTGCGTTCGTCGGTCTTGGTATGCGCGGTCCCGGCGCGGTAGTACGTTTCTGCCGTATCCCAGGCGTTGAGATTGTTGCTCTTTGCGACTACGAGTATGAGCGTGCAGAGAAGTGCCAGGAAGAGCTCCGCAAGCAGAATCTTATTCCTGCAGACATCTACTATGGCGAGAAGGGTTATGAGGAACTTTGCAAGCGTCCTGATATCGACCTCGTTTATGTTGCCGCTGACTGGAACCACCACTATCCTGTAGCAAAGTGCGCTCTTGAGAACGGCAAGCACACAGCAATCGAGGTTCCTTCTGCAATGAACCTTGAGCAGTGCTGGAGCCTTATCGACCTCGCAGAGAAGACACGTCTTCACTGCTTCATCCTTGAGAACTGCTGCTACGACGACTATGAGATGAATGCTCTTGCAATGGCTCAGGACGGCGTATTCGGTGAGATTATCCGCGCCGAGGGTGCTTACATCCATAGCCTTGAGTGGTTCTGGGATGCATACTGGAAGGATCCAGCCGACAACGATGTTGACAACCTCCACTGGCGTCTGAAGTACAACAAGGAGAACCGTGGCGACCTTTACGCTACTCACGGCCTTGGCCCCGTTGCGCAGTGCCTCGACATTCACCGTGGCGACCGCTTCACAACATTGGTTGCAATGGATACAGATCCTTTCTTCGGCAAGCAGCTTGTAAAGGAGAAGACTGGCAAGGAGTGCAAGGAGTTCCGCAATGGCGACCACACTACAACACTTATGCGTACAGCAAAGGGTAAGGTTGTCGAGATTCAGCACAACGTTATGACTCCTCAGCCATACAACCGCTTGTTCAAGCTCACTGGTACAAAGGGTTACGCTACAAAGTATCCGGAGCCAAAGCTTGCCCTTTCAGGCGATGCTCTCAAGGATACAGGCGCACCTCAGGTTGACAACCTCAATGCTCACGGCTTCATGAGCGATGCACAGAAGGATGCCATGATGGCTAAGTACTACCACCCTATCCTCAAGAAGTATGTTGAGAAGGGTCGCGACCTCGGTCATGGCGGTATGGACTTCGTAATGGACTCTCGTCTTGTATATTGCTTGCAGAACGGTCTTCCGCTCGATATGGACGTATATGACTTGGCTGAGTGGTGCTGCTTGGCAGAGCTCGGTACATTGTCAATGGACAACAACTGCGCAGCTGTAACATTCCCCGACTTCACACGCGGTTACTGGGATGTTCAGAAGGGTTACAAGCATGCATACGCAACTCCTGAGGCAGAGGCTGCAACAGAGGCAGAGGCTGAGGCTTACAGCGCAGCTCAGAAGGCTGTTACTGTTCAGAAGAAGCTCTGGGATCTTTACGATGCTGTAAAGGCTGCAAAGGCTGCCGGCAATGCAAAGGCTGAGGCTAAGGCTCAGAAGAAGCTCGACGCTGCAAAGGCTGCTGCTGACAAGGCTATCGCAAAGGAGTTGAAGAAGGCTCTTGCTAAGAAGTAATAAGCATTTAAGGCTATAAAAAGACGAGGTGCTAGCATTGTAGTGCCTCGTCTTTTTTGTTTAACACAGCGGAGGAGTATGAGCTCTGCAGTGGCGGATGCGGTTCCTATGGGCAAATATCCCTGCTGGCTTTACAAAAATTTGTAAAATTCCATTAATTGTTTGCAAAATAGCAGAAAGGCATTGTGCATTTTTGCGATTATTTTAGGATAATTGAAGTTTCTTTGTAAATTTGCAATTCACAAGATTAAGAATAGAAAACTATATTATGATAGCAGTACTTAAACATGGAGTAACAAAGGCACAGCAGGATAACCTTATCCATTGGCTGGAGTCGCAGGGTGTCAGGGTGCATGTGTCCGAGGGCGAGATGCAGACTGTCATCGGCCTCATCGGTGATACCCGAAAGATAGATATGGACCTGCTTGCCGGCCTTGAGATAATCGACCATGTAACACGCGTTACCGACCCGTTCAAGAGCGCGAACCGCAGCTTCCACCCTGAAGATACGGTAGTAACCGTAGGCGAGGGCGATAACCAGGTTAAAATCGGTGGCGGCAACTTTGCAATAATGGCAGGCCCTTGTTCGGTAGAGAGCGAGGAGCAGATACTTGCCGTTGCGCATGCAGTAAAGGCTTCGGGTGCGAAGATTCTTCGCGGAGGTGCCTTCAAGCCGCGCACATCGCCCTATGATTTCCAGGGACTGCGTGCCGAAGGCCTTCAGCTGCTTCTGAAGGCGCGTGAGGCAACAGGCTTGCCTATCGTTACAGAGATAATGTCGGCTTCGCACCTCGACCTCTTCTCCGATGTGGATATAATACAGGTCGGTGCGCGCAATATGCAGAACTTTGAGCTTCTTAAGGAGCTTGGTCGCAGCAACAAGCCAATCCTGCTGAAGCGCGGTCTTTCGGCAACGCTGAAGGAGCTGCTCATGAGTGCCGAGTACATCATGTCCGAGGGCAATGAGCAGATAATCCTCTGCGAGCGCGGAATCCGCAGCTACGACAACTATACACGTAATGTGCTCGACCTTGCTGCCATTCCTGTTCTGCAGGGCCTTACACACCTTCCTATTGTCGTTGACCCCAGTCATGCGACAGGCGTCTCACGTCTTGTGCGTCCGATGGCATGCGCTGCAACGGCTGCCGGTGCCGACGGACTTATCATCGAGGTCCACAACAACCCGGTATGCGCTCTTTGCGACGGTGCGCAGTCGCTCACTCCGGAGCAGTTCGACGAGGTGGCACAGCGTGTCCGTGAGATACGCGGCATAATACACTAAGATATGACGGTAGGAATTGTCGGTCTTGGTCTTATAGGAGGTTCGGCAGCCAAAGCATTCAAGGCTGCCGGCTACACTATACTATCCTATGATATAGACAAAAGCATAACCGGCTTCGCCTCCCTTGAAGGCACAGTCGATGCGGAACTATCTTCGGCCAATATTGCATTGTGCGACCTTATTCTCCTGACAGCTACGCCAAAGGCTGTTGCCGGTTATCTTAAGGATAATGCAAGGCATATTCCTGAACATGCTCTGGTCATCGACTTCTGCGGAACAAAGCAGATGATATGCGATCTGGGCTTTGCGCTTGCAGCAGAGCATGGGTTCACCTTTGTAGGCGGTCACCCTATGGCAGGTCTGCAGTATTCGGGCTACAAGTATTCAAAACCGTCGCTCTTTAACGGAGCGTCGTTCATAATCGTTCCGCCTGTACACGACGATATCGCTCTTCTCGACAGGGTGAAACAGGCTCTGATGCCTCTCGGCTTCAAGAAGTACGTTGTTACGAATGCCGATTTCCACGACCGCATGATTGCATACACGTCGCAGATGTGCCACGTGGTGTCCAACGCTTTCATCAAGAGCCCGTCGGCAAAGTTCCATAGGGGCTACAGTGCCGGCAGTTTCCGCGATTTCACACGCGTGTCGCGCCTGAACGAGAACATGTGGACCGAACTGTTTATAGAAAACAAGAGTCATCTTCTGCAGGAACTCGACCTGCTCATAAGCTCGCTTGCCGAGTATCGTGAAGCTATTGCAGCCGAGGATTCCGAATCGTTGTGCAGGCTGTTGCGTGACGGTCGCATAGCAAAGGAGGATGCCGAAAAATAATGACAATGCAATACAGGACAATAGCCGTTGAGGCTTCAAGAAGCTATAATATACATATAGGGGCAGGGCTCCTCTCGTCGATAGGCGATATGATACGCCCGGCAGTGGGCTGCTGCCGTCTTGCCGTGCTCACCGACAGCAATGTCGAATCGCTGTACGGCAATTCCATTATGGATAATCTCCGTTCGGCAGGCTACGAGGCATGCAAGTTCGTCATTCCGGCAGGCGAAGCATCGAAATGTGCCGAGAATCTTCTTGCTTTCCTTAACTTTCTTGCTGCAGAACGGCTCACGCGCAGCGATGCTGTCGTAGCTTTCGGCGGTGGAGTAGTGGGCGACCTTGGCGGCCTTTCGGCATCGCTCTACCTGCGTGGAGTAAAGTATATTCAGGTGCCTACAACACTGCTTGCCGCTGTTGACAGCTCTGTCGGCGGCAAGACTGCAATAGACATACCGGCAGGAAAGAATCTTGTAGGCAGCTTCTACCAGCCGTCGATGGTATGCTGCGATACTGCGCTTATGGATACTCTCCCGGCCGAGATCTACCGTGACGGCTGTGCCGAGGTCATAAAATACGGTGTCATACTCGATGCAGCTCTCTATCGTCTTCTGCACGATGTGCCTTTCGAAAGGGAAAGCGTGGTTGCACGTTGCGTTGAGATAAAGCGTGACGTAGTTCAGCAGGACGAGTTCGACAACGGCATACGCGGTCTGCTCAATTTCGGGCATACTTTCGGGCATGCAATAGAGAAACTGAGCGACTTCGGTGTGTCACATGGCGCGGCAGTAGCCAAAGGCATGGTAATCGCAGCTAAGGTCGCTCCTCTATGTGGCCTTTGCGACATTGTCGAGGAACTCTCCTCCCTGCTTGTGCGTTACGGCTTTGATATCAGCTGTCCGTACAGCGCAAGTGAGATATATAATGCCCTTTTGTCGGACAAGAAACGCCGTGGCGGTACTATTTCCGTTGTCCTGCCGCGTGCCATAGGCGATTGTACGCTTGTTGATTTGCCGGTAGAAGAACTTGAAACGTTGCTCGAAAAAGTTATATAAATGATAAAGAAAGTTCATGGAGTGCTTAATGGCGAGGTTGTTCCTCCGCCGTCGAAGTCAAGGGCGCACCGTCTCCTTATTTGTGCAGCTCTTGGAAAAGAGCCATGCACTATCGTATGCAGCAGTGTAAATGACGATATAATTGCCACAATGCGCTGTCTTAACGCTTTGGGTGCGTCCATAACCTATTCGTCGGGTGTGTTCAACGTCAATCCCGTCAAGGTGGTAAAAGGCGGCACACTCGACTGCGGAGAGAGCGGCTCGACACTCCGTTTTCTCGTTTCGGTAGCGGCAGTCCTTGGTGCCGATGCGACATTCGTCGGTTCGGGAAAGCTTCCGCAACGTCCTATGGGAGCTTTGACCGATGTGCTTGCCGAGCATGGCATCTCTTTTACGCGCCTTGCAGCTGATGAGCTGCCTGTAAGCTGCCGGGGTGAGCTTCGTGGCGGCAAATACATTTTGCCGGGCAATATATCGTCGCAGTACCTTACCGGTCTGCTTTTCGCTCTGCCTCTTGCAAATGATGACAGCGAAATAGAGATTGTAGGCGGCTTTACAAGTGCCTCTTATGTCGCAATGACTCTTGATGCCCTTGCAACGGCCGGCATAAGCATAGAACATAAAGGAAATATATTCAGGATAAAAGGCAACCGGCAGTATCGTATGCCATCGGACCTGATTGTCGAGGGCGACTGGTCGTCTGCGGCCTTTTGGGTTGTTGCCGGTGTCGTAGGGGCGAAGCCTGTTACGGTATGCGGCATGAACGAGGAGTCGTTGCAGGGCGACAGTGCAATTGTAACGCATCTCCGCAATATGGGAGCATTCATCGAGAAGCAAGGCGACAGGGTAATTGCCATGCCCTCGCACCTCTTCGGTGCCGAACTCGACTGTACCGATACCCCTGACCTTGTGCCGGTCCTCTCCGTTGCAGCCGCTGTGGCGCAGGGCACTACACTCTTTACCGGTGTAGGGCGTCTCCGCTTCAAGGAGTGCGACCGTCTTGCCGCAATGAAAGAGTTGCTTGCTCTCTATGGCATCTCGTCGCAGATAGGCGAGGATACCTTTACTGTCTTTGGCGGTGAGCCTGTGGCGAGCGGCGTTGTCGATAGCTGCGGTGATCACCGCATAGCTATGGCAGCAGCCATAATATCAACTGTGTCGAGAGGTGTTACGGCTATCGACGGAGCCTCATGCGTGGCAAAGTCATACCCTGCCTTCTTCGACGATTTTGCTTCACTCGGAGGATCGGTGGAATAATAGAATTATATAAAAAATATACAAATATGGATTTAGACAAACTACGTCAGGAAATTGATGAGATAGATACCCAGATGTGCGACCTTTTCGCGCGTCGCATGCAGGTAGTGTCAGGTATCGGAAAATACAAGAAAGAGAATAACCTCCCGGTGTATCACCCCTCACGCGCACGCGCCGTGCTACATAATGTATCAAAGCGTCTCGGCCCCGAATTCGAGGGCTACGGCCGTACATTGTACCGCACTATCTTCGACCTCAGCGAGTCATACGAGACACGTATGCTTTCCGAGGGCAGCGAGTTCTTCACATATTTCAAGAACATAGCATCGGTGCCGCCCCAGCCGTTCCCTAAGCGTGCTTCCGTAGCATGTGCCGGCTGCGAGGGCTCATACGCACACCTTGCTTCAGAGCGTCTTTTCGACCTTCCTGAGATAATGTACATGAGCAACTTCGAAGGAGTCTTCAAGGCAGTCAACAGCGGTTTGTGCGAGTTCGGTGTCCTTCCCATTGAGAACTCTCTCGCCGGCTCCGTGAATGCCATATACGACCTTCTCTCCGAATACAACGTAAGCATCGTACGTTCGGCACGTCTTAAGGTCGATCACGCGCTTCTCTCTGTTCCTGGCACCAAGCTTGAGGATATCCGTGAAATATATTCACACCAGCAGGCAATAAACCAGTGTTCCGATTTTCTCAATACCTTGAAGAACGTACGTGTAATCGCTTGTGAGAATACAGCCGAGGCTGCACGTATGGTGGCTCAAGGCGGTGACCCGACAAAAGCATCACTCTCTTCGCGCCTATGCGCCGAACTCTACCAGATGCAGGTTCTCAAATCGGCAATACAGAACCGCGACAACAACTATACCCGTTTCATCTGCATTGCCAAAGAGCCTAAAATATATTCAGGAGCCGACCGTACAAGTGTCATGATAAATATCCCTAACCGTCCCGGAACACTCTTCCGCATCATGTCACGTTTCAATGCGACCGGTGTCAACCTCGTAAAGCTGGAGAGCCGTCAGATACCCGAACGCGAATTCGAATACCGATTCTATTTCGATATCGAAGCATCCGTCTATAGCGACGAGTTCCTCTCCCTTATGTGCGAGCTTCATGAGTGTGGGGAGCAGTTCAAGTATTTTGGGACGTATGCCGAAATAATATAAAATTATTGTCTAAATTGGTGATAACTGCGTTACGCTTGGTTTTGTAAACAGTCATTTAGGTTTACTAAACTCCTGTTTCCAAAACCGTCGCAAGCCTTGTTCTCCCCAATTTATACTAATAATTTGCGTTGGAATAATGGCGATAACTGCGAAAGGTGCGATAGCTGCGTTATAATGCAATAAATATACTGCGAATACGTTATACGTTTGTTGTTTGGCTGTTGCTGATTATCGGCTGTGGTTAAGCAACAAACGTAAATTGTTTCTTGCAAATCCTTTATTATATGAGTCCAAATGTTGCTGCTATAGTCAAATGGAGCATACTTTTTTTATGTTGGTTGCTTTTCTCACCGTTGTTCTACTGGCTTGCTGGTAAGTGGGGTATGGTAAGCAGAACAAGACGTATATGGCTGTCGATCTTTTCGCCAAATATGATAATACTCTTTTGCCTGTTGCTTCTGCTGATTGTCCTGTTTGTGGTATATATGGCTATGCTTTACAATAGCTTGGATAGGGTATATATCTATGAAGATTCTGAAAGATTGAAGAGGATAACAGGTGTGGCATTTCCGGAATTCAAACTTATGGAATATGAAAAGGGTGAGACTAATTTCTTGGGTGATTACGAGGATAAATTCATTCTTGAAATGGAAGAGGAACTTTCAGAAGCAACATATCACCATCTTGACAGCATAATAGAGTGTGGTGATGCTCATTGGGGCAAGGATGGCAAAAGGTATTGGTACAGGAATATCTGGGGCAATGGCGAACCGACACCCGAAGGTGAGGACTCAAAATATGACCGTTTCCTGGAAATCGATTTCGAGAAAGGAAACCGCATTGTAAATCTACGTTGGGGTATTTGGTAATAAAAGAATGAAAATATGAAAAAGATACTGGTAATAAATGGTCCAAACCTCAACCTCTTGGGTTTGCGTGAACCCGCGCTTTATGGGGCGCAGAATTTTGAAACCCTGCAAGCTTCAATACGTGAGTGGGCTGCTGGCCTCGCTCTTGAGGTCGAACTCTTCCAGTCGAATCATGAGGGTGTTATTGTCGACAAGATACAGGCTGCATATGGTGTGTTCGACGGCATACTGATAAACCCTGCAGCATACACCCATACAAGCGTTGCAATACTCGATGCACTCAAGGCTGTAGCCTTGCCGGTAGTGGAGGTGCACCTTACCGATATATCTACGCGTGAAGAGTTCCGCCGTTTCTCTTTTGTGTCGCTATGTGCAAACAAGACTATATGCGGAAAGGGATTTGACGGCTATAAAGAGGGCCTTGAGTATCTCGCAGCATTATGAAAATCTTTCCCACATCGGCAATCAGGGCTATAGATGCATATACAATCGAACATGAGCCTATATCCTCAATAGATCTTATGGAGCGTGCTGCACGTGCCATTTTCCATGCTGTTCTGGAGCATTGCACCGAAACTCGCTTTGTTGTGTTCGCAGGCCCCGGAAACAATGGTGGGGACGGCCTTGCCGTGGCGCGTATGCTGCATAATGCCGGACGCGAAGTTGCGGTGTGGCTCATTAACCCTAAAGGCAAGCTCTCTCCCGACTGTGCGGTGAATCTTGAACGCTTGAAGGAGTGCGGAACAGTTGTCAATGAGGTGTGCAGTTCGTTTGAAATGCCTTCTGTCGGCAGTGATACGGTGATTGTCGATGCTCTCTTCGGCAGCGGGCTAAGCAAGCCGGTGGAGGAGGGGCTCTTTGCATCTGTAATTGAAGGCATAAACAGTGCGGAGTGCAAGGTGCTTGCCGTGGATATGCCGTCGGGGCTTCCCGGCGAGTGCGATGCTCTTGTTTCGGGTGTGGCTGTACGCGCAACATATACTTTTACATTGCAGTTTCCGAAGGTATCGCTTCTGATGCCCGAAAATGCATGTTATGCAGGTGAAGTGAGAATAATCGACATAGCACTCTCGAAAGAGGGAATGGAACAGACTCGAACTAATCTCTTTTTCCTTGATGAAAACGACATAAAAGGGTTGCTCAAGCCACGATGGGGGCATGCCCATAAGGGGTGCTTCGGGCATGGACTGCTTGTCGCCGGTTCACGAGGAATGGCCGGAGCATCAGTTCTTGCTGCGCGTGCTGCATTGCGTTCAGGCATGGGGCTGCTGACAGTTCATCTCCCTGCATGCAACAACTCTATTATGCAGATGGCAGTTCCCGAAGCCATGACAAGCATCGACAGCAACGGGGCCTGTTTCAGTGAACCGCCATGTACAGGAAAATACAATGCGGTGGCAGTAGGTCCGGGGCTGGGCACAAGCGAACTGAGCGAAAGGGCACTTCTTGCCCTAATCGATAACTGCCGTGTGCCAATGGTGGTCGATGCCGATGCTTTGAACATAATTGCACGTAACCCTCATTATTTGTCACGCTTGCCTAAAGGGAGTATCATTACACCTCATCCGGGCGAGTTCGCAAGGCTGTTCGGCAAGGCAAGCAGGTACAGCTCCATAAATTCCGTGCGTTCCGTGGCTTGCGAGAGTGGTATTGCCATTGTGCTAAAGGGTGCATATACTGCAATAATAGCTCCTGATGGCAATGTATATTTCAATAGTACGGGCAATCCCGGAATGGCGACTGCCGGAAGCGGCGATGTCCTGTCTGGAGTGCTGCTTTCGCTTCTGGCGCAAGGTTACACGGCAAAGGATGCTGCACTTGCCGGCGTGTATCTTCATGGGCTTGCCGGTGACTATGCTGCAAGTGCTAAAGGAGTTGTCTCTATGGTTGCGGGTGATATCGTCGATTCTCTTTCTCAGGCCTTTGTCTCCTTAGGAAATTGAAGTTAACTTTTGTTGCCGATGTAATAACCGGCGGAAATGCGCGTTAAAGAAAGAAACAGTTAATAAGAATCTGATTATTGTATGAAGAATATCATTTTGACAGCAATGTTTGCAACGGTGCTGCTTGTCTTTGCCGGTTGCAGTGAGGAGAATCCGTTTTCGGGGTATAATGCCCATTTTGTCTTTGACGGTACCATACACCCATATAATCAGGCACGTAGTTTCGGACAGTATATATGTGTAAGGCGCGGTGCCAACATCGGTGAGTACAGGCTTACCGACGCAATGGGAAATACAACCGTCGAACGTGTGCCGGAGATTTATCTTCAGCAAGGTGTGTTCCATTACGGGTTGGGCGGCCTTATTATAGGCACTCCGTCGGCATATGGCGAAGGTGCGTTGATGGTATATGATTGGGCATGCCCTAACTGCGAACTTGAGAAGTACAGAGTGAGCATAGATTATGTAATGGGGTATGCGACATGCTCAAAATGCGGTGTCAAGTTCGACCTCAACAGCGGCGGAATAGCCATCGAAGGAAAGTCGTCACCGCTTATGCGATACCGTGTAATAGATAATGGCTCAACGGTAATTGTGCAAAATTAAGGTGCTGCATTTTGCAATTCTCTTCAAATATCTTATATTTGCAACCGCTATCGCCATGCGACAGCACACATAAGGTCGCTCGAATGGTGGAATCGGTAGACACGAAGGACTTAAAATCCTTTGGCATTTAAACGCCGTGCGGGTTCAAGTCCCGCTTCGAGTACTGGATGATGCCAACAGCCTATACTGGCCGTTGGCATTTTTTTGTGTTCCCTGGTGAGCAAGGTTTATGCATAGAACAGCTTGATGTTGAAGATGTGGGTTTTGCAGGTGACTCGTTCTGCAATGTCTTTTTTATGTGAAAAATAGCAAAAAAGCGACATTTTATTAGAAAAGAGTATTTTTTGACGGAATTTTGGATTATATTCGCAAAATAATTCTGTGTGCAAAACTGATAATTTTGATATTAATCTAATAATAATTAAAAACTATGCTTATGAAAAAATTTACACTTTTATTTTTATCAATGTTCTGCATGCTGGGCGCAGCCGTGGCACAGGATAAAGACGATGAAGCATTTGCATTGCAGTACACATCACCCCAAAATGGTGCGTCCGTTTTCAGCGTAAACTTCATCCAGCTTGGATTCAACAAGGATGTAACAGTTACACTCCCGGAGGGTGGCATTGAGGTAAAGAACACCGAAACAGGCGAAGGCCTTAAACTTACACGTGTTTACGAAGACCCTTATATGTCAAAAAATATGGTAACGCTCATGTTTGAGCAGAGAACCGTGATTGACGAAAAGGACGGAAAGGAAAAATTGGAAGATATGTACATCAATACTCCCGGCACATACAGCTACACAATCCCGGCCGGTGTAATTACAAGTGTTGACAACGAGGTATTCCCCGAGCAGACATTTACATTTACCATTGCCAAACCATTGGCCATAGAAAGTGTCTCACCGAACAGTCCTACAACACAACTTGACAAAATTGTCTTCACATTCAGCACACCTGTTGCAGAGGTTAAGATACCCGAAAGCGGAATGTACATTGTTGACAACTATTGGACCCCTGTAGTTAAAATCAAGGATGACGCAATCATCAGCGAGGACAAGAAGAGTGTCACTCTGGAGCTTGAGACACCGATAACCAACCCCGGCAGCTACAATCTGGATGTCTATGAGGGCATCTTTGTAGGCGAAGATGGCGGAATAAATGAATCCAGAAGTTACCAATTCCAGATTATTGACACAGCTCCATCTTTCTCTCTCAACTATAATGAGGGCGAGAAGGTTAAAGAGCTCGGCAATCTTGAAATCACATTCAAGAACGTGAATAAGGTTGAGCTTGTTGAAGGTGCAGACCCAATTATTGTTTACATCCCCGGCGACAGTGAGATTGAGGGTACAGCAACATTGTCAGGTAACAAGATTACCGTATCATTCGGTGAGCTCACAGAAGAAGGTGTATATACATATGTTATCCCCGCAGGTTTCTTCACTATGGACGGTGTTGAGAATGAAGAACGTTCGGTAAGCGTAGAGCTCTACACATTTGCGATCACTGCGCTTGAAGTGGTATCAGTCACTCCAGTAGAGGGCAACGTTGCACAGATTGACAAGATTATCATCGAGTTCAACCAGAGTGTAACACTTTCATTGGACGAGAACTGGCAACAGATTTCACGTGAGATAGTATTGAAGGGTGAAGACAAGGATTATACCTTGACCTATAACTCAATGTCAAATCTTGGCAGTACAATTGAATATCTTGTAAATGCAACGTGGACTGGTTGGGAATATACTTCAACTCCAATTACAGATAACGGCAAATATACACTCGACCTTTCACAGATTATCGTTGACCATGCTGTTGAGGATTATATTGATGAGTGGGGTTATCCTGCCAAAAGGTGGCACAGCAAGAATCAGGTTTGCTCAGGTTCTAAAGCATGGACTATCGTCAATGACGGTACCGGCATTGACGAGGTGATAGGTGAAAACGGAAATGTCAAAGCTATTTACGACTTGACCGGAAGAAAAGTAGAAGTTCCAACAAAGGGAATATACATTATCGACGGCAAAAAGGTTTTTGTAAAGTAATTGCGTAGATAGTTCAGATAACTAAACAAGCACAATAAATGGGCGAGGAAAAAATCCTCGCCCATTGTTGTTTTCATAGGCTATTAATGCCGATTGTATGTTAACCGGAGTTCGATATAACAGATTATATTAACCTGAGTTCGATATAAAATTTTCGCTATAAATTGGTGTGTTTGTATAGTGTTTGTCATCTTGAAACGGAGTTCGCCGCCCAAAGGGGCCAAAGGCAACGTATGTGAGAGATCTCTTTTTTTGCAATGTTTTTGAGATTTCTCACATCTGTTCGAAATGACAAGTACACGATTATATTTCCCCTTGACAACACCGCCTTTCGCAACCCAAACGGCATAACCTACGGCTATGCTACGTTTGACCTGTTGCTGCAAAACTCGTCGATAACAAAACAAAGGGGTCATTGACTCGTTTTGCCTTTCGTGCACCGCAAGGCATCACTTTCAGCGATGCTGCCTGCAACGTTCACTGCAAAACTCGTCTATAACAAAACCATGTTTTGTCATTCTATATTTGCACTGTCATTGACTCGTTTTGCTTTTCGTGCACCGCAGGGCATCACTTCCAGCGATGCTGCCTGCGACGTTCACTGCAAAACTTGTCGATAACAAAACCGCGAACAGAGATTTTTCCGGGCAAGCCCTCAACAACACGTCTCCGTTGCTATGCTCTGTATAGTACAGATGTAAAAAAAGGACGGTTATGCCGTCCTTTTTTTACATATATATAACCCTTGTTACTCTTCTTGGTCAAGGTAGTAGAGGTCGCCCGACATAATCTGCTTGACGCGCATAATCACCTCGTTGTTCTCTAAGTTGAGCGATACTGCACGTCCTTCCGGCTCAATGAGAACAATTTTTGGAGTGCTCTCTACCTTGTACAGTTTTGCTGCAGGTGATTCTGCTCCGGTAGCATCGCATGCGTGTATCCAGCCTTCGAGGTCTGTACCGTTGCTCTTGACTGTCTCTTTCCATGCAGCTGCATTGCTGTCAAGAGCAAAACTTACAATTACAAACTGGCCGTTGCTGCTCTTGATGGTTTCGTACAGTTCCTTCATTATAGCAAGCATAGCCGGAGATTTCTCGCAACCGCTTGCCCAGAAGTTAAGCACTACATATTTGCCACGGTAGTCACTCAAGCGTTTCTTCTCGCCACTGAGCAGTGGCAGTGTAATGTCAGGCACTTCGTTGCCGACCTTCATGCTGTTCGAAAGCACTTTGTTGCGCAATGACAGGTAGTAGGGGTGGTTTCCCAATGACACAGCTATTGCTTTTGTCATCTGGTCGGCATAGCCTTCGCTGAGATTCGGCAGCAATGTATGTTCAATCTCAAACGGTGTCATCGGAGAAGAGTTATGGTTTATAAGGAACCTTATGGCCTCAGCCTCTGTCTTAATGGCCTCTCTTGCCTTAATGCTCTTTACTGTACTCTTGCCTTCACTGCTCTGCAGCCAATCGCTTCCATTAGCTGCTGCAAGAGCTTCTGTCTGTGTATCGACTCTTTTTTGCCCGGCATCTCTGATTGCCATGTATTCTGCGTATGCATCATTGGTCGGGGTGCCTGTAACAGTGCTCTCTTCCGGTGCTTCGGCAGAGACTGTGTTTACATTGACCTCGCCTGGTTCTACAAACAGCCTGATGCCTTTTTCGCCTATTCCTTTTATGGTGTATAGCATCACCGGCTCACCGGCTGCAATTTCATGTGTGAAAAGATACTTTCCCTTTTTCACTTTCGATACGGCAACTTCTCTTTCCTGGCCGAACTCATCGGCGATTACAAGGCTGACTTTCTTTATTTTCTTGCCGTCTGCAATGTTGCCGTTTATTATGCATGTTCCTTGTGCACCGGCCGAAATGCAGGATGCAACAACTATTATTGCCGAAAATAATCTCTTTAGCATAACTATAATCTTTTTATTTGTCTGCACCGTCAACGATGCCTTTCAGTTTCTTTACCATCTCTTCGCCTCTGAGGCCGAACTCTAAGACATTACCGTCCGGGTCTATGAGTGCAGTGAACGGCACGCCTTTTACGTTGAAGAACTTTATTCCCTCACTGTTCCACCCCTTAAGCGTTGATATGTGTATCCAGTTCTTGTGTGTAAGCTGGTTCTTTGCAATGCAGTTTACCCAGTCGTCCATCTCGCTGTCTATCGAATAGCTCAGGACAACAAGGTTTTCGCAGTTTTCGGAATACGCAAGTGCTTCTTTAAGGAACGGTATCTCGCGGCGGCATGGTGCGCACCAGCTTGCCCAGAAGTCTATGAATACATACTTGCCCTTGAAATCGGAAAGTGAAAGCTCTTTGCCGTCGGGGGTGCGTCCGCTTATGTCAGGAGCAGGAGAGCCCTCCTTGAGGTTGGCCGAACGAATTTCGTTGACCAGCTCCTTGTACATTGTCTCTCTATGCAGTTCCTGCGGTATGGCATCAAGGAACTCCTGGATTTTGTCGGTGGTGAACATAGGGAGCATGGCATATTTAATTATATACAGCACTACCGGTGAGTCGATATGCCGGTATATGAAGTCCATGATAGCTACCTTGAAGTGCATGTTGTTCACATAGAAAGTAGGTGATGTGTACTTCATCTCTGCTTCGGGCTTGCCCTTGATTTCATCGGGAATGGTCTCGTATGCAGCTTTCATGCGTGCCTTGCTCTCATTGATGCATCTGTTGTTCAGGTCGATATATGCCTGATTGATATCATTGCATGGAGTACCGCCAGTTTTGGCTGCTACCGGGTATGCTGCATCGAACGGGCCGACAACAATCTCGCCTTCTTCAAGGAATAACTGTATAGCTCCGTTGTCGAAGCCTGTTATGTTGCACAGCGTAAGCTCTTCTGGGGCAGTGCCCTCGAAAGTAAATTTGCCTTCCTTGACAGGTGAAGTTGCTATCACGGTCTGTACACCGTCAACAAGCAACTCAAGCCTGACTTCCTTGACAGAATCATTGCTGTAACATAGCTTGTTGCTGACCATTTCGCCCTTTATGACGAATTTTCTCTCTTGTGCAGTGCCGAGTGCTGCAAAGGTCAGCAATGTCAATACTAATAACTTTCTCATTGTGTATGGTTTTAATTTAGGTTCTCCTGCAGGAATGCTCTCAACTGTTCACCGCGAAGCCCTGTTGCTATTATCCTGTTGTTTTCGTTGAGTATGAAAAGCGACGGTACTCCGCTTACGTTGTAGAGGCGTATTGTCTCGCATTCCCATCCTTTTAGTGAAGATACGTTTATCCATCCCAGTCCATCTTTCTCAATGGCCTTTTCCCAAGCACCTTTGCTGGTATCGAGCGAGACGCCGATAATCTCCAGGCCCTTTTCGTGAAACTCCTCATAGAGCTTCTTGAGTGCAGGGTTGTTTAAGCGGCACGGTCCGCACCAGCTTGCCCAGAAATCAATAATCTTAATCTTGCCCTTTACACTGCTCATCGTTACCTGGTTGCCGTTGATGTCGGGGAGTGTAAAGTCCGGTGCATCGGCACCTTGGTCTGTCTTCTCCATGCGTTCTATACGCTCCTTTATTATGCGTCCGAACTGAGAGGTCTTGGCACCGTCTCCCAAAGCGGCATACATGCTACGTGTCTCCTTGAGACCTGCGTCGCGCATTAAGATGTTGGAATATACGGTATATGCCGTTATAATGTTGTCGTTGTTGCCGAGGAAACTGTCGGTAATTTCACGCAACTTTTCCTGCTCGCGCTGCAGGGTATCGTTCACAAGGCTTGCACTGCGCAGTTTCTTTGCTTTGCGCATCGCATCGTAGCGTTCCTGCAGTCCCGATATGACAGCACGTATCGAGTCGGAAACTCTCATGTGGGCTGTGTAGCTGTCATTGAGGCTGCCGCCTCTGATGTAGTAGCTCTCATCCTCGCTGAGGCATGCACTGTATGTCACTCCGGGCTCTGCAAACAGCGTGAATCCGCCTGAGAAACCTTCTACTACAAGCTGTGCGACAACAGGCTCCTCTGTATTAGCCTTTAACTGGAACTTGCCTTTCTTGAAGTCGCAGAATCCGAGTGTGTCGCTCTTCTCTTCCGATGAGCGTGCAAGCAAGTAGAGACGGCCTTTTTCTATACCCTCAATCTTTCCTTTTATGCTTATTTCACCTCTTTGGGCTACTGATGAGATTGCACTGCATATTATCAGCAGTGCCAGTAAAGCGGTTTTCTTCATGTTTTTAATAAATTGCTTTGTAGATGTAGTCATATACGAACTGTACATCCTTGATTTCGCCCCATCTGTTGCCTTCGTTGTCCTTATCGTAGAACAGCGGTGTATAGCTGTTGTCAACATCGGCTGCCGTGTTGAACTTGATTTCGGCTATAGCACCGTTTTCCCCGTCGAACATTATGATGTTCAGGTAGCGGCCGAGATCGTCGCTGAACATAGAGTTCTCCTCTGTGCGGAATTTGATTCTTGTGATGTCATAACCCTCTGGTGCCTCATAGACTGTAAACCTGTCTCCGTTCGACACGTTGTAACGGTAAACTTTGTTCCCCTCGGCAAAGAAGAGGTTGGTTGTCGTAAACCAGGAGTTGTACGTTATGGTTGACATATCGGTCGGAGTTAGGCCGGCAAGCTTCTTTACATTATTGATCTTGTATGCAGCCTGTTTCTCCTCCTCCTCATTGGCACCGCTTCTCCTTTTGGCCTTGCTGCCGTCTCCGATATCCTGCATGACAAGCTCATAACGATAGTAGTCACCGGCAGCATCATCCCTGAATATGAAATAAGCGTTTTGTTGGTCATAGTTGTCACGGTAGTTTATATATCCCATGACAGCGGTCATTCCCTCCGGTGATTTCTGCAGGCCTTCCAGCTTTACATTTGCATCAAGCAACGGGCTCTTTGAGATGTAGCTGTCCTTGATAGAGTTTGCTTCGTCTATTGCAAATCCTGGGTCCTGCTTTGCAGCATACAGGAAACGGTTGTTTTTGGCATCCCACATGAGGAAACGGTTGTGCGTGATTGTCGCAGCTGTAATCTCATAATCGCTCTGGTGCAATAGGTCGGGGTTGTTCTCGCAGGCAAGCCCTGGCTTGTACAGAGCGTGGATATAGTTTCCGATGTAGGCCTCGCCGTTTTCCGAAAGAACAACCTTGTACTGTGTATAGTTTGACGGGTCACCGGTCTGTATGGTCCTTTTGTATGAGAAGTCCTCGCTCCCGCCTTTGAATATTTGCGGCGAAGTGTACTTTACTGTCATTCCATGAGGATTGTACGCTCTTGTCTCTCCGTTACTGCCGAAAATTGTCAGTGTACTGGTAACTCCTATATTTGACAAATCCTCAGGAATGTTCATGAATGTGGTATATCCTAATCCTGTTGCATTACCGTAGTAGTTGTTGTCTCTTGTTACATTCTTGACATCGGTGTATATCTTGGTCTCGTTTCCAATGACTTCGATGTTGCCGAGCTTGCGATTGCCTTCATTGCCGTGAATGACAAATAGGCTGTTCTTGAACACCGGGCGTGTATTTATCTTGAACGCTGAGTAATGCGACAGCTCTGTGCTCTTGTCAAATATCTGTAGGAAGATGTTATATGACATGGGTTTCCCGATAGGCAGGTCGAATTCAAGGAATCCTTTGCTATGTAATGTATCCTTGACGCTCTTGCCTTTCTCATCAGTATATGACCTGCACCAGTAGAATTCAAGGTTGTCAAGATTGTTTGCAAGGGACTGGTCCAGGACAACCTCGATACGGCGTGTGCAGTTATCCTCTTCCAAGGCCTGCTGCACCTCGATGACATCTCCCTCGGCAGTCATAACAACAGACGGCACGAAAGTCACGGAATTTATCTTGTTCATTGAATCAAGCGAATAGTCATAGTTGCCTTTGTCTTCGTAGCAACCGGCCAGCACAGTCAGTGTCAGCAGAAGTGATGATATCTTTTTCATAATACTCTCTTTCGATGATTATTCTGTATTCTTTTACATTTCTTTTGCAGTTGCTCAGTCAAGTTCAACATCCGGTATGTCATATCTTCTTGTTATCGGACGCTTGTCGTTGGCTGCCTTTATGATGCGGTAGCACTCCTTAAGACGCTCCTCGCCGGCCAGCTGCTTCTTGCCGAACGGAGATTCGTCCCAACGGTAGGTGTTGTTCTCCTTGTCATATATGAACGGAAGGATTGATGCTGCAATGAAGTTTTCGGCACCGTCATCCTTCATCATTGTCTTAAGCATGAACTGGTACTTGTCGTCCTTGTATTCTCCGAAGTATTTCTTTGCTATTTCGGCTGTTCCTAGTCCGTTGGGGTCTTCCCACCAGAACGGGATTCTCATTCTGTAGTTGCTGTTGTTCTTCATCTCAACCCAGAACATATTCTTGTACTCCGAAATTGGACAGCCGTTCATTGCGTAGTTGTAATACTCGTTCAGCATGTCATATACATCGTTCTTGTGGAAATTGTCAGCCTCATCTTGCATCTTCTTTATAGCATCATCGCTTGAATATAGCGATGCGATATCCATGGTGTTGGAACCGCCGAGCATAGTTGTAAAACGGCAGAACTTGTTAGCTCTGAATATTCCCAGATATTGTTCGTACTCACTCCAGAAATAAGGTACTGTGTAAGCGGGACGTTCTGTTTCTGCAAGGATAGGCAGGTCAACGGCAATAGGCTCTTCGGGTTCATTGGCAAGCAGTGCATTCACTGCGCTTACGTTTAGAGCCAATATCGAGTCGAATACGTGCATCCCAAGATTATTGTCATAAAGTTTCTCATAGAAACGGTTATTACCGGTATGGTTGGCAAGGAATATGTGTTTCTCCTTGCTCCACGTCCCAAGGTATGTATCGACATGGCTATACCATACTGCCGGTTTACCGTATGACTCTGTCACATACAAGTTGATCTCGCTCTTTCCGTTTATCCCTGTACCGATATCTCCGCTGCCGTCAAGATAGATACATACGGCATAGGTAGTATCTTCCAGTTCAGGGCGTCTTACCTTGACTTTAATCTCCTTTTCGTATTCATTGTCGGCGAATACGACATGCTCTATTGTGACATCGGCCGGTGCATATCCTTCAATATTCTTTGTCTTGACTGACAATGCACGCCCTTCCTCCATAAGGTATCCGAGCAACTTGACCTTCAATGCAACGGATACGGTATCGGGGTTGCCGACAATGTAGTCGCTGAAGTTCAGTCTCTTGTTGAAGTCGGCTGCATATTCATAGTCGAAATATGCTCCGTTAGCACCCTCGTCAAACAAATCGGGCTCACTTTCATCGCAGGCTGTGAATGCCACTGTAATGCATAACAGCCAAACTATATAGTCAATACTCTTTTTCATATAATTATCTATCATGTTTGAATGCTTCTGTTGTTGGTGTTGTATTTCTATAGCGGTATTACTCAAGGTTCCCTTCCTCGTCCTCTGTCCATCCGTACTCAACCTCTGCGTCGGGCAACGGGAAAATGAAATTCTCCTCCATGAGCGTTACGGTCGGGGAGTGTGCCAATGTGCCGGTAATGCCATGGGTCTTAAGGAACCAGAAGTACTGTCCTTCGCCGTAAAACTCCTTGCGGTACTCCTTGTTCAGTGCCGAAATGCATTGCTCTTCTGTATCGCATGTAACATCCTTTGCTTTGGAAATACCTCTCTTGTTGCGTACACTGTTGACAAACATTGCAGCCTCTTCGCTGTACTCCGAACCTTCACATGCAATATAATACATTTCGGGAAGTCGTATAAGAGGTATTATTTCGTTGTCGTTGTCAATGTACTTAAGTGAAATAGCCTGTTGCAGTTCATTGTTTCTGTAGAATGCTGTGCCTTTTGCACGCATGTCCTCGCTCTCCGAACCGATGCTTTCAAATATCGAGTTAAGTGTCGATATGCTAAGGTAGTACTTGGTGCCTATCTTTTCACCGATAGCAAAATAGTCGGACAGGTTGTCCTTCATCTCATGCATGTTCAGTCCGCAGATAACCTCCTTCGATAGTATCGGGTCGTTGTCGTTGCCGTTTTCAAGAGCAAGACCGCAATTGTCAATTACCATTCGGGCATGTATGGCTGCACTGTCTTTCATACCTGCATAGTTGTAAACACGTGCCAGCATAGCGTTTATTGCATGGTAGTTGAAGCGGAAGTGCCGTCCTTCAATACGGTTGCTGAGGTCAAGGTCTTTCTCATAACTCATATACTCCCTGGCCTCCTTAAGGTCCTTTATGATTCTTGTGACAATCTCCTTTGCCGGCAGCAGAGGTTGCTTTGAGTGGTCTGCTGCAACGCGATAGGGAATACATTTCATCTCTTTGGCTTCGTCGCTTCCGGCATAGTTCATTGGGCCCCAACCACGCAACAGGTCAAAGTGCAGGAATGCGCGTAGTGCAAGTGCTTCACCGCGTATCATGCTGCGTGTGTCGGTGTTGGCAATTACTGATTCACCGTTCAGGTCCCACCATTTGAGCAGGTTGTTCACGTTTGCAATAGAGTGGTACTGCGAACCCCATATGTTTGCAAGCACACCCTTTGTGTTGTATGCACCGCTTGTCTCAGTATCGTATATATATACGCTGTTGCGGTCAGGAGTGCCGTCGGGTATCTTGTCATACATCTGTGCAAGCTGTTCCATAAGACCAAAGCTAAGATTTTTGCCATACGTGTTTTCTTCGGTCATGGTTATGTATATTCCGGCAAGTGCACTCATGAAACCGTTCTCCGTCGTGAAGAGCTCTTCTGCCGGCACATCTGTATTTGGAGCTACGTCCAGCCAGTCGGAACAAGAAGAGAGAGAGAACAGGCCTGTCAGGCCGGCAATAAGTATGTTTATGGTCTTTTTCATGTTTCTGTTATCTTTATATGGTATTTGTTATCTGAACATAATTGACAATGAAAGCGTGTATGAGCGTGCAAACGGATAGTCAAGGCCTCGTTCCATCTTTACAGGTGAGATGCGGGCTATGTCGTTTGTGGTGAAGTTCAATGCAACCACATCTACGTTTGCTCTGCGCAGGAACTTGAATTTTTCGCCTGTAAGCCTATAGCCGACATTCAAGGTGGCGAATCTAATCTCGTTGTCATCCATGATAAAGCGTGTGCTTGCAGGAGTGTTTGCACCAGTGGGGCTGAAACCAACGAAGCGTGTCACATCGCCAGGCTTTTCCCAACGTCCCTGTCCTGCGCGCTCGTCAAGATTGTAAGCTACATTCTGGTTCTCAATCTTGTCAACAAGTGTCTGGTTATACAGGACTCCGCCATACTTGTAGGTGAAGCCGAGAGAGCATGAGAAGTCCTTCCAGTTTATGCTGGTAGAGAGAGTTCCGCTTATCTTCGGGTTTGTATCGCCTACTGGAACTTTGTCATTGGCACTCCAGACGAATGTCTTCGTGCCGTCACGTTTCAGGTAAACCTCTTTGCCGGTAACCGGGTCAACTCCCAGGGAGCGCACCACATAGAGTGTTGTTGTCGATTCGCCCTCGCGGTATTGCGGCAGTGGGGCGTTGGCCGATTTCATCTGCTCTTCGTTGACTTTCTTCAAGTAATCGGACAACTTGCGTATCTTGTTCTTGTTATGGTTCGCATTGACATTGACAGTCCAGAAGAACTGTTTGCGCAAGTTCTGTATGGCAATTACGTTCAATGAAAGGTCAAAGCCTCTGTTCTGCAGCTCTCCTGCATTCATGACCATTGTCGGGAAACCGGTAGAGGGAGCGAGATCGTAGCTTGTCAACAACTCCTTAGTGATGTTGTTGTAGTAGTTGAACGTTAGGTTCACACGATTTTTCCAGAATCCTAAGTCAACCGACAGACTGGTGTTGTGTGTCTCTGCCCAGCCCAGATCTGTATTGTTAAGTCCGGCAAGAAGAGCACCGAGGACCCCGAATGATTTGTAAGGACGCATGGTGCTGGAGAAACTGTAGTACTCAATGGCATCCGACGGGCTGAAGTTCTGTTCGCCGGTGACACCGTAGCTTGCACGGAACACAAGGTTTGACAGATAGCCCTTTAGCCATTTCTCATTGTGTGCATTCCAGCGTCCGCCCACTGACCAGAACGGCACGAAGTCATGCTTTGCATATCTTGAAGAAGCCTCGCCGCTGATGTTGAAATCGACAGAGTAGCGGTTGTCGTAGCTGTATGAGAACTGTCCTATCAATCCTATTGAGCGTGAAATGTTCTCAGTACCGATGTTGCTCATGTTTGTCTCCATCTTGTTGCCGAAAATGAAGTCGTCCATGTGCGCATCGGGGTATCCTGTAGCCGAAAGGTTCACGTAATCGTTCCTGTCCTCGCTTATGGTCCAGTTGGCAAATACACTGAACAGGTGCTTCTTCAGCACAAGGTTATAGTTTATACCAAAGTTGTTCGACCATGAAGACATCTCACCGTCGCTCTTGAAGTAGCTTCCCTTGCGTGTAATGTCATCCTCAAGCTCAAAACTGGTATGGTCGGCCGGGAGGAACTTGTCTGTTCCGGCCATTCCTCTTGAATATGAGAACTGGTCAGTAATGCGCAGGTTCTTCAGGAGCATGTATTCAAGACTGAGACTGGTAGTTATGTTCAGGCTGTTTGTCATGTCCTTTATTCCTACTGTGGCATCGTAAAGCGGGTTGGTGATTATTGTGCTCTGTCCGCTTACGGTATTATTGTCGAGAACCTTTATCTGCTTGCCATAACTATCCTCAGGTATATAATAAGGGTTAAGTCTTGTATATTGTGAGAATGAGCCGTAAGGGGAGTTCTGGCTCTCCGACTCCGACAGGCTTACATTCGCACGCATAGTGAACTTCTCCTTCATATATGTCATGTTGAAGTTTACGCCCTTTGTCTGGTTCTCCGACTCCTTCATGACACCGGGCTGCATTGCCGCATTGAGGTCGAGACTGTAACGGAACACCTCAGTACCGCCGGCGATGCTTACTGAATGACGGTGCTGGAATGCCGTACGCAGAGGCTTTGAGAGCCAATATGTATCAACGCCGCCCAGAACATTACGCAAGTACTTGTTGTATAGGTTCATGTGGCTCGCGTTGTTGGGGTTGTACAGGCCGGCACGCCATTCCGTGTCGAGCTTTGTGGCTGCATCCATCATGTTGTAGTCGGTGAGGTCGGGTGTCTGTACCGTCATTGTTCCGTTGTATGAAACAGACAGTGCACCGTCGGGAGCAACCTTTGTCTCTACTACAACTACGCCATTTGCAGCACGTGAGCCATATACCGAAGTTGCCGCAGCATCTTTCAGTATGGTAATGCTTTCGACACGTTCCGGGTCAAGGTCAAGGATTCGGCTCATAGGAACTATGAAGCCGTCAAGCACGAACAGCGGAGTGTTCGGACGGCTTGATACGTTGTCGAGCATCAGGTCCATGCTGTTCATGGACTTTGACCCCAATGACTGGTCTCCGCGAATCTGGAAGTCTGGCTCTGCGTTAGGGTCGGAACCGGTCCTGTTGTTCTCAATGACCTTGAAACTGGGGTCGAAGAACTGAAGGCTCTTCAGAATGTTCGTAGGGTTCATCTTTCTCAAGTCATCACCCTTTACCTCAACATAGTTTCCCGTAAAGCTGTTCTTGCTGCGGCGGCTGATACCGGTGATGACAACATCGTCAAGCTCTATGCTCGGTTTCAGCTCTATGACAAGGTTATGTTCGTTCTTTACAATCTGTTTTGAAACCGTTTCGTATCCCACGAAAGAGACACTGATAGACTCCTTCTTGTTAAGGCGTAGGCTGAACTTGCCGTCAATATCGGTGATGCATCCTCTGGCTCCGTTGCTCTTGCCTGTTCCGTCTGTGATTAGCACCGTCGCTCCCACCAGCGGCTCTTTGTTGTCCTTGGCAAGAATCTGTCCCGATACGTTATATTCACCTTTGTCATCCTCGTGCTGTTTGTCGGGCCCTACGATTATCTGGTTGTTGCTCTCGTAGCTTATCACTACATCCTGGTCGCCTATAAGGTCGCCAAGGACCTTGTCAAGAGGCTTGTTCTTGACAGCAAGGCTTGTAGGCTTGTTTATGTTCCATAGCGATACGTCCTGCAATGTTATTTTCGCATTTGCAGCTTCTGCAACCATTTCCAGCACTTTGCCAAGAGGCTTGTTGCTTACTCTCAAGGTTACGGGTTTCTCTTTCCAATCGGCTGCTGCCTGTGCCTGCACACCTGTTATGCTGCATGCGAGCATGACGGCAACAATGGAAATTCTGCAGAAAAACCCTAATTCAGAAATAGCATTTCTCATAAGATTATTCAGTTAAATGTTTTTGCATTTATTGTAGAAGCATGTCTATAATGCTCTTGTACGAAGCATTGCTGTTGTATTTCTCAAGATAGTCCTTGTATAGGACATCGGCTCTTTCAATCTCCTTGCCGTTCATGATGAAATTGCGAAGCAAGGTATAAAGCAGGAAGTCTCTCTGTTCGCCGCTGTAGAACGATGCGAACTCCTTGTACATCTCTTCCATAACCTTAGGCATGCTGTATGTTTCGCCTTTCTCCCTTGCAGCCTTCTCGTTCATGTAAAAGCAGTATCGCATAAGAAGGCTTGCATATTCGGGGCAGCTTAGCGACTCGGCGTCGTTTCTTGTAGTGTATCCCTCCGTGATGTTCCAATAGTCGCCTATTTCCTGGCTTGCAACGGCAAGCCCTCTTGTGCTTTCGTACATTACAGGGTACTCTATGAAAGACATATATACATCGTAGTCAACCATAGCCTTGACGTAGTTCTTTGCCTCGTCGCTTGCCTGGCTGTTCCCGATAAGGGCGTTTGCCTTTTCGAGCAGGATACGTGAATCGTCGATACGGCTCTTAGGCTTTATGTCGAGCGCGATGCAACCGAGAAGCTGCCCCTTGTATCGCATGCTCCTCTTTATATTTTCAATGCCCTTGAACAGGCGGTTGTTGTTTACTGCACGTTCCGAACCGCTGTATTCTACCTTTACGTTCTTTCCGTCGTAGTTGATGTCAACGTGCAGGCTGTCTCCGGGCTGGAGTACAACCTTGACTCGTCCGTTTATGGTCATGTACACAAGATTGTCGCAGTCGAAGCTGTAGATGTGCTCTTCACCAGGGTTTGTGTGGAACTCCTGTGCTATAAGCGGAGTCTGTACGCAGTCGAAATAGACCATATCTCTCTGGTAGCCATATATCTGTGCACTCAGAGTCGTCTTCTGTTGTGATGTTGCAGTACCCAAGAGTGAGATGATGGATATCAGTGCAAATAGCAGTTTCTTTTTCATAGTTGTATAATGATTTTATATAAAACGTCTCAAAAATGCGAAATTTACCTTAAACAAAGCGAAATTATTGCAAAAGCATATAAAATCAAATTCTATGCCGGTGAAATTATGAAAATATATGTTAAAAAGGGTTTTTTCGCATTAGCGTGTGCCGGAAGCCGGATTTTTTATACTCCTGAGTCTCTAAAAACTACGATAATTTTACGCTGTTTCATAAAATATGGCTACATTTGTAAGGAAGCTGCGTGGCTATCTTGTTGCAGGCAGTGCCGGCCTTGCAGCTTTTCTATTCGTATAGTCTAAAAACAAAAATATGCAGAAGAGAATCATCGAGTGCGTTCCCAATTTCTCTGAGGGGCGCGATATGGAGGTCATCAAACAGATAACCAATGCAATAGAGTCCGTAAAAGGCGTAAAACTGCTGGATGTTGACCCAGGTGAAGCGACAAACCGCACTGTAATAACGTTCGTAGGTGAGCCGGAGGCTGTTGCCGATGCGGCTGTTGCATCAATCAAGCGTGCTACGGAGCTTATCGATATGCGATTGCATAAAGGAGCGCATCCCCGCATGGGTGCATGCGACGTCTGTCCGCTGATACCGGTTTCAGGCATTACAATGGATGAGTGTGCTGAGCTTGCACGTGCCTTGGCAAAGCGTATAGCTGACGAGCTTGCAGTGCCGACATATTGCTACGAGGCAGCGGCGTTCAAGCCCGAACGCCGTAATCTTGCAGTGTGCCGTGAGGGTGAATATGAGGCCCTTCCCGAAAAGATGGCAAACGAGGATAAGCGTCCCGACTTCGGAGCACGTGCCTACGACGAAGGCATTGCCCGTACCGGAGCTACTGCCGTCGGCGCACGTGATTTTCTTGTTGCTGTAAACTATAACCTCAACACGACATCTACAAGACGTGCCAATGCCATTGCTTTCGATGTTCGTGAAAAAGGCCGTCCGAAGCGCGAGGGTAATCCCATTACCGGCAAGATTATAAAGGATGAGAACGGAGAGCCGGTAATGATACCCGGTACACTCAAGGCGTGCAAGGCTATAGGCTGGTTCATAGAGGAGTATGGCATAGCTCAGGTCTCAATGAACATGACGAACCTCTCCGTTACTCCGTTGCATGTAGCTTTCGACGAGGTGTGCCGTGCTGCCGATGCGCGTGGCGTGCGCGTTACAGGAACAGAGATTGTAGGCCTTGTCCCGAAGAAGACGCTTGTGGATGCCGGACGTCATTTCCTTCTTAAGCAGCACCGTTCGACGGGCCTTCCCGAAAGGGAGCTTGTGCGCATAGCGATAGAGAGCATGGGACTTTCGAACCTCAAGGAGTTCAAGCCCGAAGAGAAGGTCGTGGAATATATCCTTGAGGCCGAGGAGCAGAAGAGCGTTAAGAAACTTGTAGATATGACATGTGCTGCATTTGCCGAGGAGACAGCGAGCGAATCGCCGGCTCCGGGCGGAGGCTCTATTTCGGCATACATGGGTGCTCTTGCCGCAGCTCTCGGCACAATGGTTGCCAATCTCTCTTCGCACAAGGCTGGTTGGGACGACCGTTGGGAATTCTTCTCATGCTGGGCCGAAAAGGGCATGGCTGTAATGAACGAGCTCCTTGCCCTTGTCGATGAGGATACCGCCGCGTTCAACAGAATCATGGACGTGTTCGGCATGCCGAAGGGCACAGCCGAGGAGAAGGCTGCACGTGCGGCAGCCATGGAGGTGGCTACTCTTTATGCTACGGAAGTGCCGCTACGCACGATGAAGGCTGCGTACAAGGCGTTTGAGGTTGTACGTGCAATGGCCGTAGAGGGCAATCCGAATTCGGTATCCGATGCCGGTGTGGGCGCATTGGCTGCACGTTCGGCAGTGATGGGTGCATGCCTTAATGTAAGGATAAATGCGGCCGGTCTCAAGGACAGGGCTGCTGCCGAAAGGCTTGTGAACGAGGCTATGGAGATACAGGCTCTTGCACAGCAGGCCGAAAAGGAGATTCTTGCAATCGTTGACAGCAAGATTGACTGAAACAGACAAAACTATAATATAATGACGGATTTTCAAAAGGAGATACTTGCAGGAATACCCGATGTGTTGCCTGCAAGAAGAGAATATGACAAGAGTGCCAACCATGCGCCTAAGCGCAAGGATATTCTTACCGACAAAGAGAAGAAGCTCGCATTGGCGAATGCATTGCGTTACTTTCCGCAGAAACATCATGCCGAGCTTGCTCCGGAGTTTCTCGATGAGCTGAAGAGATACGGCCGCATATACATGTACCGTTTGCGCCCTGCATACGAGATGCATGCGCGTGCCATAGACGAGTATCCGGCACGTTCGCGCCAGGCGGCTGCGATAATGCTCATGATACAGAACAACCTCGACAAGGCTGTTGCCCAGCACCCCCATGAGCTCATTACATACGGCGGAAACGGTGCGGTGTTCCAGAACTGGGCGCAGTACCGCTTGGCAATGAAGTACCTTGCCGAGATGACCGTCGAGCAGACTCTGGTTATGTATTCTGGTCATCCGCTCGGTCTCTTCCCCTCCCATAAGGATGCTCCGCGCGTGATAGTCACGAACGGAATGGTAATCCCTAACCACTCGTCGCAGGATGATTGGGAGCGCTTCAATGCTATGGGAGTATCGCAGTACGGCCAGATGACAGCCGGTTCCTACATGTACATAGGCCCTCAGGGTATTGTGCATGGCACTACCATTACCGTGATGAATGCAGCTCGCAAGCGCATGAAACCTGGGCAAAGCGACCTCAAGGGTATGCTTTTCGTTACTGCAGGTCTCGGCGGAATGTCGGGCGCGCAGCCTAAGGCCGGAAACATTTCGGGCGTGGTAAGCATTACGGCCGAGATAAACATAGCCGCAGCCGAGAAGCGTTACAACCAGGGTTGGGTAGATGAACTGCACACTTCGCTCGATGAGCTCATTCCGCGTGTAAGGAGTGCCGTTGAGAACAAGGAGGTGGTTTCATTCGCCTATGTAGGCAATGTGGTGGATCTTTGGGAACGTCTTGCCGATGAGGGCATGAATGTCGATTTGGGTTCCGACCAGACTTCTCTCCACAATCCGTGGGCAGGAGGCTACTACCCGGTGGGGTACAGCTACGAGGAGTCGAACCGCATGATGGCCGAGGAGCCTGAGCGTTTCCGCGAGTGCGTACGCGAGTCGTTGCGCCGTCACGTTGCGGCAATAAACAGGCTGACAGCGCGCGGCATGTACTTCTTCGACTACGGAAATGCATTCCTGCTTGAGTCGTCGCGTGCCGGTGCCGATATTATGGCTGCCGACGGCAAGTTCCGCTATCCGTCATACGTTCAGGATATCATGGGCCCTATGTTCTTCGATTACGGCTTCGGCCCGTTCCGTTGGGTATGTACATCGGGCAAGGAAGAGGACCTCGAAGTGACCGACCGTTTGGCGGCAGAGGTGCTTGAGGATATGCTCAAGGATGCTCCGGCCGAAATACGCGGACAGCTTGAGGATAACCTGCACTGGATACGCGAGGCAAAGCAGAACAGGCTTGTCGTAGGCTCACAGGCCCGTATCCTCTATGCCGATTCCGAGGGCCGCACGCGCATTGCATTGGCATTCAACGAGGCTATAGCAAGGGGTGAGATTTCGGCTCCCGTTGTGCTGGGCCGCGACCACCACGACGTGTCGGGAACCGATTCGCCTTACCGCGAGACATCGAATATCTACGACGGTTCGCAGTTCTGTGCAGACATGGCGGTACACAATGTCATAGGCGACTCCTTCAGAGGTGCTACATGGGTGTCGATACACAACGGCGGCGGTGTAGGCTGGGGCGAAGTCATGAACGGCGGCTTCGGCATGGTGATAGACGGTTCCGACGATTCGGCACGCCACATTGAGGAGATGCTTCTCTGGGATGTGAACAACGGTATCGCACGCCGCAGCTGGGCGCGCAACGAGGGCGCGATGTTCGCAATAAAGCGTCAGATGGAGCGCACTCCGCTGCTTAAGGTCACATTGCCTAATTTGGCCGACAAGGAACTTATAGATAAGGTATTCAATGAAAATAATTAAGTAACTGTCCGAACAAAATAAAATACAAAGCAACTATGATTCATTACATAAGTGCAGAACACCTTACAATTGCAAGGATTGAAGAGATACTGACAAAAGGTTACAAGCTGGCTTTGAGCGACGATGCAAAGAAGCGTATCGTGCATTGCCGTGAGTACCTCGACAGGAAAATGGAAGATACCGAACGTCCGATATACGGCGTTACGACAGGCTTCGGTTCTCTGTGCAACATTTCAATAAGCAAGGAGAACCTTTCCCGGCTGCAGAAGAACCTGATGATGTCGCATGCATGCGGAACAGGGGCAAGGGTGCCTTCGGAAATCGCACGCCTTATGATTCTTCTAAAGGTGCAGTCGTTGTCGTACGGTCATTCGGGCGTGCAGCTCGTTACGGTAGAGCGTCTTGTCGATATGTTCAACAACAATATTGTCCCGGTTGTATATGAGCAGGGCTCGTTAGGAGCATCGGGCGACCTCTCTCCGCTTGCACACATGTGCCTGCCCTTGCTTGGCCTGGGCGAAGTTGAGATTGACGGTGAAGTGATCTCAGGCGAGGCGATGATGCAGAAGATGGGCTGGGAGCCGATTGCTCTCTGCTCGAAGGAAGGTCTTGCTCTGCTCAACGGAACGCAGTTCATGTCGGCATACGGCGTGTATTCGATAATCAATGCAAGGCGTCTGAGCCGCTGGGCCGACCATATCGGTGCAATGTCGCTCGATGCCTTTGACGGCCGCATGGAACCGTTCGAGCATAACGTGCATGCAATACGCCCGCACAACGGCCAGATAGAGACAGCAAAGGCAATACGCGGAATACTGGAGGGCAGCGAAATCGCAAGGCAGCCCAAGAAGCATGTCCAGGACCCGTACTCTTTCCGCTGCATGCCCCAGGTGCACGGCGCATCGAAAGATACCTTGGCCTATGTCGCAAGCGTGCTTGAAACCGAGGTGAACTCGGCTACGGACAATCCTACGGTTTTCCCCGATACCGATGAGGTTATCTCTGCCGGCAACTTCCACGGGCAGCCGATAGCTCTTGCTATGGATTTCCTTGCCATTGCAATGGCCGAGCTCGGAAACATATCGGAACGCCGTATATACAAGATTATATCCGGCGCGCGCAACCTGCCGAATTTCCTCGTTGCCAATCCGGGCCTAAACAGCGGCTTCATGATTCCGCAATACACTGCTGCATCTGTCGTCAGCCAGTCGAAAGGCCTTTGCTGGCCCGCTTCGTGCGACTCCATTCCTTCGTCGCAGGGCCAGGAAGACCATGTAAGCATGGGCTCGAATGCAGCGACAAAACTCTGGAAAGTGGTGCAGAATACCGAACGCGTGCTTGCCATCGAGCTTATGAATGCGGCACAGGCATTGGAATTCCGCCGTCCGCTCCGTTCATCGGCTGCTGTAGAGGCAATGTTCGAAGCCTACCGCAAGGTTGTGCCTTTCGTTGAGAACGACACAGTAATGTTCCCTCATATAGCATCATCGGTCAAATTCCTGAACGAATATGAGCTTGCTCGTTAAGAATATAGGCACTATTGTCGGCGTTGACGAGAGCGGCCGCAGCCGTGTCGCCGGCAAGGATATGGACCATGTAGGAACCGTCAGCAATGCATGGCTGCTTACCGACGGCACGCGTATAAAGGATTACGGCAGCATGGATAAGCTCCCCGAAGCAGCCGGGTGCGATGTCATTGATGCCGGCGGTGGCTGGCTCTTCCCCTCGTTCTGCGACTCGCATACGCATATAGTATATGCCGGCAGCCGTGAACAGGAGTTCCTCGACAAGATAAACGGCCTTTCTTACGAAGAGATAGCAAAGCGCGGAGGCGGAATCCTTAATTCGGCCGACCGCCTGCATAGCACCTCCGAAGATGAACTCTATCGTCAGGCAATGGAACGCATCGGCGAGATTGTTTCCATGGGTACAGGCCTTGTGGAAATCAAGTCGGGCTATGGCCTAACCCTCGAAGACGAACTTAAGATACTGCGTGTCATACGCCGTATAAAGGAGAACGCACCGCTTGAGGTGCGTGCCACGTTCTTGGGAGCGCACGCTGTTGGCCGTGCGTATAAAGGACGGCAAGCCGAATATGTAGAGCATGTATGCAACGATATGATTCCGGCTGTCGCAAAGGAGGGCCTTGCCGAGTATGTCGATGTCTTCTGCGATAGAGGATTCTTTACCGTAGAGGAGACGGCAAAGATAATCGAGACCGGAGCAAGATACGGACTCCGTGCAAAAATACATGCCAACGAGCTTGCTGTTTCGGGCGGTGTTGAGGTTGGTGTGGAGCATGGCGCGCTGTCGGTTGACCACCTGGAATCAATGGGCGATGAGCAGATAGAGGCACTTGGTGGAAGCGAGACAATGCCGACGATGCTTCCGGGCTGTGCCTTCTTCCTGGGCATAGGCTATCCGCCGGCACGCAGGATGATTGATGCCGGCTTGGCTGTAGCTCTGGCCTCGGACTATAACCCCGGAACAGCACCATCGGGCAACATGAGGTTTGTGGTCTCTTTGGCAAGCATCAAGATGAAGATGACACCGGCCGAGGCACTCAATGCTGCAACTCTCAACAGTGCATGTGCCATGGGCGAGAGCAAGGACTTCGGCTCGATAACACGCGGCAAGGTCGCCAATTTCTATATAACAAAGCCGCTCCCGTCGCTCGCATTCCTGCCATACGCGCACCAGACACCGGTAATAGAGCAGATAGTGCTGAAAGGCAAGGTGGTGAGGTAACTCATAGTGTCGCATATCTCAAAAGCTTGGAAAGTCGGTGAAGCTGTAAATTTCAATTATCCTCAATGAAATTCCATCAAGATATGGCGGAATTATCATTGGGGATTTTCATTTTTTACTGATGGCCATCTTATTTGGCTAACTTTTGCTACTTTTGCATCTGAATAATATAAATATGGTTGAACATATGACTAAAGAAGAACTTAAAGAAAGGATAGCAGATTTGGAGTGGGAGGACTTTGAAGCAAAGACTGCTAAAAATGAATTGCCCAAAGATATTTGGGAAAGTGTCAGTTCTTTCTCCAATTGCTATGGTGGTTGGATAGTTCTTGGTGTGAAGCAAGAGGGTAAAAAGTTCTCCATTCAGGGTGTGGATAATATAGAAAAATTGGAGCAAGACTTTTTCAGCACATTAAGGTCGCAGAAATTCAATGCACAATTGATTGCTCAGCCAAAGAGATATATTATTGATGACAAGAAACTTTTAGCATTTTATATACCTGCATCAAAAATCAAACCCATCTATTACAATGTACCTTCAAATACATTTATACGAATGGGAAGCGGTGACCAGAGAGCAACAGAAGCGGAAATAAATGCAATGTTCAGAGACCAATCATTTGGAATAAAAACAGAACAGTTTATTCCTACAAGCAATTTTGATATGGTCAACAGTGATTCATTGCAGTCATATAGAAGCTATGTGAAAACGTATAATCCAGATAGAGCATATCCAGAGTTGGATGATGCTTCTTTCTGCAACAAGATTAAATTCTTGAACGATAACGGCGAAATTTCCTATTCGTGTCTCTTGATGTTTGGCAAAGGCGAGTATGTCCAGCAATTTGTACCAACTTTTGCATTAAGTTATCTTGAGATACCTGGCATAGATGTTGCCAGTGCCAAGCAGCGTTATACCTATAAATTACCTGAACAAGACAATATCTGGGAATCATATTTAATCATTATGAGACGACTGCAAACCGTTGTAAATGTGCCTTTTGGCAAGATAAATCACCTAGGCGTTGCAGAGCACGATACATCGATGTCTGATATTGTCAGAGAGGCCTTTGTGAACTTCTGTCAGCATACCGATTTCTTTAGCCCTCTCAGATCTTCGATACATGTTTTTCTGAATCGCATAGAGTTCTTGAATGCAGGAAGTTTTCCAGTAGCATTAAACAAGATGGTTGGCAAGTTCTTCTCTATGGCAAGAAATCCAGGTATCTCAAAAATGTTCCGTTGGGCTGATTTGTGTGAGAACGAAGGGTTCGGTATGGATGAATTGCTATCGTGGCAAAAGATTACCAACTCAAAGGTTGATATAGAAAGTGAAAGAGAATTTTCGAGAATAATATTATATCTCCCTGAAAATGGCGCGAATCTTGGCGCGAATGAGGCTCAAACCGTACAGGATGGCGCGAATCTTGGCGCGAATGAGGCTCAAACCGTACAGGATGGCGCGAATCTCAGCGCGAACAAGCAACACATATTACATGCAATTCAGATTGACAATACACTGTCTGTCCTTAAACTTCAAGTTCTAACCAATATTCCACTACGAACCTTACAACGAGAAATAAATGAACTGATTGCACTTGGGGTACTCGATAAAGGAGGAACAAGAAAAAATATTATTTGGACTATAAAGAACATATAAAAGCAACCAAGTGCCGAGTGAAAGTAACCAAATCGTTCTAAACTGTAGAAACTGTAAGAAAACTCAAAAAAATAAAAGTTTGCACTAAACCCAAACAAACAGAACCCGTCAGCATCCCGTAGAACTGCTGGCGGGTCGCTTTTATAATTGCGGGTCACAGCACAGATATATTACAATATGTTATTTATTATTTTCTCAAAACTTTTAGCGACAACATCTTCAATTGGTTGCCCGTTAAAGTATCTGCATCAGATATGGCTATATCAATGTCTTCCGAAAAGCGATTTCCAATTTTATAAGCCTTTGATAAAGATGTACCACCCTTAAAAATGGCCTTCTCCGCATTGGAGTTCTGCACCATCAATTTAAGGGAACGGGTTATCCAATAATCCTTCTCGATATAGACCGGGCGTATATCCAAATACTCAGATGCTGCAAGGACGGCTGTGTTAAGTGGTGAAATATATTTTTGTGTGCCGATGGCAGGATTCAAACCTGCATCTCCCATACTCGTTCACGTGCATGATGTATAGTTGTTCTATATTGAACTACACCGGCTGAGCTGAATGAAGAACTGTTATCGTCCAGTAGCTTGCAAGTATTCGGTTTTGCTTATCTCATATTTAGAGTAGGCTTCAGCATATTTGTCACGGCTTTGTTGGTAGAGTTGTTGTGCTTCCAATAAGTCACTCATGCCGGATGTTCCCGCTTTATAATATTGTTCGTTCAAACGAAGGTTTTCTTCCGATTGCTCAATGCTGTTCAGAGCAATAAGTGCTTGTTGATAGGCATTGCTCAAGTCGATTTGTGCTTTCTGCATCCTTATCAACAATTGCTCGCTGCCGTTATTGAATTCGGTTACGGCATTTTGGTGACGGAGTTTGTATTTCCGTACGCTGAAAGGTGCTTTCCAAGAGATAGGAATCGATACATTCAGCATGCAGACGAATGAGTTTTGGGAAGGTCCCATAAAATCATTGTACAGATAACCGCCTTGAAGAGCCACTGTAGGCAGGAATTGTCCTGTATTCAGACGTTTTTCCAGTTTGGATGCATCTACAGCTTTGCTCAATAGCTGATACTCGACGGTCGTTTCCAGACGCTCGTTGTGATTCACATAGAGATGTTCCGGAGAACGGAGTTCTGTACTGACAGCTGTCTGTACATCGAAGCTGTTCATGTCGGTTCCGATGTATTGAGCCAACAACATTTTACAGATAGCGATGTTGTTCTGTATGTCTATCACTGCGCTTTGTGTTTCGTTCTTGCGTAGTTCTACCTGCAGCAAGTCGTTCCGGTTCTTGATACCTGCATCTACTGCTGCTTTGGCATCACTGCATATCTTTTCAAGCAATGCTGATACATGTTGTAGTGTCTTCAACTTTTCGTTTAGTACCACGATGTTCCAATAGTATTGGTCAACGGTGAGTGTCACTTCGTTCCTTGTTTGACGGAGTTGCAATTCACTCAGTTCCACTCCTAACTTAGCCAACTTGTTGCCATGATAAATCTGTCCACCGGCAAAGATAGGCATGGTCACCATGGCTCCGCCGAACGTACCTTCGTCCAGCAATTTCATGGTTTGTTCTCCCATGGGCATCTGAATCAAGCCGTCATCGGCTTTCATGGTACCACCTGTAAGGGAGATGGAAGGGAAGAAATTCGTTACGGCTTCACGCTTTTCTTGTTTGGCCATTTGTGCCTTGTTGGCAGCCACTTTCATTTTGGCATTCTGTTCCAGTGCCATCTGACGGCATTCCTCCAATGTGTATAGTTGCTGGGCTTTCAATGGTGATTGGAAGGCTAATGCAGCCAGACAAATGTATAATGTTCTTTTCATCATTTTTTATCCTTTAATGGTTTGCGAAATCAAGTCTTGATGCTTCTTGTCATCGTCTTTCTTTTCGTATAGTTTCCAGTAAATCACAGGCAGCATGGTTACTACCAGAATCAGCGAGCCGATACCTCCGGCAAAGATGCTCACACCTACCGGCATCCAGAAGCTGGTAGCTGCCACAATCATAGGTACAACACCAACAGCAGTAGTGGCCGTTGTCAGGAAGATAGGCACCATGCGTCGGCGACCTGCGTCGAAAGCAGCATCGCGTGCCGACCATCCATCCTTGCGGAGTCCCTCGGCATGTTCGAAGATAAGGATTTCGTTACGCATAATCATACCCATCAGCGTGATGAGTCCGAACATGGCCGTTACACCTACTGGACGACCTGCTATCCACAACCCAATCAGCATACCCGGGAAGCAGAATGCAATGGCTGCAATACTTACGAAAGTAAGCTTGTA
>JAFWXX010000012.1 GCA_017522915.1 Bacteroidaceae bacterium
AAATTTTTATGTAACAGACGGCACTTTTTGGCTATTGCAGCCATAATGAAACGATTCAGGCCCCGAATCCGGAGCCTGAATCGATAGAAGTTACATCTCTTTCCAAATGTTGTCCCAGTCGTTGCGGTGTTCGCCTGAGAGAGCGCCTTCACCGCCCATTTCCTCATCGGTCTTGGAGAGTACCAGAAGAATGTTGGCTGTAACGTTAAGTTCAACAACTTCACTTGTAGGTTTTATATATAGTCTTTTCATAGTCATTATTTTTTATAAACCTTCTTTCCGTTAATAATATACATACCCGGCTCGGTAATTTCGCTCAGTTTGCGACCCTGGAGGTCATAGATAGCTTCCACCTCTCCGTTTTCACCTTTCACCTCTTCAATGTCGGTTGTTCCACCTAATACAAACCTCAGTGCCGAAGCCTTGCCTGTCTTGTCAATGAAGTAGGCCTTGTTTGCATTGATGCGTCTGCTGGTGCTGCTCAACTTGTAGAGCATTATGTGAGTACCCGCTCCCTTGTATGAAAGGATATAGGCGTTTGTTGTGCCTGGGATATCCTCTGCTTCAAGAGTTCCGGCAAAGCCTGTATTGTAAGTTTCCTTGCTTGCAGGTGCAGGCTTAAAACCATACTTGCCTGCAGCTTCAGCCTCAACGAGAACAGGAGTGTTTGCCGGCAGTACATTGTCGGTCAACTCAAGTTCTGCCATATAAACATTCTCATCCTCGCTGTGGTCAACGCTATATGCTGTAACCCCCTCGGGAACGGTTGTCGCAAACGGCAGGTTTATTGTACCCAGCTTGGCATTAGAACCATCGGCTGCGCTCACTTGGAATGCATAGGTGTCAACCTCCTCGAACAAGAAGTCGGTAGTGCTGTTATCTGCATCCTTAATAGGAAGAGAACTTTTTGATGGCGTATACGTAAATTCAAACTCATAATCGGGAAGAGTAGTGTAAATACCGCTGCTTGTACCCGATTCCAGGTAGAGAGAACGAGTCTCGTCTTTTGTACCATAGGTTACCTTGATTGCTGCATAGTGGTTGTACTGTTCGTCATTGCCCAGTATATTGCTTGCTTTCCAACCGTGGTAACCAATAGCACTGATGAGGTTTATGGAATTGCCGTTTTTCTGTACAACGAAAATATAGTTGTCGTCAAAGTTGCTATCATCGTTCGTCCACTTAAGCTCTGTGCCTTCGCGGTAAATGTAACGAGGCGCGCAACTCTCGCTCACAGCACGTATTCTGTATGCCTTTCCATCCTCAAGATTTGTGTAATCAGTAATCTTTGAGAATACTGCGACATATTCGGCCGAAGCTTTAATTTCGTACAATGTGTAATCGGGACCTTGAACCTCGAAGTCGAGACCACCGTCGATAGCGTTCTTCACAATAACACCATCCTTCAGCCAGCCCATAAATTCATAGCCCTCTTTTACAGTAGCCAACATTCTCACAGATTCTCCCTCGGTTACATTTACCGATGTTGCATCCTCTTCTCCAACCTTTACAGTACCACCGTTATTGTCGTAGAAGGTGCTGACAGTGATGGTGTGGTAAACAACATCGGCTTCAAAGTTTGCAGTAAGGCTTGTGCTTTCGCTTGCTGTGAATGTGTAGGTTGCATCGGTGCTTACAGCGTTGCTGCCGGCATCGGTCCAGTTGACAAAGTGGTAGCCGTCTGCCGGTGTAGCAACAACTATTACATTGCTGCTCTTTACAACCTGCAATGTTGATTCAGCTTCGCCGTTGATGGTAATGGAACCGCCTTCGGCGGGTGTGGCGCTCACTGCAATCTCAACATATTCTGCATCGACAACCCTGATTGTGTTGCCTTCAACAAGAACTGTTACACCTTCAGCATCCGCATTGTTTTTCTTGGCAGTCAACTGCTGGGCTGTTATAGTCTCATTAGTGATGAAGAAACCGCCATTAAAGGCGTATTCGCTACCATATGTCACATACACATCTTTATCGGTGCATTCAACGACAACATTATAGATGTTTTTACCCTCTGTGTCAACACGCTCGAAACGCCACTGATTGTCTGCTGCTTCAGGGTGGCCACTCCAGGTTGTCAAGTAATTTATTCCGCCTACTTTGAAATGATTCTGGTCACTTTTAGAACAGTTGATGGCTTCGTTGAAATAATAGTAGGTGTATCCATCATTTGCATCATTGATGGTGGTGTGTATATTAAGGTTGCTGAATGTGCCCAAAATACTTTCGTTGTTGCTATTTCCTGCAACGACAGGCTTGCCGTCACCATTCTTTATACCCAGTTGGTTGCCGTTTTTGGTTATATACCATATACCGTTGTTGGTATTTACCATTGTATTCGACTGCAGTGTGAAATGGTTGGTATTGTCACTGCTGAATGCATTGTTGTATAGATGTTCGTTACGGTCTGTCGCTCTACTTACAAGATGATAGTAGCCGGTTGTCAATACATCCTGTACTTCCTGCTCAAAGTTAGCTGTCAGTGTTGTTGCGCTGTTGGCGGTGAATGTGTATTCGGCTGTTTCGCTTACAATGCCTTCAGTGTTGCTCCAGTTAAGGAAACTGTAACCACTGGCAGGTGTTGCGTTTAGAGTAACGCTTGAGCCTTTGATAACGCGCTTTGTGCCTGTAGCCTCGCCGTTGATTGTAACAGAACCGCCTTCGCCTGCATTGGCTGTGATATCAACCTTCTCTACAACCTCAACCACAATGTCATATACAATACCCTTGTCGAGCACGGCTGTTCCATTGGCGGGCCTACCATTCCACGCGTTGGTGTATATCATCCTTATGTGCGATTCGCCTGTGGGGGCATCATCGGGCACTGTAATGGTGTGTGTAATGTTCATTACATAGTCGTAGTTGCCATAGACGTTGTTGGTTGGTGGTTGGTTACCCCAATACTGTACCGGGCTTGCCTCAAATGTAAAATCCTGGTCAAAGTCGGTGAAGAGCGATGCGTGGCAGTAACGCATATCTTCTCTTATTGTGCTGTTGCTTCCTGCTCCCAAAGAATAGGCTACAAGGTTCATTGTAAATGACTTGCCCTTCTCCAATTGTACCTTACCGGGAACATCCACAAGTTTCTGTCCGGGGTGCGCATTTGCCGAATAATCGATGTTTGTGTCACCGCCTGTAGTTGTGATTGAAGTAAGGTAGTTGTCGGTGTATGTGTTACCGGTCGGGGTGGGGTACTCGGTAGGTGTTGCTTCTTCCTCAAAGTTTGCAACATAGTCAGCATCGGCAGTGATATTATTGATTGTGCAATCAGCCTGGGTTGTAACCTCCTTGCCGCCGCTTGTCCAGTTGACGAACGTGTAACCATCGTTTGCTTTTGCCGAAAGTTCTATTGTTCCATTTGCCTCAACTGTTGCCGAAGTACCGCCGTTAACTGTTGCCGTACCACCTTCTATTGGGTTTGCTGTTGCTGTAATCTTGTATGTCACCGGAGTTCCTGCCTCTTTCTCGAACAGCGCGTTATATGTGCCGCTTGCTGTTGGAGTGAATGTGTATTCGGCTTCTGAGCTCACAAATTTACCACCACTGTACCAAGCATCGAATATGTATCCATCATTTGGTGTGGCAGTAAGCGTTACACTGCTGCCTGCAACCACAGTTGTTGATGATTTACCGTCGATTGTTGCAGTTCCGCCATCGCCTGCTGTAACGCTGATTGTATATGTAATAGGCGCACCACTGCCACCGGTGATGTTGAAACCTTTTCCGTCCGTGGGAGACAGCGTAGTCAATGTATATGCTACGCCGCCAATCTCTTCTACGCGGATTATTCCTCCACGCATAGAGCGCGTTGCGGTCTTGAAGTCCACATCGATGTTGCCCACATTTACATTAGGCAGTGTTACAGCCTTGCTGCCGTCAAGCGCCGGTACATCATCGGCAAGCACATAAGCGAATGTCTTTCCATAGTCGGTTGACATTGTTATGCGAAGACGGCTGTCTGCTGTAAAATAGTTGCTGTTCACGCCCCAACTCACTGTCACTTGCTCACCAGCCGAGTAACTGTTCTTTGCCGGCGACATTGAAGCATTGAATGATGTCCCGCCAACAATCTGCACGGTTGCATCCCAAACTGCATAATTGCTGTAAAAAGGATTGGCAGTTAAATAGTCATACTCCATGGATGCTGGCACATCGTTCACCAGAATGGCAATATTGTATGAACCGGCATTCATTGCAGGAATGTTTGTGCCGTCTTGCTCATAATAAAAATCGTCATAGACGATGTCAGCAGTAAATTTAGGCCTGTAATCAATGACATTGTCTGTCTGAGGTACCACTGATGCGAAATGTGGCATAACTCCCCCTTCTACGATATTTCCTACTGTTGAACTGCTACATCCTATTGCAGAATATGTAAGTATGTTGCCGTCTGCATCATTTGCATATACCGGTATGGCTATACAAGCACCTTGTGGTATCCTGTAGCTATCTTTCATATTTGCATTGTTGAACACGGGAGCATTATTGCTGACTTTTATTGCGTTATTTGCACTGCCTGCTCCATTTCCCACGGCAAGGTCTCTTATCTTCTTTATTGAGGGATATGAGAAAAAATCATCTCCACCGCTATCCATCAAACTTCCTTCACCGGTTGTTGTGTGGGGAGCACCGAACATATGTCCAAGTTCGTGCGCCACGACCCATTTGTCGGTCTTTGAATATCCGCTTCCTTTGGCAATGTCGCTGTACACACCGCCTTCGGCCGATAGGCCGCTGTTATCAAGCTCGACTCCACGATGATGTACCCACATACCTACATCGTATGAATCTTCTCCTATCAAGTCGTTCGTGTTTGAAGTACCATTGGATTGCAAAGTATATATAAATGATTCACCATCTTCATTAGGGAAATAGTCGGACTTGATAAGGCGCTGGTCCTCAATTACATTGAAGCAGATTCCCAACGGAACAAACATCCTGTTGGCAAACTCCTCGCAATCTCTCCAGAACTGCAGCACATTGTTATAATTTTCATCCAAATCCTCGACATAGGCCGAATAGGTTACCGGAATAGCAAGGCGGTAGTAACGCATGGTATTGTCACCTGGGATATTGCTTGATGCTGCTGTCAAGCTTTTACCAATAGTCGATACCTGACCCATAGCATTAGAGAACAGGGATATTAAAAATAGCAGAACGGCAAAACGACTTTTCATATTTACATATTGTTTTAGGAATTATACACTACACGAGAATACGCTTGTTAAAGATAAAGAAAATATTATTACATTAAAAAATATTACTTAAAAAACTAAACTTATCAAGAAAAGAAAAGCGATTTTATAGATACGAATGCCAATAAATTCGTTATTTTTGTACAAAAGATTTTACTAGCTATAATTAACAACATAAATCATGTCTGGTTTTTTTGGATGCGTATCTACTCAGGAGTGTGTTGGCGATGTATTCTATGGAACTGACTACCACTCTCATTTGGGTACAAAGCGTGCCGGTATGGCATTTTACAATGGAGAAAAATTCATCCGTTCCATCCACTCTTTAGAGAACGGATACTTCAGAAACAAATTCGAAGACGAATTACAAAATTTCGCAAGGTCCCGAATGGGCATCGGAGTAATCTCAGACAACGAGTCACAACCAATAACCGTCACGTCCCACTTAGGCAGATATTCAGTCGTATCCGTAGCACGCATTGACAACATTGAAGAACTTACAAAGGAAATGCTAAATCAGCGCAAGCATTTTGCAGAACTTTCCTGTTCAGATATTAATGCCACGGAATTAATAGCAATGCTAATCAGCATGGGCAATACTTTAAAAGAAGGTATTGAATATGCTCTAAACAGCATTAAAGGATCATGCTCCATACTAGTCCTTACAGATAATGAAATCTACGCTGCACGTGATAAATTCGGAAGGACTCCGATATCTATCGGCAAAAATGAGAAAGGATATGTTTGCGCAAGTGAAAGTTCCAGTTACACAAATCTAGGATATTCTTACCTAAGAGACCTTGGACCCGGCGAAATAGTGCAGATAAGCGCCAACGGCATACAAGAAGTCACGCCTCCCGGGCACAGGAAACAAATTTGTTCTTTCCTTTGGGTATATTACGGCTATCCATCAGCCTGGTATGAGGGAATAAACGTAGAGGATGCACGTTACAAAAGCGGAGCTGTAATGGCAAAGCGCGATCTGGAGCTGGAGATTGACTATGCGGCAGGCATTCCAGACTCAGGCATTGGCCATGCAATAGGCTATGCCAATGAGAAAGGAGTTTCCTATAAAAGACCTTTTGTAAAATACACTCCCACCTGGCCACGAAGCTTTATGCCACAGAACCAAAATATGAGAGATCTTGTGGCAAAAATGAAATTGCTCCCTAACGAGAAACTGACAAATGGGCAAAGAGTTGTCTTTATGGACGATTCTATAGTGAGAGGTACACAATTGAAAGATAATATAATAAAGCTCTACGAAACAGGCATCAAAGAAATACATATGCGTATTGCATGCCCTCCTCTTATATTTCCTTGTAAATTTCTTAATTTCTCTACCTCTCGTAGCACATACGATCTTTACACCAGAAGAATTATAAGGGATATGGAGGGGACAGAAAATCTCACAGACGAGATATGTATGCAGTATGCAGACCCCGACAACCAAAAACACAAGGATTTAGTTGAAACCATGCGCAAACAGCTGCGGCTTACATCACTCAAGTTTCAACGTATAGAAGACCTGGTGACTGCCATCGGACTTCCGAAATGTGACTTGTGCACCCATTGTTGGGACAACAGCAGTTACACGGAATAAAATATGGCTAGAAAAAATAATTTTTAGCTGCCTCTTATACCGTGACTTATCAAAATGCAAGACACGAAGCAGATTTTATGCAAAATGTTATCATAACAACTGTATCATACACGACCACAATTGTACAAGAGCGAGAACATACAGTTTCGGCATAGAGCCGAAGCCATCGGTGCCCGCAGCCTTGACAGAGGGAACTGGGGCACATAGAAACACACTCTTTTAGCCCTGATGGCAGATAGCCAGGCGAATTGCATGCAAGGCTTGCACCGCACAGAGTGCCAGAAAGGCAGGGCTGCAAGAGTGAGGAAATTAGAAAACAACTGCCGGGACATACTACCATGCAATACCGGCAAGCAACTGTAAGAAGAGTCCAAACAATTATTACCGGCAAGCGAACCATGAGGAAACTGAAGATTTTTATAGCTGGAGCAAAGAATCTGAGGCAACAGCGTCTAAGTATGAAGGCACTGACCAACGACTTGAATGCAATATACATCAATAAAGGTGTATCTATAAGCATGAGCTCTTATGAGAACTTCGGAGAGCGTCAGTCGGCATACGACCGCTTTATTGAGAATGAGGCGGACATGGTCATATTCATAATTGACGGATATGTTGGAGCAAGAACCGAGGAAGAACTACGTCTCTCTTCAAGACTATACAAAGAGAATGGAAAGCCGGAAATAATCATCTTCATGCACTCCTTCACGAAGCGTACCGACGAGATCGACTATGCCGAAAGCCTTATAAACAGCCTGACAGAAAAGTACTATGTAGAATATACAAACGACGAAGACCTTCTGGCAAAAGCAAAGGAGCGTATTGACAGTTTTGTAGGCAAAGAGACAAAGAGCCCCGGCATAAGGAATTTCCCGAAGTTGTTCAAAAGTTACAGCATGGCCCTACTGTTTTTGGCATTGCTTGCTGTCGGAACATTGATTTATACCTTGACTTCCCATAACCATATTCTCATCAATGTGACAGAGCCGCCGGTTTCACTCTCCGAGGCAGGAATCACCAAAGATTTCGTTGTGCAGACCATATCGGAGATAATACCCGACATAAAGAGAGAAGCCAATGAAAAGATAAACGTCATGCTCAATGAACTGACGGCCCTGCATGAGCAAGAGAACAGAAGCAGCGGAAACATCGGAACCGGGTTGGGATACGTGAAAGTCGTTTCCTCGCAAAGTGCCGTATTGGGATATATAAGAAAGTTGCTCGGCAAGCACGATGCAACTGTAAATATCTGGATTATGGACACCGACAGCAGCTACGTAACGAATATTGCTGTCGATGACTGGCGGGACATGCACTATACAAAGACAATCAAGACCATAAAGAACCACTTCCCGAACCGGCAAAGATGCGCTATAGCAAGCATAAGGAAAACGGCAGCATACATTGCAGGTACATACTCGCCGGTTGCATCCGTTCTATTCGATTATCAGAATGAGGAAGGGCTCGCCGAATATGAATCGGCAAATCCGTGGAAGGAGGATGTTTACAGGAATGCGGAACGTGAAAAGGCAATGCAGAATTGCATTGCAAGCAGTTCTCCCGACAGTACATACTGCTACCTAATTCTGGCAAGCAACAATGAACAAGAAGGCATACAGAGACTCGACACTACTCTATTAAAGAAATCCTGTTCCTACTATGACTCATTCGGTGCAGGAAACGCCCTTTACGCACAAAGCATAAAAGAACGGACTGACTATCTGAAAAATCTCTGCAAGCTGGAAGAGGAAAACGCATCAAACAGCGCGGATATTCCTGAAATGCTGGCAGCGACAGGGGTTATCCCAGCCGAAATAGAGTGCAGGCAACTGATTGTAATTAAAGACCAGCAGAAGATTACACACAACGGCAAGAGCTATTACAAGGCTACGCTTCATGCATTCGAAAAGAACGGAAGAAGATGGAAAAACGGAATTGAACCATTCAAGGTAAACCTTGGCATCAGAGGCATACTGCCTGAGGAACTGAAGAAAGAAGGCGACCTGGCAACACCCTCAGGCTTCTATCCCATACCCTATGTCTTCGGTTACAGCAAGGACATTGATACCAAGATGGATTTCGTTGTTGTCAACAGCAACCATTTCTGGGTTTGCGACACTGCAAGCGAACAATACAACAAAATGATAGAGGACGTTAACGGAATATATAAAAGCAACCCCAGGAACGAGCGTCTTAGACGTCAGGACCAACTATACAAATATGCGATAGTCATAGGCTACAACCAGAACCCGACAATAAAAGGAAAAGGCAGTGCCATATACATGCATGTAGAACGGGCAACCAACCACAGGACAGCCGGCTGCATTTCATTTTCCGAGAAGAAAATAAAAGCCCTTATACAGTGGCTCGACCCGGAGATGACCCCCCATATCTACATTTCGGAGAAATGACCTGATGCCAAAAGCCATGACACTACGGGAAGAACTTTGAATCAGTACCGGGAATTAACTATCTTTGAAGTATTACAATAAAGAAAATGAGAAAAACCATAGCCATACTGCTTCTGTCGCTTTTGACGATGACAGCCCAGGCGCAGACCGACTGGTTCCGCCTTCTTAGAGGCACGCTCAAAGTGGGCCAGGCACTGACCTTGAGCGATGCCGAACTGGCAAACATCGTCAAGGAGAGCGTCGATGCCATGGACAGGAGCAACAATGTATGTAACGAGAGCAATTCATACACGAAACGGCTCAGACGCGTTACAAAAGGGATGGTTGATGCCGACGGCATAGAGCTTAACTTCAAGGTTTACAGGACTACGGAGATAAATGCCTTTGCATGCCCCGACGGAAGCGTGAGAGTCTTTTCGGCACTTATGGACCTGCTCAGCGACGACGAGCTGCTGGGAGTCATAGGGCATGAGATCGGGCATGTGGCTCTACGCCATTCAAAGAGAGCATGGAGAGAAGAACTGCTGCGCGGAGCAGCATCGGATGCCATAGGAGCATTCAGCGACACGTGGGCAAACTTGTCCGACTCGTTCCTTGGAAACGTAGCAGGGGCTGCAATATCGGCAAAGCACTCAAGAAGGCACGAGAACGAGGCCGATGAGTACGGATATGAATTCCTTAAGAAGTGTGGCAAGAACCCCTGGGCCATAGGCCTGGCATTCAAGAAAATGAAAGAACTTGAAGAGAACAGCAGTTCCAAATACACGAAACTTTTGCAGCCGTTCTCGTCGCACCCCGACTTTGACGAACGCATAGAAAACATAAGGGAAAAGGCCGAAAAGGACGGATATTCCTGCATGTAAAGAGATAATAGGTATGGATATAAATAATATTTGTGTTTATTGTGCATCGAGCAACAAGGTTGCCGACATATATGGCGAGACTGCATACGAGCTTGGAGCACTGCTTGCCAAAGAGGGCATAACAGTCGTTACCGGAGCTGGAGGCATAGGCCTTATGCGCAAGGTTGAGGACGGAGCACTCGACAACAGTGGTAAAGCCATAGGCGTGATACCGCAGTTTATGGTAGAACATGGATGGCATCATACAGGGCTCACCGAGCTGCGCATTACAGGGAGCATGCATGAGCGCAAGCAGACAATGGCAAGCCTGAGCGATGCTGTAATCGCACTGCCCGGAGGATGCGGCACCATAGAGGAACTGAGCGAAATCATAACATGGAAACAGCTTGGGCTATACTTCAACCCGATAGTAATCCTCAATGTCAACGGCTACTACAACCACTTCATCGCACAGCTCGAACAGGCTATAGAGGAGCATTTCATGGGTGAAATACACGGCAAGATATGGAGTGTCGCCGAAACACCGTCCGAGGCTCTTGAGATAATCAGGAACACTCCCGTCTGGGACAGTTCCATAAGAAAATACGCTGCACTATGACAGGAGCCCCAGCACCATACAGTATGGTGAACGACAACACGATGATGTTGCTGTTCATCCTTAACATTGTAGGAATATCGTACGTATTCCTCATGAACGGCGCAAGCATCATTGAGCGTATAAAGTGCATATTCTACTACGAGAGCAAAAGCACTCCGTTCAACGACAGGACGCACATTACATGGATATGCAATCTCCTGCTGTACGCACAGACGATATTCTACTCGGTAATAGTAGCTATCGGATACCTGCAGGAGAGCAAGGGTCTTGTTCTTGGCAATAATGCGATACCGGCATCCGCTACTTTTGCAGCCCTCTTCACCGGAGTTCTCCTGCTAAAGAAGGCGGGCTATGCAATCGTGAACAACATCATGTTCACAAAAGCCATAGCACAAGAGTGGGACAATCTATATTTCTTTACAATAAAACTTACAGGATTCGCTCTTGCCCCTGCTGTGACAGCCATTCTCTTCATCCCCGGCCTATCTTTCATTTATGTAGAAATTTATTTAACAATTGTCCTGATTGCATATCTGTACACGGTATTCCGAGGCTTAATTAACATCATTTTTGCAAAAAAAAGCAACTGTTTGGATATTTTTTTGTATCTTTGCGCACTTGAATTTCTGCCCATAGCAATGGTGTGGAAATCGGTACTACAATTGAATGAATTTATAACGATAAAAATTTAGGACATTGAAGGTAAGCAAGATTTTGGTTTCACAGCCTAAACCAGCAACAGGGAAATCTCCATATTTCGATATTGCGGAGAAGCATAAGGTGCAGATAGACTTCTGTTCCTTTATCAGGGTTGAAGGAGTAACAGCTAAAGAGTTCAGGCAGCAGAAGGTTTCCATTCTGGACCACACTGCAATCGTGTTCCTTTCACGTCATGCTATAGACCACTTCTTTACACTCTGCAAGGAGCTGAGAGTGAACATACCCGATGACATGAAGTATTTCTGTCTGTCGGAGACAATCTCTCTTTATATACAGAAGTATGTACAGTACCGCAAACGCAAGGTATTCTTCGGAAACGGCCACATACAGGACCTTGAGCCTTTGTTTGCAAAGCACAAGACCGAGAGATACTTCGTACCTACATCAAATGTCCACAATGCCGAGATAAATTCATTGCTTGACAAGCACGGTATAGCACATTCCCAGGCCGAGATGTACCGCACAGTCAGCACTGAGATTGCTCCTGAATATATCAAGTCGTACGACATGCTTATCTTCTTCAGCCCTCACGGTATCGACTCTCTAAAGAAGAACGCTCCCGACTACACACAGGGCGAACAGCTTATTGCATGCTTCGGCAACGTAACTGCAAAGTGCATAAAGGAGAATAATCTGCGCCTTGACCTTGAAGCCCCGCATGCAGAAGCGACAAACATGCCGGCGGCTCTTGACCTGTTCCTCGCTGCGAACAACAAATAAAAAGAACAATATAAGGATGACTGGAGAAGGCGGAATTCCAACTTCCAGTCATCCTCTTCTTTTACCCGAACATGAAGAAAAACACCTTTCCTCTCAAGGAGCACCTTAAAAGCAAGAGCATCATAGAACAGCTCTATGCCAACGGAACATCGGTCACTGCGTTCCCTCTGCGTGCTGTATTCCTCGAACAGGAAAGCGAAAAGCAGGAGCCCACGGCTGCCATACTCATAAGCGTCGCAAAGAAGAGGTTCCGCCATGCAGTTGACCGCAATCTGGTAAAAAGGCGCATACGCGAGGCATACCGCACCAGCAAGCACCCGTTCGTAGAGGCTCTTGAGAACAATGGCAAGAAGATGGCTGTTGCAATATTGTACATAGACACCAAGCACAACAGCACCGCTTTCATTAAAAGGAAGATGAAAAAGCTGCTTGACGGAATAACATCAAAAGCCGGCCTCTGATGAAAAGGCTCATTACAGACATACTCATACTCCCGATAAGATTCTACCAGAAAGTCATTTCACCCATGACTCCTCCCTCGTGCAGGTTCACTCCGACATGTTCGCAATATGCCATTGAAGCACTCCGCAAGCATGGCCCCTTCAAAGGACTTTATCTGGCCGTAAGACGCATCCTGCGCTGCCACCCCTGGGGAGGCTCCGGTTACGACCCTGTACCATAAGCAATGAAACTGATTGACATACATACCCACAATAAGGAGCAGGAAGGAATCGCCATATACAACAGCGGCACCAGTTACCTTGAAGACAGACCGATATCAATGGGACTGCACCCCTGGGACATCGGCGACGATTGGAAAGAGAAGTTCATTGCCGTTGCAGAGAAAGCAGAGGAAAGCAACGTCGTAGCCATCGGAGAGTGCGGACTCGACAAGGCAAGGAGAGAAGTTCCGTTCGGGGTTCAGGAAGAGGTGTTCAGGGCACATATAGAACTCTCCGAGAAACTGCATAAGCCGCTTATCATACATTGCGTGAAGGCGCATGACAGAGTGCTTGCACTGCACAAGGAGATTTCCCCCGGCCAGGCATGGGCAATACACGGGTTCAGAGGGAAGCCGCAGCTTGCCATGCAGCTTGCAAAGGAAGGGATTTACCTGTCGTTCGGCGAACTGTTCAATGCAGAGAGCGTAAAATCCGTACCGCAGGAGATGATACTGATAGAAAGCGACGAGAGCAGCAAGCCCGTAAGGGAGATATACAGAGCCATTGCTGCAGCAAGAGGAACCACAATAGAGGAACTTGCAGGAACTGTAGAAGAAAATGCCGTTGTTTTCACACAATTTCGGCCCGACCGGAGACGTTAACAGCAATAAAGGATGAGTTATTCGCGCAAACATTGCATATAACAGACATTTTTCCTTAAATTTGTGCAAAACGCTACACACAGAGACTATATCACAAATGGACAAGCTAAGAACATATACCGACAAGAGAGGATGCCTTACTATCGTTGAGCAGGGCATAGAAGTGCCGTTTGACATACAGCGCGTCTATTGGATTCATAGTGTTCCTGAAGGTGAAGAGCGTGGAATGCACTCGAACAGAGTCTCATCGGAATACGTAATTGCAGTAAGCGGAAGCGTAGAGATAACTCTCGAAGACAAAGAGGGCCGGCACACCTATCTTCTGGACTCAAAGGAGAAAGGAGTGCTTATACCGCCCGACACCTGGGACGAGATAAGGAACTTCTCGCCCGACGCCGTGCTGCTGGTGCTTGCTTCACACACGTATGACGAAACGGCATACATCAACACATACGAAGAATTTCTGAAAAGCATAGGCAAGTAATGGCAGGAGCAGAACATACAGTAACCGTCAGAAGATACACGAGCGAAGATGCCGAGACATGGAACCGTTTTGTGGAGACATGCCGCAACGGCACGTTTCTGCACGACCGCAGGTACATGGATTACCATGCCGACCGCTTCGACGACCACTCACTGATGTTCCTGTGCGAAGACAAGCTCATAGCCATCATGCCGGCTCACATAAAGGACGGAATCTTCTGTTCACACAACGGACTCACATACGGCGGACTTCTGCTCCCCGACAGCACCACAACCGAAACGGTACTCCTGATTTTCGAGGCCCTGCGCAGGTATCTGCTCGAAGAGACCGATGCCAAAAGCATCATATACAGGCCTGTTCCGTGCATATACCACCGCTACCCCTGCGAAGAGGAGCTGTATGCACTCTTCCGCAACAATGCAAAGCTCGTAGAGTGCAAGGCATCATCGGCAATAAAGCTGAAAGCCCCCCTGCCAATAAGAGGAAGACGCAAGCTGACAGCTGCCGTAACCGGCCGGATGCGCATAACAGAGGAGGAGAACTATGCCCCGTTCTGGGAGATACTCGGCAGCCGCCTCAAAAGCAAGTACGGAGTATCGCCGGTACATAGCCTTGAAGAGATAGAAAGACTGCACGCGCTCTTTCCCGAAAAGATAAGGCTCTTCACCGTGCGCGATGATAACGGCGATATTCTTGGAGGAACTCTACTGTATGTAACCGGCTGCTGCGTACACATGCAATACAGCGGAACGACCGAAGAGGGACGGCGCACAAGCGCGCTCGATTACCTCTATGGATACCTTATAGGGGAATTGTTCTGCGACAAAGAGTATTTCGACTTCGGCGTGTCGGTAGAGGAAGGCGGACACTACCTCAACAGCGGGCTCATAGCCTACAAGGAGCGGTTAGGCGGACGCACCGTAACATACAACACATATCTTATTGACCTGAAAACAACAGAAGAATGATAAAGTACTGCGACCTAAAGAAGATAAACGGCGTACATGAGAAAGAGCTTCAGGAGGCACTCATGCGTTCCGCTTCAAGCGGATGGTACATAAGCGGAGAGGAGGGCCGCAGATTCGAGGAGTCGTTCGCCCGTTTCTGCGGAAGCAAGTACTGCATCGGAACCGGCAACGGGCTTGATGCGCTTACCGTCATACTGCTTGCATACCGTGAAACGGGAATAATGCAGGAGAACGACGAAGTGATTGTTCCAGCCAACACCTACATAGCAACTATAATGGCGATAGCACAAGCCGGGCTGAAGCCCGTACTATGCGAGCCGGACCCGGCAACCTTCAATATCGACAGCAGCCGCATCGAAAGCCTGATGACAGAACGCACCCGCGCCATAATGCCCGTGCACCTGTACGGCCAGACAGCCGACATGGATGCCATTAACGCCATAGCCGCAAGGCACTCCCTGAAAGTGATTGAGGATGCAGCCCAGGCTCATGGAGCATGGTACAAGGGGAAGCGTGCAGGAAACCTCGGCGATGCCGCAGGATTCAGTTTCTACCCAGGAAAGAACCTCGGTGCATTGGGCGACGGAGGAGCCATAACGACAAATGACGAAGTGCTGACAGAGATTGCAAGAGCCATCGGCAACTACGGTTCGCACAAGAAATATGTAAACCTGTACAAAGGCATGAACAGCCGCCTCGACGAGCTTCAGGCAGCCGTGCTGGGCGTTAAGCTGCGATACCTTGACGAAGAGAACGGGAAACGCCGTTCAATAGCACGCAGGTACATCGAAGAGATAAACAACCCGAACATAGCCTTGCCGTCAGTAAATGACTACAGCAGACATGTGTTCCACATCTTCGCAGTTCTCAGCCAGGAGAGAGACAAGCTGCAGCAGCACCTCAGCGACAAGGGCATTGAGACTTTGGTGCACTACCCCATTCCGCCTCACAAGCAAGCGGCTATGAGAGCCTTTGCCGGCATGAGCATGCCTATAACTGAGAAAATACACATGGAAGAGCTCAGCCTACCGTGCAACCCGGCAATGACAGACAACGAAGTAACGGCAGTCATTGATGCCGTCAACAGCTTCACGGCATAAAGACCAGGCATCACAGCCCTGCAAGCCGGCATGCCACTCCTAAAGCCCAAAAACAGAATGAAATATTTGTAATTTCAAATGAAATATCATACCTTTGCACCGCTCTTCAAAAGAGAGCACAAAGGATTGTCCTATGGTGTAATGGTAGCACAACAGGTTTTGGTTCTGTTTGTCCTGGTTCGAATCCGGGTAGGACAACAATAAAGAGGTCAGCATTCGCTGACCTCTTTATTGTTGTCCTCATATTGTAATTTATTGCGGATAGGAAAGATTCTCCTCTGTAGCGCACTCAAGCACCTCGACAAGATACTTCTTTGCTTCCCAACGCGCTTCGGGCAGATTCATAAGAAGATAATTGCCACAATCACGTGCCGATGCACCGGGAACATCACCCTCGAACGAGGCTATGAACTCGAATGTCTCCTTTACAAGAGGCAGCACCTCGGACGACGAAACATCACCCTTCACTATGAGATAGTTGCCGGTAAGGCAACCCATAGGTCCCCAATAGATTATGCGGCTTGCCCACTCACTGTGGTTACGCAGGAATGTGGCAGCAAGATGCTCTATTGTATGTATGGCACTTGGACTAAGCGCCGGTTCACGGTTAGGCTCTTTCATGCGTACATCGAAAGTGGTTACGGTTTCGCCGCCTACCATATCCTGACGCGAAACATATATGCCACGCTTCAGGCGTATATGGTCTATTGTAAAGCTCGGAATCTTTTTCATAATCTTTCAATTAAAGCCTTGAGAGGAAACGGCTTGTAACGCCGAAAGAGCGGTTCGCCATTTCGCCCCAGAAATTCTCGTACTGTTCGATATGCTTATCGACACCCGGAGTATCGCTTATTATGCGGAAACTGACGAACGGCACACCGTATATGTGGCATGTCTGTGCTATTGCAGCCGACTCCATGTCAACAGCCAAGCCGGCAGGAAAATCGGACTTTATCCTGTCGAGTTCCTCGCGGCTGGTTATGAACTTGTCACCGGTACATATAAGGCCTGCGTGGATTCGCGTAATGTTCCCGGCATCACCGTTAAGCGACATCGCAGCCTTGCACATAGGCTCGCTTGCATCAAAGATTGCCGGCATGCCTTGTATCTGGCCATACTCGCACCCCATACCGCACCACACATCGTGATATACAAGCGAAGAGCTCACCACAACATCCATAACATCGAGGCACTCGTCTATGCCGCCTGCCACACCCGTGCTTACAATGGCATCGGGCGAGAACGAACGTATAAGCTCCGACGTTCCTACAGCTGCATTAACCTTGCCTATTCCGCACTGGCGCAGCACTATCTCGTTATCTCCCAAGGAACCTACCAGGTAGGATATATTGCCCTTCTCGCAAGTCCCGGCACCGGAGAGCAGAGTTGCCAGCTGCTCATATTCCGATGTCATTGCTGTCAAAACACCTATTCTCATAATACCTTATAACAAAGAAACAAGCACAAATGTCCAATGAGCTACTATACCTGCGACAAAACCGCCTATAGTGTGGGCCAGTATGGCCTTTGAAGTAAGGCGACGATAACCGATTGTATCGAGCATTGCAGTATGTGTACTCAGATAACCGCTCCAGCACATTCCTATAGCAGTGAATACAGCTATCGCATTGCCGTCTATCCATCCGGCCTCAGCAAAGTTAGGAACAAGGCCAAGAGCCGCACCTACAGCACCGAGAGCTGTAATAGGGAATGCAATGAGATGAGGGTCGCTGAAGCCGAACAGCCATTCGAAGAAGAAATCGAGCTTAGCACCCACCCATGGAAGCAGCTGTACACCTTCGTAACCGGCACCAGTATAGCCACCGCTTGCCGAAGGACCGAAAGTAAAGAGCATCACAAGCGTAGATATGATGAGCACGCCCGGAATAATAGCAATACCCACATCGACACCGGTACGGCCGCCGTCGAGAAGCGAGTCGAGGATACGCTGGAACATAGGCTTCCTGTAGCCGTCCTCCTTTTCATTGCCGGCCTCCTCGGCTACTGCCGCATCCTCGGTCTTGAAACGTGGGTAGGACTTGACAATAAAGCGTTGCATCAGCCTTGTCGATACGATACATCCCACAAATGCTCCGAAAAGGCCGACGAAAGGTTCTACATAGTAGCCTTGCCCCACCATGAATACGATGACAAGCAATCCCATGCCGAATGCTGTACCGAAGTTTGTCAACGAAATGAACTGGTACTTCTTGAAGTATGTCGCAAAGCGTTTGTCCTGTGCCAGAGATATTATCGCAGGGTTATCGGAGAGGAACGTGAGCACCGCACCCAGCGATGCCACTCCCGGAAGATTGAAGAGCGGCTTCATCAAAGGACGAAGCAGTTTCTCAAGCAGCTTGACCACGCCGAACTCAAGAAATATCTTGCCTATCGCACCGGTTATGACACAAATGGCCATCAGATAGAAGACAGTGTTCAGCAAGAGGTCGTGCGCAGTGTTCATGATTGTATTAAGCATATTCGCAGTCCCCATCTGCGATGCCAAATAACCGAAAAGGAGGAAAAAGATAACCAGGCAGAAGATGCCGGCCGGGACCCACCCGAAGAGCTTTCTGAAAAGCATTCTGAAAATTTTTAGCATATAATAGATTTTTATAGGCGTTGAAAGGCATTACCTTCAAGAAGCCGATTAGCAACAAAACCCGGACAGCTTCTAAACATTTACAAAAATATATGTAAAATTTGAGAATGCAAAGACAATGGAAAACAAAGAGACCGGCAGAAGCCGGCCTCCCAAGTCGCTCAACAGCACATAATCAACAGCACAAGGTTCCTATAAAAAGCAGAAAATCGTGGAACCGTATATTAAAAACAGCGAATGTCCATATTTTGTTCGATTAAGGACAAAAAATATTCCACTATTTTGGTTTTTGAAATAAAATGCCGTATTTTGCAATAGCATACGCACCGTAACGGTGCGCAGAAACTGAATATTCACTAAAACAGCACCATATATGATTCCAGCAGAATTTGACGAGATTCGTCCTTACCTGCCCGAAGAGCTTCCGCAGGTTTTCGAAGAACTGATAGCCGACCCGGAGTTCCAGACAGCCATGGGATATGCATTCAAAGGCATGCCCTTCGAGAATATCGCTGCAGCCATGCGAGCATCGAAAAGCAACCTTGAATTCCAGAAAGCATTGGTATATCCGTTCATGCAGGGAGTGATAAGCAAGCTCTCAAGCGGACTTACTGTGAGCTACGACAACAAGGAGAACATGGCAAAGTCGCTCTGCATATCGAACCACCGCGACATAATCATGGACTCAGCGTTCCTATGCATTGTATTTGTGGATACAGTAGGCAACACAGTTGAGATTGCCATTGGCGACAACCTGCTAATACGCCCATGGATAAAGAAGCTTGTACGCGTCAACCGCAGCTTCATCGTACAGAGGTCGGCTTCGATACGCGAGATGCTCGCATCGTCGAAGAGACTATCTTCGTACATGCACCACACCATAACAGAACGCAACCAGCCCATTTGGCTTGCACAGCGCGAAGGACGTGCCAAGGACAGCAACGACCGCACACAGGAGGGCCTGATAAAGATGCTTTCGATGTACAGCAGCGGAGACATCATCGACGCGCTCAAGGTGCTTAACATTGCTCCTACAACCATTTCTTATGAGTACGACCCTTGCGACTACCTCAAGGCAAAGGAGTTCCAGCAGAAACGCGACAACCCGGAGTGGAAGAAAGCCCCGCAGGACGACCTTATAAACATGAAGACCGGCATGTTCGGCTACAAAGGCGGCATACACTACCACATAGCCGACTGCATCAATGACGAGATTGATGCCATCGACCGTTCATTGGGCAAGAACGAGAAGACAGCAGCCGTGGCACGCATCATCGACAGACACATACACCGCAACTACAAGTTCTGGGCAATCAACTACTACTTCTACGAACTGCTTACAGGCGACACGCGTTTTGCCGACAAATATACCGCAGAAGAGAAGGCAAGGCTCGATGCCTACCTGCAGGGACAAATAGAGAAGATAGACCTCCCGAACCGCGACGACAACTTCTGCCGTACAAAGATTCTCGAAATGTATGCCAACCCGGTAATCAACTACCTGAAGGCAATTGAATAATGAAAACAGTCAGAGCTTCCCGCGGGAAGCTCTGACTGTTTTCATTAACAAGAGTTCATCAAAAAGGACAGACTTGTTTTATAACAAGCTATATTTAATTTTCAATATCCGCATTTCTTTATCTTGAGGTCGGGAGCAATCGTCAGTTCACTCCGTCCTTCAACGTGTTTAGCCAAAAGTTCTGCCAACTTTTTGGCAACAGCTATTCTGCGTGAATCCCACAAGATTACGCTCCACGCAATACGAATTGCAAAACTGTTCAAAGTAGCGACATAGGAAAGTTTGTTTGTAAAGAGCTTGTCACCATTAAGTGAATCGCCGTGGTAACGCTGGAAATCGGTTCCTAAACCAAACTCACTGGCAAACACCTCGGCTGCATCATCGAATAATCCTTTAAAGAGATCCTTGTCAAGCACAGTGGGAGCATTTGTAACAAAATCTTCGTTTCCACTATTACCACCTGCGGTAAAGTGTATCTGCGTTGGATAAGATGGCTCGTTTGCACCCGAAGCAGGAAGCAATGAAACAATCCACGCATCCTCACGGGCTGTCAAGCGGTTAAGATCCTCCATATACTCGGCTAGTCCCGGCACATCATTTGCATTATCGAATTTATAGAACGAACGGAATGGGCGCATCTCTCCCAGCTCACGGCTTATATAATTGAAACCACCGATCATTGCCACATAATAAGAGAAGTTTCCGGCAGAAGGTTCTATAAAACTTATGGACGATACAATCGTAATCCTGGAGCCACGGTCAATGCAGCAGCCATAAGGACGATTAACGATAAAATGCTCCACAGCCAATTTATCTTGTGGGCGTTCTTCTATTGTTTGGGTAACGGCAAGATTCACCAAACGGAATTTTTTCGATTCCTCAACAGCGTCAATGATATCATCGAGTTTCAGTCCAACTCTTGCCTGTATGTCGCATAACGACAAGTGCTGTGGAATTATCTGGAACCCGGTAGGACGGTCTAGTTTGCGTTCAAATGCATTCTTTAGTTTCTCAGTGTTTTGCTTTATCTTCTTTTCATGCTTTTCCTCTTCTATAGCCTCGGAGAATCCAGAGCCTATTAATCCTGCAGGTACTGCAAACAATGCTATTCCAAGTAGTCCTATTATACATGCAATCATTCTTCCGGTGAATGTTACAGGCGGTGTGTCAGCGAATCCTCCCGGGTCGCCAATATACTGTGTGAATGCCCATAGCACCGACTTGAACCCGTTGTTGTAAACATCAGGCTGGGCACTATGCTCATAAAAATACAGTACAAATGAGAGCATCAGTGTCACAATAACAAGGAATTGAAGTGATACAATCATCTCTTTCACTTTTGATGCGAATGCTGTTTGTAAGAGTCTAAAGGAGTGCATATACCTGAAGACTCTTATAAGCCTGAGCACACGAAGTGACTTCAGCATAGTATAAGGCAATGGGAATATCATTGCCACATAGAAAGAGTATGTCGATATAATATCAATCAGTCCGTAGAAAGTACAGCAGTACTTTATCCTTCCCCAGAATCCTTTGTATTTAGGATTAATTTCATCGGCACACCATATTCTCAGTGATACCTCAATTGTAAATGTAATAACTGTTATAAAGTCTATTATACTCAATATCTTTTCGCATATCGGCGATACATAGAATGTAGATATGAAAATTGAAAGGGTACTTATTACAATGAGACCTATAATTATATAATCACCCCAATTTTGCCACTGTTTTGTGCGAAGATCATTGTCAAAAACCCTTGCAAGCTGTTTCTTGATATTAGTTGTATTTTCCATATATCTCTTTTATTATTATCGATATTGCTTTTGTCAAATCATTAAGTGACATTGCTATTTTATCAGATTTTACTGATGGATGTCCTTCGTATAAAGGCAGATGTACAAAAATTGCTTTTGTCGAAGTTTGCTTATTACAGATTTTCAACGCTTCGTAATATATTCGATTGCATACATAAAGCCCACAAGAATTAGATACCTTTACATTTATACCTTGTTCTTTAATTTTAGAACATAAATATTTTATTGGAACATCTGTAAAATATGCAGGAGTTTCATTTTTATATATAGGCTCTTCATCGGGAATATATCCGTCATTATCAGCACTATTTGAATCCATAATGTTTAGAGCAACTCTTTCAAGTTTTATACAGTCGCTGGCTGACGACTGCCCTAATAATATAACAAGGTCGGGGTTATGTCGATTTACTGCCTTGTATAAACAATCCGCCGCTCTTGAAAAACTTACAGGCATCTGTTCAATTACAATATCAATTCCATCAATAACACAGGTGGCTACCTTTTCGGCAACCACCCATGATGAATTAAAGTGATAATCCCCAAATGCTTCAAAACCTGTTACAAGAATCTTAAACATAGCGGTATCAGCAACGTTTCATACTCTCCTTCGCACTTTCAATCTGTCTTTTAATATACTCAATCTGCCTATCGTGCGATGCAGCTTTATCAATCTTGCTTTTTCGGTAACTTGATTTAGAAGAAGGTGACGAAGCATTCTTTATCAAGCGTGCATAATACTCGTTATCTTTTTTCTTATTTTCCTTTTCTCGTGCAAGGGATGCACGAAGGTCTATAATTCTTTTTTTGTAATATTCTTTACCCATAACATTCTATTATTGTATTATACTTTTTCTGCTATTACAGTTATAAGATATATTGTGAATACCCATGCTGCAAAACTCCAGCTATAGCCCAATACAGCACTCACAGAGAAACTGAATATCCGGTTCTTGGATTTTGACCAGAACCAACGTGGCGGTATATCATTCCTGTAAGCGATAATACCGAATACCAATCCTAATATAGCCATTACTGCTGCAATATACAATATATGAAAATCATCATACACAATGCATCCGCATAATCCTATGGTCCCAAAAGTGTTTACTATCGGTGCAAACAAGTTTATAATATATGCAATAACGACTATCATATATATCAGCTATATCAGGTTAAATTTATACTAATTTGTGATATGTGGGGCAACCAAGCCCCACATACCTATGTCAGTAAGCAATTACTTACCGGCTGCAACAAGTGTCAAGTCGTTGTCAGCAAGTTTGCTGTCATCCTTTGTAGCTACCTGAACACCGATACCGTAGAGCTCAGCAATCTTCTTCTCAAAGTTACCGACCTTGAGGTTACCGCCAACTACAAGTTCGCCACCCTTCTTGCCTTCAGCGCGGAGTGATGCCAATGTTGCATCTTCATCAGCCATTGCACCCTTGCAAGTAACGCTCTTGTAAACTCTCAAAGTACCACCGAAGTTCTTCTTGTAGTTCTCCTTCAATGTCTTGACCTTCATACGGCCATCCAACTTAAATTCTGCCATAATTTTTAAATTTTAATGGTTAGTGAAATATAAATAGTAATAATAATAATTATTATTTCTTTTCGCTCAGGAAGTCGATAAGCTTCGATCCGAACTGGCGTGTTGTCCAGTTGGTGTCATATTCAAATCCCTCTTTCTCTGCTACTTCTCTCAAAGCTCCTTTTACATTGTCATAAATGCGGTATATCTCAATACTTCAGTTATCAAGGACAGAAAGTATGTATTCGCCTGCTATAACTTATTTCTTTGCCAGAATTATTTAATTTAAAATATTTTACAGGTGGGTTAATTGTATGTTTATCAGAACATTTCCTGTCCAAAAAATGTTATTCCCAAATCAATGCCGAAATAGGTTTTGAATATATACTGCAACAAAGTAAGTATTACAGCCAAAGCCAATAGGAATAACGCAATCCTGGTTCCTGATGACATTCCCTTATTTTTCTTCTTACGTCCCATAGTTAGATAACTGTTATACAGTAATAGAAGTCTACTCTGTCAACTGTGCGCTGATGCCAGTTGATTGCATACTCCCTCTCCACCTCAAAATTCGGGTGCATTTTAGCGCAAGTGCTTTCTGGATTTGCCCAATGCTTGCGTTTGGAGTGCACTTTATCTTCATTCATATTGAAGAGATAGTTGTTTGAGGATTCCTTGCTTCTTTTTGTATAGGATGCGTCATTGGTAACAAATACGGCCAATCCACCTTTTACTCTGTCAAAGCGGTTTCGTACCAGCTCCACGCGACGTACATCCTTCCAGAAGTCGTACATACCCAAATCCTGTGCGCCTTGGTTTTTCATAACGACAACCTTGTCATCAAGCAATTCATCAAAACGGGTTATTTGACGTTCAACCTTCTTTGTCTTGTACTTCAATTCTACGGGACAGTACTCGCCACTCTTTTTCACTACAACATCAAGACGCAACTCACTTTCCCAAATATATCCGTCAAGTTCCTGCCAAGGTACATAATACTCGACATCCACATCATCGTATCCGTTTCCCGAGTTACGTAGCCAGGTGGCGAGGTGCATCTGGAAATCGCGTTCATTGAAGAGTAATTCATCGTTACTCTCCAAGAACGCCATTACATCATCACGAACTATGTCAATTAGCGTAGCCATCGTTTAATACTCGCCTCGTGCTGCTTGGCCAATGGTAATTCCGTTTGGAACAAGTTTTGTACCTTTGGCATCCTTTATCTGTACTGTCACGCCAAAGTTGGTGTCAAATAGTTTTTCGGCATCTCCAACCTTCATGCTTGCCTTGATCTTCAGACCGTCAGCAGTGCTCTTCACGTCCTTTGTGGTTTTCTTGTTAAGGGCAGCAAGTGTCAGTTCACTGTCGGCAATCTGCGCACCTTTATAGAATACGAGTGTCAGTTCAAAAGCCTTCTTGAAATCGGCTGATATTGTCTTCAGTTTCTTTTGGGGAGCTACAGTAAATTCAGCATTCTTGAATCTGTCCAACAGATTATTCAGAAGTCCCATAGTTATATCTATTTAAATGATTTTGTAGAGTTAAAGTTCTATCTGGAGTTCTGGTTCCTCTTTAACAAGGTCGGCAAGCATCAGCACTGCACGTGCGTCATCTACACCAAGAGCAGAGGCGATTGACAACACGTTTTCAACCTCTTCCTCACCAAGCACACCGTCAACAATAACTACCTGTAGCACTGCCTGCAACAACATCTCAGCCTCTTCATCTTCTACCTCAGCCGAATGCTCAAGGATGTAAGCGTTTACTTCATCCTCGCTCATCGGCTTAATGACTTCCAGTTCCTGTTCAACAGCTGCCGACAAATCTTCGGCATTCAGTTCAAAAGCATCGGCAATCTCCTCAACAACAATTTTCTCGGCAGCATCATACTCACCGTCTGCCCAGATTGATGTAGCCACAAGTGCCGCAATATGTTTTATATCTGTATTCATAATCTTACCTCAAATATTATTTAAACAATCTTTTAATTCTGTTCTTAAGGCTATTCTTCTCAGCACGGGCTTTAGCCATGCGAGCTGCAATTTCTTTACCTTCCTTAGTACGTTTATCTACTTTTCCGTCCTTTGTCTTTTTGACGGTTGTTTTTTTTACTGCCATAATATTTTTATTATTTGATTATTCAATTACAATGAATTCGGTGCGGCGGTTAGCATCAGGGTTGTCCTCATCGATAGGCTCGCTTGAGCCCTTGCCCTGAGCCTGAAGACGGCTTGCATCAACGCCTCTGCTCACAAGGAAATCTACAGCAGCCTGGGCGCGTTCCTCAGATAGCTTCTGGTTGAAGTTGGGGTCACCCTCCGATGAGGTGTGTCCTACAATCTGCAACCTGATATCTGCATTCTTCTCCATCAGCTTTGCAAGGTCATGCAATACAAACTTTGCGTCATCGCTGAGTTCTGATTTTCCTTGGAAGAACTTTGCTGCATTGAAGTCTTTCTCAATCTCTTCAATCTGCTGTATGTATACAGTGTCGTGCACAATGACAGTCTTTTCTACAACTTTCTCAACTTCCACGACCTCAACACCCTTAGGCCTTGTCGCAAAATAGATAGCCAATCCACCTATCAACAGGAGCAACAGCAGCCATATCCACCACAAAGACTTCTTCTTTTCTGGTACCGGTGGAACATATCCGTTGAGGTATTCAAGGCGGAAGCCGCCCTTCTTTCCGCCCTTGTCGGCAGCCTCGAACTGTGCAATCTCAATATCATACAATTTTGCATGCGATACCATGCGCTCGAAACTTGGCTTTGTCCACATCTTTACGACAGACACCTTCTTGCCGTCACCCATTGTGAGCAGTTCCTCTTCAGCCTTGAAAAAGCCGTCCCAATCGACGGTTGTACCTTTATCCTCGGCATAAACAAAATTCTCTTTGACACCCTTATCGGGGTTCAATTCATTAGGGAATGCCTTGCGTAAATCTTCCAGTGTCGCCTGTGGATACATTACCATGTAAGCATGTGCAATACCCAATACTGTACGGTTTTGAGCCTTACCGTAAACTCTAACTTTACTTGCCATTTTTTGTTTTTTTTATTGTTTTACCTAATGATTTTACAAGACCACTTACCCCCAGGAATAGAAATCACACTACCAACCATTTCCATTGCCGAACCAATAGAACTTATGTTAATGTTTTCTGTAAATTTTGATATAGCGCTTCTGTCCTGTTCCACCAGTAGGTCGTATCCAGTCTGGTGTTCAAGTCTCATCAAGGCGTCCTCTTTCTCCTTTATGCTTTTTTCGAGCTGGGAAATTTTATTGCTGCTTTTCAGAAACTTTGATTTTTCGGTTTCAAGCTCCTTCTTGAATTCCTCTATTTCCTTTTTTGTTTTGTCTATCTCATAGAGTCTTATACGCTCGAACCGGGCTATTTCTTCCTGTGAATACTCCTTTTTACTCATAATTATTATTCAAGACTATTAATCCATTCGCCAAACGAAGGGAATATTTCACTTAAAATTAAAAGTATTATCATAATAACTATCAAGCGGAGAATAAATCCACCCACTGGACTTCCAAAAAAGTTCTCAACTTCTTGAGCCTGTTTACCTTCTTTGGTCCTCATATCATACCCGCCATCTTTTTTTCTCTTTGCCATAGTAGATTAGATGTTAGGTTTTTCTACATCTGTTACAGTAACATTCACAACATTGAAACCGAATGATGTAAAGAGTGTCTTTATTCTTTCCTTGCCTATTGTATTTGCTTTTTCAAGTATATTCTGGTCAAGGGCATTCTGCAACATTTTTTTCTTGCCTTCCTTCTGCATGGCAACAATTTCTTCGTGCTGCCATTCACCGCTCTCTTCAAAAATTTTGTAGTCCGAAGGATTACTTATGACATCAAAAATCTTTGGGGCAGGTAACTTTATATCTACCGTGTCACCTCTTACAGTTAAATCATTATCAGAGAGTGTCGAGAGGTCGAATCCGGCACGTACCTTACACATTACTGTGAGAACAACAGAATGGTTTATAGTGTCCTGTTCATTACCGAACAATTGTGCTTCGGTTGTGAACTTTTCGTTTTTTATAACACTCTCCTCATAATAACAGGCGGTTGTGAATTCCGAGATTTTCTTTACCTCTTCGACAATATTTGCAGTTTTTTCAATTTGTGGTTTGCTAAACGGGTTCAAATTCCAATCGAAAGGGTCGAATACAAAAAAATAACCTACTACCAATACTGCTGCTACAATTCCAAGAACTTGTATATTATTAATACAAAAACCGATTATTTTTGCCATAACTCCAACTCCTTTTGCGGCACCTCCAGCTACGGTTCCTGCTGTTTTTAAAACTGTTTTGCCTACTTCCCCGGCTTTTTCGGCAGCATTTATTGCTGTCTCTGCAATCTTTTCACCTTTTGTTACCGCGCTGTTGACATTCTCCATAAAAGAACTCTTGTTGTTTTTCTCACTCACTTCATTCTGAGCAACATTCTTATCCTGTGATGTTATGTTGTTATCCTCTACGGGATTATTATTTTTATTATTGGTATCCATTGTTCACTTTTATTTAATTCTGAAACAATTCATTGTTTCTCATCATCCTTGAAACTTACATTCACATTCTCAAAACCGCAGTTGGCAAGCAGTGCCTTGAAGAAGTCGCTTGCATTCTCCTTGGCATCTTCATAAATGCCCAAATTGGGTGCATCGTCAAGAATTGCCTTTTCTCCTTGTTTCAAAAGGTCGTTGCGTTCATCGGTGTTGAAATCTGTGCGCAGGCCGCTTACTTTTGAATATTCCAGTTTAATATCCTCGGCTGCCATATTGAATGAGAGAACCTTAGGATGTGGCAGGTTTACCTCAACACTCTTGTTGTCTTCAGAGACTTTCACATCTTCTTTTGTAAATTCTTTGAGATCGATACCTGCTTTCATTGTCGTGCGGCAGGAGAAGATTATTTTCCTGTCACCGAACTTGAAGAAAGCATCATCATCTGTAATGATAAGTTTGGTGATTGTGTATTCAACTGTACCGAGTTCGGCACATGCAACAACCTTTGACAAAGCTTCATCAATTTGCTTCTCTTTGTTGTCGCAAGAACAGAAGATAATTCCTGCAATCAATGTAAGAATAAGATTGTTTTTCATAGTAATATAGTGTATTATACAAGTTAAATGCCGGGTTTTAACAGTTTTAGTCTACACTATGGGGTAAAAAAGAAGCGCAGACTAATTGCTTAATCTCCGCTGATAGGTCCTAGGAAAACCCTGAAAAAGAGAAAAGCAACAGCCTACGCTAAAGGCAGCATATATACGCAATGTATATATACAACACTTCGCGAAAGGGTTTGCACTCTCTTTTCGGTAATGAATTTCCTAGGTTCATCAGCGAGAATGTCAAACACTCGCGTGTTTATTTGTTATTTTGCAAATATAACATTTTTTATCACACGCAGAGCCTGTTGCTTCATTTTTTTACAAAATATTGCAAGTACATGAAACCAAATGATGTTCGATGTTCTACAAAGGGCATTGTCTGTTCTGTACTTTCGGTACAAATATAACCATTATATATTGCAAGTAGATTTGTCTTTTCTTGTCATTTGGGTATAATAATAGATTTTTACAGCCCGTTACTCAGGAGAGTATGGAACAAATGGCTTTCCGTCGAATATAAGTGTTCTGTAGAACTCAACTTCCTCTTCGCTGAGACCGCTGCTGTATATCGACGGAAGGCTTTCTATCTGTTCTACAATTCTCTTTAGGCACCGGCTGTACGTTTGTGAATAACGGGCCGATGCAACCGAATATATTCTGGAATCCTTTATTGATGAGAGATACCCCGTTTGGTATTCTCCCATAGCCGTATAGTAGGGCGCCAGATGGTTGTATGCAAACTCATAGTACTTCTCCTTTTCAACAAGTGCATAATGTACCATGCTGATGCTGTCAACACTGTTTTCTATCCCGCTCAGCAGTTTCTCCTCATATTCGGCCTCGGCATTCCCGGCAGCAGTAATCCGTGCTTGCTCTGCATTTACCGAATATACACCATATAAAATGGGCAGCAGCACTGCTGTCACCGCAAACAGCAGGAACAGTGCCTTCGGCCTGATGTCACTCCTGCGCACGGCCTTTGCCACTTCATCGGCATTTGCATACCGTTTTCCCTTATCATGCTGTGTACAGCGTGCAGAGATACGCGAATAACGGCTGCCGAACATCTCCTTCATTATTACGCCCAGAGAGTATATATCACTGCGCGTGTCTATTTCCTGGCTCCTCGCCTGCAATTCGGGTGAGGCATATTGTGGAGTACACCCTAATGTGCGTGCAAGGTAGAAGGCATCATTGTCGGACAAGCCGAAGTCGAGCAGCCTGACACTATTGTCGGCACGCGTGACCATTATGTTATCGGGTTTTATATCGTTATGCACCAGGCCACAACGATGAATATATGAAACAGCCTGCAGCAACTGTTCGAGCACACGCCTGAGCTGCGCAAAAGAAGGTTTCTCGGCAAGGAACTCTGCAAGTGTCCGCCCATCGACATACTCCATTACAATACCGGGCCCCACAATTGTAGAGTGCTCGTATGTAAAGACCGAAACGATATTGGGATGCGATTTTCCGATAGAGAGTTCATACTCGCGCTGCAGCAAGGCTATCGACTGCCCGCTTTCCTCTTTAGGAGTCTTTATAATGAAATACTTGCCGGCTTTACGTACTCTGTAGAGCACGGCCGAAGATGTTTCCGCAAGCTTCTCAGGCATAGAATAGCCCGAATCATACTCAATGCCATTGCCGGCTGGCCCGAAAATTCCGCTTTGAATCATAAATGACAAATAAAGACAATCCTTCTATTGCACTGCATTCCAAAGATAATGGTTATTTTTGTAAAAAGAACATTATAGAAGCCCGTTTATGAATATCAGCCCAAACTCACCTCAGGTAGATGCCCTGAGAAAAGAGATTGAAAAGGAGACCGGAAGCATCTCGTCACACTCTACATTGAACAAGCTTTCGGCACTTATTGAAGAGAGGTGCAAGGAGCATATATCGGTGACTACGCTCGAACGCATCTGGGGATACTCTACACGCAGCTGCAACAATATCTCGGTACGGATACTCGACATCATTTCACGGTTTGCCGGATACAGCAACTGGGAAAATTTCTGCAACAGCCTGCGCTGCAGCCAACGATGCGAATCACAGATGTTCATGAGCGAGGGGTGTATCACGAGCAACACGCTTGCTGTTAGAACACGTATAAGAATAGGATGGCAGCCCGACCGCGTATGTGAGGCCGAATACATGGGAGAGAACCGCTTTATTGCCATAAAGACAGAGAACTCAAGCATAAGACCGGGCGACACGTTCCGATGCCTGCAGATAGAGAAAGGGCGTGAGCTGTATATGGACCACTTTACAAGAAACGGCGAAAGCGAGAGCGACAACCGTTATGCAGTTGGGCAGATCAACGGGCTTACAATGGCGGAGATTATTGAGTGACAGCAGAGCTGCTGTTTCCGTACTTTTCCACTATTTCATCGAGTATTGCCATGAGTTCATCCACCTTTTCGGCGCGGAGCATAGCTATGCGCAAGGGGCGGAAATCGGCAAGGCCTTTCAGCAAAGGCGTTGCTGCCAGATGACGGCGTACATGAAGTATGCCGGGGCGTTCGCCTAACCAATCGACGCTGTCCCTCACCTGCTCACGCAGTATATCCATGCACTCGCCGAACGTGAACGGCACAGCCTGCTCGCCATGCTCAAGATAATGTTTCATATCGCGGAATATCCAGGGCTGGCCGAAGCTTGCACGGCCCACCATGACAGCATCTACACCGTAACGGTCGAAGCACTCCTTGGCACGTTCGGGTGTCTTCACATCACCGTTGCCTATGATAGGGATATGCATGCGCGGGTTCTCCTTTATCTTGCCTATAAGAGTCCAGTCGGCATCACCGGTGTACATCTGCGCCCTTGTACGGCCATGCACCGTCAGTGCTGCTATACCGCAATCCTGCAGACGTTCGGCAAGCTCTACAATGCACTTGCTGCTCTCGTCCCAGCCCAGACGTGTCTTCACCGTAACCGGGATATTGACAGCATCCACTACAGCTTTCGTTATCTCAAGCAGCTTGGGAATGTTCTGCAGCATGCCGGCACCGCATCCCTTGCGCGCCACTTTCTTTACCGGACAACCGAAGTTGATGTCAAGGATATCGGGGTGTGCCTGCTCTACGCGCTTTGCCGCCTCCACCATAGGCTCTACCTCGTTTCCGTATATCTGAATAGCCACCGGACGCTCCTCGTCATGAATGTTCAGCTTGCGGACAGTGCTGTTTATGTCGCGTATGAGGGCATCGCTCGAAACAAATTCGGTATAGACCATATCGACGCCATAGCGTTTGCACAGCAGGCGGAACGCCTCGTCGGTAACATCCTCCATTGGAGCAAGGAATATCGGGTATTTCCCGAATTCAATATCGGCTATCTTCATTCTATTAATGCTGGTCAAGTTTGTTATTTGAGCACAAAGATAGTATATTTGTAGCATAAAACGAACCCCACATGCAGTACAAAAGAAGCGATTTTGAGATTATGGCACCGGTTGGCTCAAGGGAGAGCCTGTCGGCCGCAATACAGGCAGGAGCCAATTCCATATACTTCGGGATTGAACATCTGAACATGCGTGCGCACTCGGCAAGCGCATTTTCAATAAACGACCTGCGGGAGATTGCGCAGATATGCGATGCGCACGGCATAAAGAGCTACCTGACAGTGAACACCATCATATACGAAGATGACGTTGAGATGATGCACACTATCGTCGATGCGGCAAAGGCCAGCGGCATTACGGCTGTCATAGCTGCCGACATGGCTGTAATACGCTACTGCAACAGCGTGGGAGTGGAGGTACATCTCTCGACGCAGCTGAACATAAGCAACAGCGAAGCACTCAAGTTCTACGCTCAGTTCGCCGATGTGGCAGTGCTTGCGCGTGAGCTGAACATGGACCAGGTTGCAGCCATATACAAGATTATAAAAGAGGAGAACATCTGCGGCCCTAAGGGAGAGCCTATACGCATTGAGATGTTCTGCCACGGGGCATTGTGCATGGCCATTTCGGGCAAATGCTACCTGTCGCTGCACCAGCTGGGACGCAGCGCGAACCGCGGACAGTGCATGCAGGTGTGCCGCAGAGGATATATAGTAAAGGACCGCGAGAGCGATATCGAACTGGAGATTGACAACAAGTATATAATGTCGCCTAAGGACCTCAAGACAATACGTTTCATGGACCGCATGATTGAGAGCGGCGTACGTGTGTTCAAGATTGAGGGACGTGCAAGAGGGCCCGAATATGTAAAGACCGTTGCCGGTTGCTACAACGAGGCTCTTGAGGCATACCTCGCCGGGGAGTTCACAGAAGAGAAGAAGGATGCCTGGGACGAGAGGCTGAAGACAGTCTTCAACCGCGGGTTCTGGGACGGCTACTATCAAGGACAGAAGCTGGGCGAGTGGAGCAACATATACGGCTCGCAGGCTACAGAACGCAAGGTTTACATAGGAAAAGCTATAAAGCACTTCTCGAAGCTGGGCGTAGGCGAGTTCCATATCGAGGCCGGAGAGGTCAACGTCGGGGACAAGATTCTTATTACAGGCCCTACGACAGGCGCGATATACCTGAATCTTGAGGACCCTCGCGTAAACCTCGAAACAGTGGAGAAAGTACGCAAGGGCGACCGGGTATCGTTCAAGGTCCCATGCAAGGTGCGGCCGAGCGACAAGCTGTATCGTATTGACAAAACGGAGCACGGATGCTGCGACTGATATATATGATAGAAGGACGGCTTAGCCGTCCTTCTATCATATATATCATAATCAACTGTTACCCACGTGCCTTGAAAGCCAGTGCGTAGAGCTTCATCTGCTTTATCATTGCGACAAGGCCATTGCTGCGTGTAGGCGAAAGATGCTCCTTAAGGCCTATTGCCTCCACAAAATAGGGTTCGTTGGCAAGTATATCATCTGGGGTCTGCCCGGAATATACCTTTATAAGAAGCGCGACTATACCTTTTACAATAAGGGCATCGCTCTCTGCCATGAAACGTACCTTGCCGTCTATAAGGTCGGCCTGCAGCCATACACGGCTCTGACACCCTTCTATCAGGTTATTGTCGGTCTTGTACTCCTCTGGCAACGGTTCCTGCTCGCTGCCGAGGTCTATCAGCAGCTGATAGCGGTCGAGCCAATCATCGAAATCGCTGAACTCAGCGATAATCTCCTCCTGCAAATCCTTTATCGTAGCCATTATTTCTCGTTGTAGATTACGGTGAGCACTGTCTGGCCTACAGCCTTGAGAACGTCGGCATCAATCCAATCCATATCATCCTTTACGGTGTGGTGGTAGGGGCCGAAGCCGTTGGGGCTTTCAGGGTCGCAGTTTATGATGTCGATGCACGGGATTCCGTATATGCTGTTCACATAGTAATGGTCGTCGGTAATGGCACCGCTCTCTTCAGGAACGAAACAATCCTTGTAGCCGATCTTATGCGCCCATTCCCATACCTTTGAAACTACATTCGGTGCAAAATGCAGCGAGTAGCTCTCTTGATAGAACTTAGAACCTTTTGCACCTACTATGTCGAGCAGAATGCCAAAACGCGCCTCGTAGCCCTTCTTGTGAGGGTTCATCGCCCAATGCTGTGAGCCTAATGCCCATGAGTGGTTTACGCTGCGGTACTTCTCGCGGTCGTTCTCATGAATGCCGTAGTCCTCGGCATCGAAAAGGATAATATCGATGCCAAGCTTTGTTGGAACTTGAGAAAGATGACGTGCCACTTCAAGAAGCACACCTACTCCGCTGCCACCGTCGTTGGCACCCAGAATCGGCTTGTAGTGATTGGCCTTGTCTGGGTCTGAATCGGCCCAGGGACGTGAATCCCAGTGAGCGAAGAGCATTATGCGCTCCTTCTTTTCGGGCTGGAACTGGGCGATAATGTTGCGTGCCTTGAGCACATCGCCGGTGTATGCCTTAAGGTCAACATCCTGCGTTACTACATCGGCACCATAGGCACGGAGGAGCTCTACAAGATACTCTCCGCACTTGCGATGTGCCGCACTGTTAGGTACACGTGGGCCGAATGCCACCTGGGCTGCAACGAAATTATATGCACTGTCACCGTCAAAAACCGGTACTATTGCAGCCGGTTCAACGACCTTGCTCTCCTGCTGCGCCTTTGCACTGCTCTCCTTTTTGGGTGAGCTTCCGCAGCCTGCCATTACAACGGCTGCCAGAAACATGTATAGAAATATCCTCTTCATACTCAACGGTTCAATTTCCATGATGTACCCTCTTTTCCGTCCTTTATCTCAAAGCCTAGAGCTGCAAGCTCGTCACGGATTCTGTCACTTGTCGCCCAGTCCTTGTTGGCCTTGGCGAGCTGACGCTGCTGGAGCAGCATATCGACTACTTTGCCGAATGCCTCTTCGCGGCCGCTGTCGGAACCGCGCTCTTCCTTAAGGCCGAGTATGTCGAATGCAAAGAGACGGAATGTCTCCTTCAGTTCATCGAGGTCGGCAGCACTGATGCTTGCCTTCTTGTCGGCAATCTGGTTGATTGCACGGCTTGCATCAAAGAGGTGAGAGATTACCTGCGCTGTGTTCATGTCGTCATTCATGGCATCATAGCACTTGCCGCGCAAGCCCTTGATATCGGCTGTGGTCTCACCCTGAGGCGTTATGCCGCAAAGTGTCTTGTATGCCTCAAGAAGACGTTGCAGACCCTTCTCTGCCGCCTGCAGGGCCTCGTTGCTGAAATCGACGGTACTGCGGTAGTGAGCCTGGAGTATGAAGAAACGTATTGTCATTGGCGTATATGCCTGCGCCAACAGCTTATGCGTTCCGTTGAAGAACTCGTCAAGGGTGATGAAGTTGCCCAACGACTTGCCCATCTTGGTTCCATTGATGGTTATCATGTTGTTATGCATCCAGTACTTCACTACATGATGCCCCATAGCAGCCATGCCTTGAGCTATCTCGCACTCGTGGTGAGGAAAGACAAGGTCCATGCCGCCTCCGTGAATATCGAACTGCTCGCCGAGATACTTGCGGCCCATGGCAGTACACTCGCAGTGCCAGCCTGGGAAGCCGTTGCTCCAGGGCGAAGGCCAGCGCATGATATGTTCGGGCTGCGCGCATTTCCATAGCGCGAAATCGGCAGGGTTACGCTTCTCCTCCTGGCCGTCGAGCTGGCGTGTGGTGTTAAGCACATCGTCGAGGTTACGGCCCGACAGGATTCCGTACTTGTGGTCCTTGTCGTACTTAGCGACATCGAAATATACAGAGCCTTCGCTCTCATAGGCATAGCCGTTGGCAAGTATCTCCTTGACAAGCTCTATCTGCTCTATGATATGCCCGGAGGCATGAGGCTCAATGCTTGGCGGTAGGACGTTCAATGCCTCCATTACCTTATGATAATGCAGGGTATATTGCTGTACGACCTCCATTGGCTCAAGCTGCTCAAGGCGTGCCTTCTTTGCAATCTTGTCTTCGCCGGCATCGGCATCATGCTCAAGATGACCTACATCAGTAATATTCCTTACATATCGTACCTTGTAACCCAGATTGTTGAGGTAACGGAAAAGCACGTCGAATGTTATCGCAGGGCGTGCATGACCCAGATGCGCAGGGCCATATACTGTAGGGCCGCATACATAAAGCCCGACATTGGGGGCATGCAACGGCTCAAAAACCTCTTTCTTGCGCGAAAGAGTGTTATATATCATAAACTTGTTATCCATAATCTTATATTTATTATCTTGTTTTATTTGAATTTCCTGTCGGCGTTGCGGTTCATCTTCCTGCGCTCTTTATCGGGCTTCTGCTTGGTTATCTCCAACGGCTTCTGCTCGTTGAGCGGAGCATTTATGTTCCAGTCGTCCTGCGAGTACTCGAACATGGCACGCAGTTCAAGGGAGTGGTTGTAATAGAATACCTTTTCGGGCTGCAGGCCTTTGGCATAGTCTCCGGTATCCCACTTGCCGTTGTTGTTCTCGTCGAGGATAAGGCGCAGGTAATATTTGCCGGGCCGCAGGAAGTAGAAAGCACAGCGGCCGTTCTCGGTTCTGGTCTCTTGCACAACCTTCTCGTCACCGGAGAGAAGCTGGACTATTGCATTGCTGCCTACGCCTCCTATATTAAGATAAAGCACCGCACACTCGTCCAGACTACGGAAACGCATCTCCTGCTTGAACAGTTTTGATACACCGCCGTACAATCCTTTGAAGGCAGCAGAGTCGGTCTGCAGCAAATATGTCTCACCCGGTTTCCATTCAGCATAGACATCGTACGAGCGGATGCTGTTCTCACTCTGACGGAACACGTACGGCACGGGAAGCCAAAGGGTATCGGACTTCACCGAAAGATGTATAAGTGCCGTATCGACCGAAAGCAACGGCTCATCGAACCTGAAACGGCAGATACCGTTCACATCCATTGTACCGGTACCGGAGAAACGCACCGGAAGTACCTTTACCGGAGGTATGTACTGAGGAGGATTGTTCTCGTCGTAGCCGGGTTTCTTGCGGGCCTTCTTATGGAAATCCTTCTCGTCTTTCTCGAATCTCTCTCTTTCGATACGCATTACATCGGCCCACCTCTTTCTCGAAGAGACATAGAGGGTATCGGTCCTGTCAATCATATTGCCGATAGAATCAGGCACTCTGTATGTAACAGTCAAGGGAAGGGTGTCGTTGCGATAGACAAGCGAGTCCTTGAACCACAATGTAAGCGTATCCATGTTCAAGGAAGGTTCAAGCACATACGCATCGCTCGCATCAAAGCCGTATCCCTTTATAACCGGCATCTCCTTGTTCGGAGCAGCAAAGAACATTACAATCCTGTTATGTTCCTGGCGCGGATACTTTACAAGCTGCTGCATGAACATCTCTTCGTTGAAAAGACGCAATGCGATGTCATCGGGCTGGAAACGGATATAATCGACCATGCGTATGGTGTCGATAGTAACACTGTCGCGCCATATCGTATCGGGGCGTACAGCCGGTGTCGCGAACGGTTCGATTATCATCTCCTGGAAAGCAATCTTCTCGCTCTTCTGATCGAAGAAATTGTTCTGGTTCGCATCGCCGAGAGCATATACTCGATACTTTCCCGGAGCTATGCCCTTTATGGTGAAGCGGCCTCTTGAATCGGTACGGGATACACGCTCGAACGGCTTTGTCGTGAATGCAGAGTCGTCGAGACACGAATGAAGGCCAACTACAATGCCTTTCACCGGTTCAAGGTCCTGCGCGTTAAGCACGGTACCCGAAACAGCGAGGGTATCGACATTCTCTCCCGTAGAGAATACATAGGCAAAGTTCTCATAAGGATTGCCCTCGTTGTTATCGACAATGGCATCGCTGAAATCGATTGAATAGGTAGTATTAGGGCGAAGAGTGTCGAACAGCTCTACCGTAACCTTCTTTCCGCTATACTTTATCGAAGGCATCTCGACCTGCGGAGGCGAAACCACCACTTTCTCAAAAGCATTCTCCAGCTTGATGTTCTCATCGAAATTCAGCACGAACTTCTTGCTCTTGACATTAGTTGAGTTGAGTTCGGGAACTGCTTCAAGAAGCACCGGGGGCTCCTCGTCGTAGGGGCCTCCGTCGGGTGTTCCTATGCTCGCACATGCAAAGAGAGTAAGGAGCACTGCTGTTGAGAGTGCATTATAGTATCTTTTCATTTTCATCTGTTCATCTGCATCAGTTCCTCAATATACTGGCGGCTGTTGCTCAAACGGGGTACCTTATGCTGGCCACCGAGCTTTCCTTTGCTCTTTAGCCAGTCGTTGAACAGGTTCTTTCGTGCAACGATAATCTCAAGCTGCTGCATGGTCTTGTTCTTGTAGCGTTTTGCCTCGTAGTCGGAATTTATCTGCTGGAGAGAGAGGTCGAGTATCTCGGCGAACTTCTCCATAGACTCCGGTTCCTTGGCAAACTCAATGAGCCACTGGTGACGGCACTGCGCATTGGAATCCATAAAGACAGGAGCTGCCGTGTATTCCTGAATCTGCGCACCGGTTTCGGCACACGCTCTCTGCAGGCCCTTTTCGGCATTGTCAACTATAAGTTCCTCACCGAAAGCATTGATAAAGTGCTTTGTACGGCCCGAAATAACAATCTTGTAAGGGTCTTTGCCGGTGAAACGCACAGTATCACCAATCATATAACGCCAAAGGCCGCACGATGTTGAAATGAGCATTGCATAATTCTTGCCTACCTCTACTTCCCAAAGCGGAAGCACACGCGGATTGGGCGAATCGAACTCATCGAACGGTATGAACTCATAGAAGATGTCATAATCTATCATGAGCAGCATTGCCGGGTCGGCAGGATCGTTCTGTATTCCGAAGAAACCTTCACTTGCATTGTAGGTCTCCATGTATTTCATATCCTCCTTGAGGATTATCTGCTTGTACTGCTCGCGGTAAGGAGTGAAGGCAACGCCGCCATGGAAGAAGACCTCAAGGTTCGGCCATAGCTCCTCGACGCTTCGCTTGCCCGTGATGTCGAGCATGTGCTTGAGGACAGCCATCATCCACGACGGAACGCCGGAGATGTTGGTTACATTGACGTTGCATGTAGCACGTGCAATCTTCTCCATTTTCTCCTCGAAGTCGCTAAGAAGAGCGATATCCTTGCCAGGAACACGCATCATGTTGACGAACGCGCTGCAGTTCTCGATGAGTATCGCGCTGAGGTCACCCACAAGGCTGCCGGGCAAGTTATAGTTGGGAGCATGACTGCCGCCCAGAATAAGGCCCTTTCCGGCAAAGATGCGGCTTGACGGGTTGTTGGCAACGTACTGCGCTACAACGTCAAGACCACCCTTGTAGTGAGCGTTCTGCAAACCTGCCGGCGTTACGGGGATGAACTTGCTCTTGTCGTTTGTGGTACCCGAAGACTTGGCATACCATTTGCAACGGCCTTTCCACAAGACATCCTTCTCACCATGACGCATACGGTCGATATAGCCTTTGAGCGTCTCATAGTCCTGCACCCCTACAGCCTTGGCAAACTGCTCATAGCTGCCTATGGAAGAGTAGTTGTGCTTTATGCCCCACTCTGTACCGGCGGCACATCCCAACAGACGTTTAAGCACTGAACGCTGAATATTCTCAGCCTCTGTCGCATATTTGGCAATCTTCTTCACCCTATGGTTGAAGACCGGTTTCATCAATGGTGTAAGATTCATAGTTCTTTGTTTGTGGCGTTAGCCGGGTTTATATTCAGCCGAAATCTATTGGCAAGCAATCATTCAGCGTTCTTCTTGTAGTTTTCAAGTCCTTTCTCAAGGAAATCGGCGAAGTCATCTACGTCGAGGTTATGCTTGCGCCAGCCGTTCAACGGCATACCCTTGCCGTCAACCAGCACGTAATATGGCTGCGCACTGTAACCGAACTTGTAGTTCTGCAGATACATCCACTTGTCGCCTACAGTTTCAAGAATGACCTTCTTGCCGTCAAGTTCTATCTCGAATGGCTCAGGAAGCGGTGTCTTGTCGTCCACATAAAGCGAAACCACGATATAGTCGTCCTGCAATGTACTGAGGACCTTCTCGTTGCTGAGCACGTCGGATTCCATCTCGCGGCAGTTCACGCAACCGAAGCCTGTAAAGTCGAGCATGACAGGCTTGTTCTGCTGACGGCTCATCTGCATAGCAGTCTCGAAATCCTTTGTATGAGGCTCGAAGTTGTTCTCATAGAGGTTGAAATCCTGGGTTGTGATAGGAGGCGCGAATGCGCTCACAGCCTTGCAGGGTGCGCCCCACAAGCCGGGAACCATATACACAGCAAACGCTATTGAGAGAACTGCCACGAAGAAACCGGGAACAGATGCCTGTTTCTCCTCAGGGTCGTCATGCGGGAAACGTATGACTTTGAGCAGATATAGTCCAAGGAGTGTGAAGAGCACAATCCATATTGCAAGGAATGTCTCACGGTCGAGGATTCCCCAGTGATATGACAAGTCGGCAACCGACAGGAACTTCAAGGCAAATGCAATTTCAACAAAACCAAGAACCACCTTGATTGTATTCATCCAGCCGCCGGAGCGCGGAGCCTGCTTCAGCAATGACGGGAAGAGTGCGAATACCGTAAACGGCAAGGCAAGAGCAAGAGCGAAGCCGAACATGCCCACTGCAGGAGCAAGGATTTCACCCGAAGCTGCAACCTCGACAAGGAGGAAACCGATAATAGGACCTGTACATGAGAATGATACAAGGACAAGGGTGAAGGCCATGAGGAAGATGCTCAAAAGGCCTGTAGTGCTGCTGGCCTTCTCATCAACCTTATTTGTCCATGACGACGGGAGAGTAAGCTCGAAACCGCCGAGGAACGAAGCTCCGAATACGAGAAGCATCAGACAGAAGAATATGTTGAATATCGCATTCGTAGATAGGGCATTCAATGCTCCTGCACCGAATATCAGGGTAACAGCCAATCCAAGCAGGAGATAGATTACTACGATAGATACACCGTATATCATTGCCTCGCGTATTGCCTGTGAGCGTTGCTTTGAACGCTTCAGGAAGAAGCTTACTGTCATAGGGATGATTGGCCACACGCATGGAGTGAGCAATGCTACAAGACCGCCTCCGAAACCAAGAATGAACACAAGCCATATAGAACTGTCCTCGGCCACCTCTACGTCGAGCTTGTCGATTACAGGTGTCCAGAGCTCATTCTCGGCAAAAGCTGCCCTTGCAGGTTCTGAGACTGTCGGCTGTTCTTGTTCCGCAACAACAGCTGTATCGGCAACAGCCTCTACAGGTTTCTCCTCAGCCTTTGGCTCTTCAACCTTTACAGGAGCCTCTTTCTTAGGTTCCGGCTTCACGACAGCCTTAGGAGCCTCTTCCTTCGGCAATGTGACCTCTCCGGTCATGCTAAAGTCGTAACGGCCGGGGAAACAGCCTCCGTCGTTGCACGACTGATAACGCAAAGTACCCTCAAGACGATACTTTCCGCCAAGGAATTTTACCTTCTGTGTAAAAGTCGCAGAGTTGTCGAAATACGAGAGCATCATCTCGAAAATAGGATCCATCTCCGTAATTGCACCTTCACCTGGTGTAAGGACACCTACAAGCTCTGCACCCTCCACAACGCGGAAAGTTACACTTGCCGGTGTAGGCCCTCCGTCAGGAATATTTGTAGAATACATGTGATAGCCAGGTTCAATGAAAGCGTTGAACGTAACGGTTCCTTCGGCACCGTTCACAGCAACGTTCTCTTCGATTGTGACAGGTTCTGCACCGCCGAACTGCGCATTTGCATGCAACAGCGGCAACAACATCAGCATCAATAAAAAAATCTTCTTCATCTGTATCGTGTTTTTAGTTATAAATCCAACGGGTTCTTGCGTATTCTCCATTCTGCAGGGTAAAGGTTATTGGCCCTGTTGCCTATATTCTTGGCAAAGCCCAACACCGTGCCCTGATAGGCAAGCAACACCACCCCTATTGGAGCTTCGGGCAGCTGCAGACTTTCACGATGCAAGTATGCGAGAGCCTTTTCAAGTTCGAGCTCTACAACAGGGAACGCGCTCTTGTCAAGAGCGGTGCTCATTGCCAATGAGTGCATCGGCAACAGTTTGTTATTCTTCACCTCTGCAAGCTCTATTCCGCAGTGCAGGAGACGCATCTTCTGCTGCAGGGCCGACATAGCTGCTGCATGCTCCTTCGGCATTGCTGTTATCTTCTCGCCCTGTTGCAAGAACTCGTACCTTTCGGGCGACTCCAGCCAACGGCTCACCTCGTTCCTGACCTTTGCAACCGGCTGCTGCAAGCGTGCTGCACGCGGCTGTGCCAACGGAGCATCGCCCTCCTTGCGCAACACCGCTAGGAAAAAGCCCTCGCCTGAGGTATATCCCGGAATAAAACGATATACCGGATTATTCCCTGCAAGCGCACCGGTTATGCCCCATGAAACATCGGTGCTGAGCGGCAACGGGACTGCCCCCAGTTCTTCGGCTATCCATGCCACGCAATCCTCGTTCTCCTCGCGGTTAAAGGTGCATGTGCTGTAAACCAGCAGACCGCCCGGACGCAAAGAGCCCCAAATAGAGGAGAGAATCTCCTTCTGGCGTTTCACGCATAGCTCTACATTGGCAACACTCCACTGCTCAACAGCAAAGGAGTCCTTGCGGAACATGCCTTCACCCGAACATGGCGCATCTACGACAACAAGGTCGAAGAAGTTGCGGAAAGGCGCGAAATCGGCCGGGTTGTTCCTGGTAACCACCGAAGCCGGATTGCCCCACTTCACGACATTCTCGGCAAGCACCTGGGCGCGCAACGGCACCGGCTCATTGGAGACCAGCATGCTGCCTTCGGGCAATATTGAAGCGAGATGGGTTGTCTTGCCTCCTGGTGCCGCGCACAAGTCGAGCGCGCGTACCGGGGATGTCACATACTCCTTTACAACCTGTTCAATGAACATCGACGACGCCTCCTGCACATAGTAGCAGCCTGCATGGAACTTAGGGTCGGCTGTAAACACCGGGCGATCATTGAGATAACGCCCCTGCTCTGCCCAGGGCACCCTTTCCAAGGAGTCATCGGCCTGCATCTTGCGTTCATTATAGCGTACGCTAACTACCGGCTCCATTTCAAGAGCCTTTGCAAAGCGATTGTACCTTTCTTCGCCGAAAAGCGCAACACTCCTCTCCACAAAACCGGCAGCCAAATCCATACAAAACAATGCGCACAAATGCACATACGAGTACAAAGATACAAAAAATAGAGTGCAACACCCCCTTTTGGCCAATATAATTATAATATTAAATTAAAATTAACTTTTGCGCACGCACGCGAAGAAAAACTGCTCAACAATCATGCAGTTATTGGCTTTTCAATTAGGATATTCGGCAACGAAATCGTATCTTCGCAAAAATAAAGATACATCAGAATGAAACAATATCTCGACCTGCTCGACAGGATACTTACCGAGGGCACCAGAAAAGATGACCGCACAGGTACCGGAACAATCAGCGTATTCGGACACCAGATGCGATTCAACCTCGAAGACGGCTTCCCATGCCTTACAACAAAGAAGCTCCACCTGAAATCCATAATACATGAGCTTCTATGGTTCCTCAACGGTGATACGAACGTGAAGTATCTGCAGGAAAACGGAGTGAGAATATGGAACGAATGGGCCGATGAAAACGGCGACCTGGGACACATCTACGGCTACCAGTGGCGTTCGTGGCCCGGATATGACGGCGAGCACATCGACCAGATAAAAGAGGTTGTCGAGACCATAAAGAACAACCCCGATTCGCGCCGCATCATAGTGAACGCATGGAATGTAGGCGACATAAAGAATATGAACCTGCCGCCATGCCACGCAATGTTCCAGTTCTACGTTGCCGACGGGAAGCTGAGCCTGCAGCTATACCAGCGCAGTGCCGATTGCTTCCTTGGAGTACCTTTCAACATTGCCTCCTACGCGCTTCTGCTACAGATGATGGCACAGGTGACCGGGCTTAAGGCAGGAGAGTTCATACATACCCTCGGTGATGCACATCTGTATCTCAACCATATCGAGCAGGCTAAACTGCAGCTCACACGCGAACCTAAGAGACTGCCGCAAATGAGGATTAACCCGGAGGTAAAGGATATTTTCTCATTCAAGTTCGAAGATTTTTCACTGGAGAACTACGACGCACATCCGCACATAAAAGGCGTAGTAGCCGTATAACATAGGACCATGTACAAACTAGCTCTGATAGCTGCAATAGCCAGAAACAACGCGATAGGATTCGAGAACAGGCTCATATATTGGCTGCCTAACGACCTGAAGCGTTTCAAGGCCCTCACAACCGGGCACACTATAATCATGGGCAGCAACACATTCCGTTCGTTGCCTAAGGGAGCACTGCCGAACAGAAGGAATATAGTCCTTTCGCGCAAGGAGAGCTCCTTCCCCGGAGCAGAGACATTCCACACTCTTGAAGATGCATTGGCCAACTGCAGCAACGAGGAGATTGTTTACATAATAGGCGGCGAGATGCTGTACAGGACCGCCATGCCCCTTGCCGACATCCTATGCCTTACAGAGGTTGACGACACCCCGGAGAATGCCGATGCATTTTTCCCGGAATTCAACCGCAGGGAGTGGGAGGTAATCGAAAAGGAACAGTTCGGGAAAGATGAAAAGCATAGCTTCGACTACAGCTTTGTAACCTATGCAAGAAGGAGTTAAGAAACAGGGCCGGAAAAACAACTATCGCTTAGCTCTAAAGATAAAAAAGTTGCCGCAGAACACTCTGCGGCAACTTTTTATTTATAGAATCTGATTTTTACTTACCGTTTCTCTCGTCGGCTGAATACATCAATGACAATGCACGTGCTTTACGCAGTTCCATCTTTACGTCAGTCATGACACCCATTGATACGTTCTCATCAGCCTTAAGAGCAACCTTCATCACCGCCTGGTCGGCCTGACGCATACTGTTACGCTCGTTCACTACAAACGGACCAACATCGCTTGGGTTAGCGAAACGGTCGTTCAGCTGAACACGTGTACCTGTACCGAACTGTGAGATATAGTTGCTTGACGGACGTCCGACATAGATATTGACTACAGCCGTCTTACGCTCAATCTTAGACAACTCTGTTCCCTTAGGCAACTTGAAATCAATCTTTATCTCCTCTTCACGCATTGAAGTTACAATCATGAAGAAGAAGAGGATAGAGAAAATCAAGTCAGGAAGTGACGAGGTGTTCAATTCAGGCATTTCTGCCTTTCCTTTGTTACTAAACTTACTCATATTACATTCCTCCACCTATTGAACGAGGCTCGGCCTCTGAAATCATTGTCTTATAATAGAGACGGCAAAGCATCTGCTGCGCCTCAGTCAAATTGGCATATGACTTGCCGTATTCCTTCTTAGCCAACTCTTCACGCAACTCGTTATATGCACCGTACAACTCGTTAGAAACCTCAAAATAGGTATTATAGTTGGTACCACGGTGTGTCTGGAGCGAGATTACGTGCTTGCTTGTAATAGCCTGTTGACGTCCGGAGGGAAGTACATGCTCAACACCACCTTCTTCAAATACTACATCCTCGACATGCTTCTCAGGATAATCGGCACGGTTTGCTTCGTTTGTGATGAAATCCTTCGCCAACTGACGCAATTCCGAAATCTCGATCTCATAAGGCATCTTCTCGCCCTGAGTGATCATGATTTTGTTATCCATATTGACCAATACCACGAGACTGTTACGTTTCTTGATTTTTGGAGGGTTCTGAAGATCCTCATCCTCAGGAGGCTCCGGCAAACGTACATTCAAACCCATGGAAGAGTTCATAGAAGTCACGACCAAGAAGAAGATCAGCAAGATGAACGAGATATCCGCCGTTGAACTGGCATTGATTCCCGGAACTTTTCTTTTACCTTTTCCCATCTTGTTATCGTTTATTTATTACTTTTTTACAGACTTTGAAATGCCTAGCAAACCATAGAGAGTTGCCAAAGTAGATGCAGCCAACAATACATACTGCACATAGAGCAACACATCGGTAAGAACATAAGCAGAAGAAGCAATTGGATTGTCGTCAGAATCAACGAGCTGCTTGCCGTTCACATATATCGGTTCAGCAGAAGAAAGGAGATATGCTACAACAAACAATGCTACGATTACTACAACTCCCATAAGGCTCTTCATAGCCTCCTTTGGACTATCCTTGAACTTCTTGGCAAAAGATGCAAGACTGAAGATAAGTACAAGCACCACAGCCAAACCGGTCAAAGCATAGATCCAATACAGCAATGCATCTGTAAACATAGGTGCCAGAAGGTCATTGCCGTTTATTGTCTCAGTTTCGCCGAAGCCTACGAAGAAGAAGAGGGCTATGATGACTACAGTCACCGCCATCATCACGTAGAACAAGGGCTTTGAGATTCTTGAACATGAATCAGCTTTCATAATATACTTTTTATTTGGCTGTTATTACTTCTTGAGATTGTATTTTGTCATAAGGTCGAGAAGAGTGATTGAAGAATCCTCCATGTCAGCTACGAGGTCCTCGATCTTGGTAAGGATAAAGTTGTAGAATACCTGAAGAATAAGAGCTACAACGATACCGTAGATAGTTGTGATAAGAGCCACCTTCATACCACCGGCAACGATAGTCGGAGAGATGTCACCTTCCTGCTGGATCTTGTCGAAAGACATGACCATACCGATCACAGTACCCAAGAATCCGAGTGACGGAGCCATCGCGATGAACAATGTGATCCATGAGCAACCCTTCTCAAGGTTTGAAGACTGAAGGCTTCCGTAAGAAACTACTGAACGCTCAACTGTATCAAGACCCTCGTCGATGCGGAGAAGACCCTGGTAGCAGATAGAAGCGACAGGACCAGCTGTGTTACGGCAGATTGTCTTTGCACCCTCAACGTCACCCTTCTGAAGAGCAGCAGCGATAGCCTCCATGAGCTTCTTTGTATTTACCTTAGCCATGCTCAAATAAATGATACGCTCAACGCAGAAAGCAAGACCGATAACCATGGCGATAGCAACCAATGCCATGAACTCAGCACCACCCTCGATGAACTTTGTCTTCAAAGTCTTGTGAACGCCCTCAGACTCAGCAGCCTCAGTTACCTCAGCAGGAGCAGCAGCCTCCTCGGCTGGAGCAGCAACTTCCTCAGCAGCAGGAGCAGCAGCCTGGTCTGTATTCTCAACTGTCTCTACAGGAGCAGCCTCAGCAGCATCCTGAGCATAAACTTGGGTTGTACCGAAAGTGAACATACCCAACATTGCAACGATTGCAAAAAGCTTTTTCATTGTGTGTAATTTTTAGAATTAGTATTTTAAGTTAATTTATTCAAAATCCTGCGGAAAGAGGGGGATTCGAACCCCCGATACGCTTTTGACGTATACACGCTTTCCAGGCGTGCCTCTTCAACCACTCGAGCATCTTTCCCTACATTATGCCTGTAGCTATCGGGGTGCAAGTTACAACATTTTTCCTAAAACCGCACTCTATTTCACGGCAAAAGTAGTTTTTTTTTTCAAATCAGTAAACATTTCTCAAAAAATGATTGGCCCAAAAGCACAAATTTAAACATTATAAGTTTTTTTAACATTTGGTTCAAGGTTACAAAACAGAAAATATAGCCAAACGATTGCGCAGATCGCTCAAAAAACGCTATTTTTGCATTTACTATGATAGGCAGGAAAAGAACTTTATTAAAGAGTACACTCGACATCATCAACCCGTATGCATGGGTGACCGGATTGAGGAACATGGCTTTTGATGCAGGAGTGCTTGCATCATACAGGCCGGAGATACCTGCAGTGTGCATAGGCAACCTGTCGGTAGGAGGTACAGGAAAGACCCCGCACACAGAATACCTTGTAAGGTTGCTTAAAGACAGGTTCCGCGTCGCTGTACTGAGCAGAGGATACGGACGCTGCAGCAAAGGATATATAAAGGCTGATGCGCAAACGCCTATGGCACAGATTGGCGACGAGCCGTTCCAGATAAAGCACAAATTCCCAGAAATTGAAGTTGCCGTGTGCGAGAAGAGGGCCGAAGGAGTACGCATGCTGCTCGAAGAAGTCCCCGGCTTGCAGGCAATACTTCTCGATGACGCATACCAGCATAGGTATGTAAAGGCAGGCCTGAATATCCTGCTCATAGACAGCAACCGCCCTGTATGGCTCGACTGCATACTCCCGTTCGGGCGGCTCCGCGAGAGCCTTGCCGGCATAGGACGCGCCGATGTTGTCATAATGACCAAATGCAGCGGCACTGACCGCAGAACCATGGAATGGTGCAGACGTTATATAAAGGAGAGATGTGATGCACCGGTTTTCTTTTCGACTATGAAGTACGGCAACATTTATCCGCTGTTCGACAGAGAAAGGGAAATACCTGAGATTGAGGATGGGTGCGAGGTACTGCTGGTTACCGGCATTGCAAAGCCCGCTCCTCTGAAAAAGGAAATCGAGTCACGCGGCGCAAGGACAGTTCTCTTGAAGTTTGCCGACCACCATAACTTCACCAATGGCGACATTGAAAAAATTGCAGAAAGATACGAATCCATGAACGGAAGCAACAGAATGATTCTGACAACGGAAAAGGATGCTACCAGACTGCTGCAGAGAGACGACCTGCCGCAAAGCTTAAAGGAGAATATATACGCAATGCCTATTGAAGTGGAATTCCTTGACAATGAAGAAGAAAAGTTTAACCAAATAATTGAGAACCATGTTACAGAAAATTCAAGAAACCGCTGAATTCCTTCGTGGAAAGATGACTACAGCACCAGAGACAGCTATCATATTGGGCACTGGCCTCGGAAGCCTTGTAAATGAGATAACCGACAAGTATGAGATTGAATACAAGGATATCCCCAACTTCCCTCTGTCAACAGTCGAGGGCCATTCGGGCAAGCTCATTTTCGGAAAGCTCGGCAACAAGGAGATTATGGCAATGCAGGGCCGTTTCCACTTCTACGAAGGATACTCCATGAAAGAGGTTACATTCCCTGTACGCGTTATGCGTGAGCTTGGCATCAAGACCCTGTTCGTTTCCAATGCTGCCGGCGGAATGAACCCCGATTTCATCATCGGTGACCTCATGATTATCAACGACCATATAAACTTCTTCCCTGAGCACCCGTTGCGCGGAAAGAACATTCCTTACGGAGACCGTTTCCCCGACATGAGTGCGGCATACGACAAGGAGCTGATAGCCAAGGCTAAGGAGATTGCTGCCGAAAAGGGAATACGTGTTGTCGAGGGTGTTTACCTGGGTACACAGGGCCCTACATTCGAGACTCCAGCCGAGTACCGCATGTTCCACCGCATGGGAGGCGATGCCGTAGGCATGTCAACGGTACCCGAAGTAATCGTCGCACGCCACTGCGGAATACGTGTATTTGGAATCTCTGTAATTACCGACTTGGGCGTTGAAGGCATTGTAGTAGAGTGCAGCCACGAAGAGGTGCAGAAGGCGGCCGACGAGGCACAGCCTAAGATGACAACAATATTCCGCGAAATAATAAACAGAGCATAAGCAAAGATGAACACAAGCAGACGTACAGAGATTTCATCGCTCGGTGAGTTCGGGCTGATAGAAAGGCTCACTAAAGAACTTTCAACAACCAACAAGGAGACGGTCAAAGGCACCGGCGACGATGCAGCTATCCTGCAGTTCGCAAACGACGAGGAGGTTCTTGTAACTACCGACCTGATGATGGAGGGAATACACTTCGACCTCACCTACTTTCCCTTGAAGCATTTGGGCTACAAGGCTGTAGTAGCCAACATTTCGGACATCTACGCAATGAACGGCACTCCTAAGCAGATTACGGTATCGCTCGCACTTAGCCGCAAGTTCTGCATAGAGGATGTTGAGGAACTATATGCCGGCATGAAGCTTGCATGCCAGCAGTACGGTGTTGACATTGTTGGCGGCGACACCTCATCATCGCTCACCGGCCTTGCTATAAGCATTACAGCAATAGGAACTGCTCCGAAAGGGACCGTCGTAAGACGCAACGGTGCAAAAGAGACCGACCTTATATGTGTTACCGGCAACCTTGGAGCTGCATATATGGGCTTGCAGCTGCTTGAAAGGGAGAAGATTGCAACCGAAGGAAAGGATATACAGCCCGACTTCCAGGGCAAGGAGTATATCCTTGAAAGACAGTTGAAGCCCGAAGCACGCAAGGAGGTGCTTGAGAAACTTCGTGAGGAGAATGTAAGGCCGACAGCAATGATTGACATCAGTGACGGGCTTTCGTCGGAACTCATGCACATCTGCAAGCAGAGCGGTGTAGGATGCAGAATATATGAAGAGCGCATACCTATCGACTACCAGACAGCCATTATGGCAGAAGAGCTGAATATGAACGTCATAACATGCGCGCTTAACGGCGGAGAGGATTTTGAACTGCTCTTTACCGTACCTATTGCCGATCATGAGAAGGTTGCTGCGATGAAGGATGTCAGAGTAATAGGACATATCGTAAGCGATAGCATGGGACTTGCACTCATCACACGCGACGGAGCCGAGATGGAGCTTAAGGCCCAGGGGTGGACTCCTGCAACGGACAACAACAGCCAAAGATGATACTGCACAGTGTAGTACAGTTCATATTCCTGCTTGCCGGCGTTATTTCCTTGCTGGCATCGCTGTTCGACTGGGAGTGGTTCTTCACCGCCGACAATGCAAGCTTCCTTGTAAAGCGGCTCGGCAGAAACGGAGCAAGACTGGCATACGGAACTATGGGGCTGACATTCATTGCCGCAGCAATATATTTCCATTGCAGTATAAACTCATTATAGAATCAATAAAAGGAGAGCCGCGGCTCTCCTTTTATTGATTCTATAGTCTATTTGATTTACTTTTTTGTCCCGACAATCCTTGTCTGCGGCTTGGTTGCGTTCCTTTCATTTGTATTCTCGACCAATGCCGCAGCAACCTGAATGAAAGCCTGACCGTCGGGGCTGTCGGCGCGCATCGCTATCGGCACGCCGGCATCACCGCTTTCACAGATACTCTGCACGAGCGGTATCTGCCCAATAAGAGGTATGTTATATGCTTCGGCCATGCGCTTGCCGCCCTCCTTGCCGAAAATATAGTACCTGTTCTCCGGCAGTTCGGCCGGAGTGAACCATGCCATATTCTCTACAAGACCCAGGATTGGCACTGCCACCTTATCGTTGATGAACATGTTAACGCCCTTTATTGCTGCAGCCAATGAAACCTCCTGAGGCGTAGTAACCACAACGGCACCGGTAAGCGCAAGGCACTGTACTATAGTAAGATGTATATCGCTTGTGCCAGGAGGCAAGTCGATAAGAAAATAATCGAGTTCGCCCCAGTTTGCATCGGCAATAAGCTGCTTGAGTGCATTGCTTGCCATGCCTCCGCGCCACAATATTGCCTGGTCGGGATCGACAAAGAAACCTATTGACAATATCTTGACACCATACTTTTCTATCGGTTGTATAAGGTCGCGGCCGTCAATGTGCTCGCTATAAGGGCGTTCATCCTCCACACTGAACATCTTAGGGATGGAAGGCCCGAAGATATCGGCATCGAGCAGGCCCACCTTATAGCCCAAACGTGCGAGGGCTATGGCAAGATTGGCCGACACCGTAGATTTTCCTACTCCGCCCTTTCCCGATGATATTGCTATGACATTCTTCACTTGAGGAAGGAACTTGCCCACCTCTGGACGTGCCGCCTGACGGCTCACTGCCGTGATGTTGCCCACGATTTCAACCTCCTCGCCGACATACGTTTGTATAGCAGCCTCGGCCGACTTTATTACAGAGCGCATGAACGGGTCGGTAGGCTTGTCGAAGATGAGCGAAAATGTCACCTTGTTGCCGTCTATGCGTATATTGTCATCGACCATTCCGGCCTCGACAAGGTTCTTACCGTTGCCTGGATAACGCACCTTTTCCAATGCGTCGAGTATTAGTTTCGGATATAATGCCATAATGATCTTACAAACTTATCGGGCCTGACATGAACACCGGCCCCCTCTTTAAACATTAAACGTTAAACCTTTCACCTTTCAGATTACATAATCTGCCTCTGCGCGGCCCTCGGTTATTCCCTTGAAGTATGCAGCTACCGCCACATGAGCAGGATGCACCTTGTAACGTTCCATTGCCTCGGCACTGTCGAATGCCGATACAAGCACTGCATCGTATGCAGTTCCTGCAACACAGACATTGACACCTACCTCTATTTCACGAATTTCGGGCACTACGCCTTTAAGAGCCTCAAGGTTCTCCTTCACCCACTGAGCATGCTCCTGCTTGCTCTTTCCGTTTGCGCCGTCAATGAAGCGCCACATTACAATATGCTTGAACATAATATATCATTTGCTTGTTTCAAGACAACTGCGCTTGCTGCGACCGTAGCTACGGTACTCATCAAGCTCTATTTCAACATCCGGTTCCTCATATTTCTCCTTTGAAGGGAGATTGAATGCAATGTACTTTATGGTTATTCCGCGCGAAAGCCACTGCGATTCGTAATATGTACGTATCTGCAATACGTCGCTTACCTCTTCCATGCCGTGCACATCCTCTATGCACTCCACAACCGGCAAGGCATTGACCTCAGTCACATACTTAGTATATGTAAACATGAAGTTGCTGTCGGTCTTGAGATGGATAACAGCATCGGGAGCCAGGATGTTCCTGTAACGTGCAAGAAAGAGCGAAGATGTGAGACGTTTTGTATATTTCTTCATCTGCGGGTCGGGGAAGGTGAGCCATATCTCACTTACCTCGCTGTTGGCAAAGAGACGGTCTATTATCTCGATGTTCGTACGCAGGAAGCAGACGTTATTCAAGCCTGCCTCAATTGCATCGGTTGCACCGGTCCACATTCGTGCGCCCTTTATATCGACCCCGATGAAGTTCTTTTCGGGGAAGCGGCGCGCAAGGGCTACCGTATATTCGCCTCTTCCGCATCCCAGTTCAAGGACTATAGGGTTGTCATTCTTGAAGAAATCCCGTTTCCAGTTGCCCCGCAAAGGAAATTCCACATTATCTATAACCGAATAGGGGTGCTCGATAACGTTGGGATATGATGCCATGTCGGCAAATTTCTTGAGTTTTCCTTTTCCCATATCTGTTCCTGTTATTCAACAACTGTCACCCAACCGTACGGGTCGGCTACATCGCCGTACTGTATTGCACGCAGACGGTTATAAAGCCCGGTAAGGACAGGACCAGGCTTGCCGTCCTTGGCAATCACATAGCTCTTGCCCTGCTCCACATCGTCGATACGCCCTATCGGAGATATAACTGCAGCCGTTCCGCATGCACCAGCCTCCTCGAACGTGTTCAGTTCCTCTTCGGGTACCGGACGCTGCTCGACATTCATTCCCATGTCACGCGCTATCTGCATGAGGCTGTTGTTTGTTATCGACGGAAGTATGGATGTTGACTTCGGAGTTATATAGCTGTTGCCCTTTATTCCTATGAAGTTGGCTGCACCGCACTCGTCGATATACTTCTTCTCCTTAGCATCAAGGTATATCTCGCATGCATAGCCCTGCTCGTGCGCAGCATAACTTGCTCTCATGCCGGCAGCATAATTGCCTCCGACCTTGAAGCGGCCTGTTCCAAGAGGCGCAGCACGGTCAATATCACGGAATATCACACAGTTATTCACAGCAAATCCGGCCTTGTAGTATGGACCTACCGGAGTAACGAATATGACGAACAGATACTCCTTCGAAGGGTTAACACCGACCTGCGCGCTCGTACCGATGAGCAACGGACGTATATAAAGCGAAGCACCGCTCTCGTACGGCGGAACAAAACGCTCGTTCAAAGCCACCACCTTAGTAACCATCTCGCGGAAAAGTTCCGTGCTCACACGCGGCATCATTATTCCGTCGCAGCTGCTCTGCAGACGTTCGGCATTCGCTTCGAGACGAAAGACACGTACCTTGCCGTCCTTTCCGCGGAAAGCCTTCAGCCCTTCAAAGGCATCCTGACCATAATGAAGGCATGTCGCTGCCATGTGGAGCGATATATTCTCGTCGGTACAGACCTGAACCTCACCCCATGCACCGTCTTTATATATGCAACGTACATTGGCATCGGTCTTACGATATCCGAAGCCTATATTTGCCCAATCTATTGTTTCCATCCTAATACTGTTTTTTATTTGTGGCGCGAAGATACACATTTTGCCCGACAAGTGAAAATATTTTTAAAGAGACACCTTTCTGTTGTCACTCTACAACTTCGGGCGATATCTCATCCAGCAGGGCCTTGACCTCCTCATCGACCGTGAAGAGTCTCGACCTGCAGAACTGCACCAATGCAGAAGCCTCTTTCAATGCTCCGGCCAGTTCATCAATATCCATCTTGCCATTCTGCACAAGAGCCATAATCTCTTCAAGACGCGCCATAGCCTGCGTATAAGTCATTTTTTTCATATCGTATCAGTTTTTCTTTTCTTTCTCCTTAACAACGCTTCTTATTTCTCCGTCGGCAACAAGAGTAACGACCTCATCCCCGGCCGAAACCTCTTCTACAGAGCGCAGCAGCTTGCCGTTGACTCTTGTAAGGCTATAGCCCATGGCCAATATGCGTTCGGGCGATGCAGCCTCAATGCTCTTCTGGGAAAGTTCAAGCCTGTAAAGCTCTTTCTGCAGCAGATTCCGGACATTGGCAACCAGATTCTGCGATATCATTTTAACCCTGGCGGCCTCATCCTTCATAAAAACAGCAGCCGACAGAGGAAGCCTATGATGCAACGAATGCAGTCGCTGGCGTTCCCACTCCACCTTTCGCTGTACAGCAGCTGTCATTTCCAGACGAATACCGGACAAGCAGGCATCCTGCTCCAGCATTGAATGTATAAGAAGCTCTGCTGCCGCGGTAGGTGTCTTTGCCCTTGTATGCGCCACAACGTCAAGCACACTCTCGTCGCGCTGATGTCCGATTCCTGTTATTATCGGCAACGGGAACTGGGCGCAGTTGTTGGCAAGGTCGTATGTATCGAAGCAGCTCAGCTCGCTTGTTGCGCCTCCGCCACGTATTATAACGACAACATCCCACATATCAATATTGGCAGCGATACGGTCCAGAGCCGATATTATGCCCTGCTCCACTCCGCTGCCCTGCATCGGAGAGGGGAAAAGATGCGGATAGAAAACAAAGCCGTACCTGTTACGGGCCAACTGGTCGCAGAAATCGCCGTAACCGGCAGCCGTTGAAGACGAAATGACTGCTATACGCTGCGGAAGAAGCGGAAAAGCGAGTTCCTTATTAAGATTTATTACCCCCTCATCGGCAAGCCTTCTTATCACTGTCTGACGTTGCCGGGCCAAGTCGCCTACAGTGTATGCCGGCTCGATATCGCACACTTCGAGAGTGTAGCCATAGAGTTCGTGGAAGCCGACCTTTACTTGAAGAAGCACCTTCAGGCCGGCAGAGAACGGCTGGCCTGTCTGTTCCAGAAAATAGGGCTTCAGCAGAGAGTAGATACGTGCCCAAACCGTTCCGCGAGCCTTGGCCACAAGTTCATTGGCAGCCTCATCGCGCTGTACGAGTTCAATATAGCAATGCCCGGCAGATGTCTCCCGCACCTCGCTCAGTTCACCGGTAACCCAATAGCGTGCAGAAAGAGTCTCGCCCAATATGTTGCGGACCATATTATTGAGCGAATAGAGGGTAAAGGGAGCGTCTGCACTATTCATCATTGCCTTTTATCCATTGGTTTATTCCACGCTGCTGTGCTATGAATGCACCGCCTGCAACCATATTGCCATTATAAAACACGGCCGACTGTCCAGGAGTTATCGCAGAAGCCGCCGAGTGAAGACGTACAAGCCATAGCGTATCGCTTACCTGCATAGGAGCATCACATGGAATCGGAAGGCTACGGTAACGCACACGCACCGAAAGATTTTCGGGCACCTCACCTACCCATTGCGGTTCTTCTATAAGCATATAGTTTACAAGAAGGTCGCTCTCCTCGCCCAACATGACTGTATTCTTGAGTGGATTTATTCTTGTAACATAAGCCGGACGGCCCAAGGCTATTCCTAATCCCTTGCGCTGCCCTATCGTATAGAACGGGAAGCCGCTATGCTTGCCGAGGATGCGTCCTTCGCTATCGACAAAGGAGCCGCCGGCAAACCGTGCATCGATGCCGGGCACGTTCTCACGCAAGAAATCGCGGTAATCGCCCGGAATGAAGCAGACCTCCATGCTCTCACCGCTGCCGGCAACGCTTTCATATCCACGTTCCTTAAGATATTCCTGCACCATAGGTTTCTCCATGCCGCCTAAAGGAAAGATTACTCTTGACAGCTGTTTCTGTGTAAGCCGCCATAGGAAATAGCTCTGGTCCTTACGGGCATCATCACCGGTAACGATATAGTATCTGCCGTCATGTTCCTCCACCTTGACATAATGCCCGGTAGCGATATTGCTGCAGCCGAGCCTGTCGGCCCACTCCTCAAGCAGAGCGAACTTCACAAGAGGATTGCAATTTACACAAGGGTTCGGCGTATATCCATTGAGGTAGCTGTCAATAAAAGAGCGTATTACGGTTTTCTTGAAACCTTCCCTCACATCGGCTATATGGTGCGGAATGCCCAAGCGGGCAGCAAGGCCGGCTGCATCATCAGCTGCCTTCATCCCTGAATCGCAGGTCACGAACGTAAGACCTTCTACCCTATACCCTTGTTCAAGAAGCATAGAGCATACTGCGGTACTGTCTATACCGCCGCTCATACCTACCAGCACGCTCTTTTCCGCATTCATCACCAATATGCTTTCACTGTCCTGCAGAACTTGCCGAAAAAGACATAAATTCAAACATCTTCTTAATCTGTCAAAAAAAATGCCTACTTTTGTAACAAGTTTCACACGCAATATATTTTCTATACAAAGATAGATTATTTTTGCGACTATCAGACATTATTCAAGAACTGATTTGAAAAATTCTATGAGCAACAATATCGAGAAGAAGGTACCCACTGAGCTTGGAACCGAAAAAGTAGGCAAGCTGCTTATGCTGTATGCAATACCGGCAATCATAGCACAAACCGCAGCATCGCTCTACAACATGATTGACAGCGTATTCATCGGGCATATTCCAGACGTGGGCGCAGAAGCCATTTCGGGACTTGCAACGACATTCCCGTTCATGAACCTCTCTGCAGCGTTCGGTGCAATGGTTGGTGTTGGAGGTGCGACACAGCTTTCGGTAAGGCTCGGACAACGTGACTACGAATCGGCAAAGAACATTCTCGGGAACCTTGTAACGCTCAACATCGTAGTGGGAGTAATCTTTGCAGCCATTTCGCTTCTGTTCCTCGACGAGATTCTATTCTTTTTCGGTGCGAGCAACGCTACGCTGCCTTTTGCACGTGATTTCATGATTGTAATTCTCATAGGCAACCCGGTAACACACATGTACTTCGGAATAAATGCGGCACTAAGGGCTTCGGGACACCCCAAACAGGCAATGTATGCAACAATCCTTACTGTTGTGATGAATATAATTCTCGCCCCGGTATTCATATACCTGCTGGGATGGGGAATCAAGGGCGCAGCCATAGCGACAATACTGTCACAATGCATCACGCTTGCATGGCAGACAAAGCTGCTGAGCAACCCTGATGAGCTGCTGCATCTGCAGAGGGGTATATACAAACTGAAAAAGGATATTGTAAAGGGTATTCTTGCCATAGGTATGTCGCCGTTCTTCATAAATGCTGCAGCCTGCATTGTCGTGATTATCATAAACAAGGGACTGCGCAGCTATGGCGAGGACGGAGACATCTCAATTGCCGCATACGGCATAGCCAACCGCATGCAGTTCATCTTCGTGATGGTCGTATTAGGACTTACACAGGGGATGCAGCCCATTGTAGGCTACAACTATGGCGCAAAACGGCCCGACAGAGTAAAGAGAGCTTTGACACTGACCATATTCTGGGGCACATTAGTCACTACATTCGGATTCGTAATATGCGAGTTCTTTCCCGAAACTGTCGCAATGGCATTCACCACAGAGCCGGTACTCATAGAGCAGTCGGCATGGGCAATGCGCGTGATGTCGGCATTCATGCCGCTGATTGGTTTCCAGCTTGTAACGACGAACTTCTTCCAGAGCATCGGCATGGTAAACAAGTCGATATTCCTTTCACTTACGCGACAAGTACTTCTGCTTATACCTCTATTGCTTATTCTGCCCCTTTTCATCGGAGAAAAAGGAGTATGGTACAGCATGCCGATATCGGATGCGATTGCAGCCGTGCTGACCATTGTAATGCTTGCAATCCAATTCAAGGAGTGGAAGAGAGAGGATGTTGGACATACTATACAAAACTGAACAATATAGATTAGGTACTGTATTATGAAAAATATTGTAATCGCTATTGGCCGTGAACTCGGCAGCGGAGGCAAGGAGATTGCCGAGATACTGGCAGCAAGACTAGGCATAAAGTTCTATGACAAGAAACTGCTTGAGGTTGCAGCACGCGAAAGCGGGCTTGACACGACGGTATTCGAGAATGCCGATGAGCGTGAGTCGCACAGTTTCATAGGAAACATGTTCAGCATACACGGCTCGCTGGCCAATGTGCTGTCGGGAGGAAGCTGCATGGACAATGACCAGCTTTTTGCCATACAGAGCGATGCCATACGCGACTTGGCACAGACAGAGAGCTGCATTATAGTGGGACGCTGCGCCGAGTATGTACTGCGCGAGCACCCGAACATGGTGAGCATATTCATAACCGCAGACAGCGCAGAGCGTATAAAGCGTGTAATGGAGAGAGAAAAGGCAAGCCGCGAGGAGGCTGCTGAAATCATTGCAAAAGGAGACAAGCGCCGCCGCCAGTACCACGACTACTACTCTACCGGCAAATGGGGAGAGGCACGCAGCTACGACCTCTGCATCAACTCATCGCACATGGGCATAGAGGCTACCGCAGAATTCCTGTACAGCTACATAAGACAACGCTTCCAGCTATGAAACGCATAGGATTGATGTCGGATACCCATAGCTGGTGGGACGACAGATACCTTACGCACTTTGCCGACTGCGACGAGATTTGGCATGCAGGTGACATTGGCAGCGAACTTATTATAAACCGCTTGGAGGAGCATTGCCCGGTCCGGGCCGTATGCGGCAATATTGACGGACGTGAACTGAGCATGCGTTTCAGCGATGTGCTCAAGTTCAAGGTCGAAGAGTGCAATGTGATAATGACACACATTGGAGGCTACCCTGGCAGATACGACTCTTCGGTGCGCAAGGAGATATATGAAGAATGTCCCCAGCTCTTCATTTCGGGACACTCGCACATACTGAAGGTTATGTACGACAAGACCGTTGGTTGCCTTCACATAAACCCCGGTGCAGCAGGCAGGCAAGGGTGGCAGCAGGTACGCACACTGGTAAAGTTCATTATCGACGGCAAAGAGATAAAGGAACTTGAAGTGATAGAACTTGCATAGCGTACTCTTTACCAGAATACTTTTTTATTAGATAATAAAAACGTACCTTTGCCGGGAACAACAAGACACGTAACTAAGACAAAACATTATAATGAGACGTTTTTTCATCCAAATCATGATGCTGTTGTTTGCTACGACAGCTATAGCGCAGGCCGAATACTACACAAGCATTGACGGCACAAAGGGAGGCGCAGCCCTTAAGACCGCACTTTATAACCTTATAAAGAACCACCAGCAAATAAGCTACGGAAGCGGCACAAGCAGCACCTGGGGTGCATTCTACACGACAGATGCAGTAATAGAGAACGGACAAAGGCGCGTACTCGACATGTACTCGAACGAGAAACGCTATTTTGGAGACAAAGGCAGTGCCGTATCGGGAATGAACATCGAGCACAGTGTTGCAAAAAGCTGGTGGGGAGGCGGCAAGAACAATGCCTATTGCGACTTGCATCACCTGAACCCGTCGGACCAGAATGCAAATAGCCGAAAGAGCAACTATCCTCTAGGCGAACTTACAAGCGTAAGCTGGGACAACGGAGTGACATTCGTGGGAAAAGCGAACATTGACGGCAGCAGCCAGAACGCATACGAGCCTTGCGACGAGTACAAGGGTGATTTCGCGCGTACTTTCATGTACATGTTCACATGCTATCAGGACCTTACCTGGGAATATACCTGGATGAACTACGAGAAGAGCACCTACCCCACACTGAAGCCATGGGCCGTAGAGTTGCTGCTAAAATGGCACAAGCAGGACCCGGTAAGCGAGAAAGAGGTGAACCGCAACAATGCCGTACATGCAGTCCAGGGTAACCGCAACCCTTATATTGACTATCCTCAGCTTGCCGACTACGTTTGGGGCGACTCCATCAACTATACATTCCACCTTAACGGCGATGTTGAAGGCGGAACAGGCGATGACAAGCCAGAAACAGACATACCCGATGGGTACGATTTGAAACTTTTCGAGGATTTTGAGGAGGCACCATATCAGTTCAAGCCTATTGAATGTGACTTCCCATGGCATTTCGAGTACCAGTGCGGAGAGGTTACATCTTATGACGATAACGATGTTGCGAACGACGCCGAGAGCTGGCTGGTTTCCGACCCGATGGACTTCACCAAAGACAACAACGCAAAGATTACATTCGACTATGTCATACGATACTGTACAGCTGACAAGGTTAAGGATTACAACCAACTGCTCATAAGCCGTGACTTTACAGGCAACATCACTGATGCCACATGGGAAGTCATTGACTTCAATGCCGTGCAGAACACTTCAGACTGGACTAAGACCTCAACCGGCGAGATTGCCATACCTGATACATATATGGGTGACAAGAGTGTTGTAATAGCGTTCAAGTATATCGGAACTTCTGCACAAGCCGGCACATTCGAGGTTGACAATGTCAAGGTTATAGCAGCCGAAGGTACGAACGACGGCAACACCGGGAATGAGGGCAATGGAGATGAAGACGATGAGAACGAAGACACCATAGGCAACGGAGGAAACTTTACCGACGGCTCGTTCACTCTTGTGACCGATGCAGCACTGCTTACAGCAGGCGACTCAATTGTCATTGCATACGAGAATTTCGCCATGGGCGCATCGGCAGGGAACTACCGTTACAAGACTGACATTATGGTAAGCAACGGCCGTATCACATATTTTGCCGAAGACGTACAGAAGATTGTCATAGAGAACGGTGTTGTAGAAGGAACATTTGCATTCAATGTCGGTGACGGCTACCTGGCAGCAACATCAACCAGCAAGAACTATGTTGCAACAGCCGAAACACTCGATGCGAACGGCAGTTGGAGAATAGCCATTGAAGGCGAGGCTCTTGCTGTCATAACGGCACAAGGCGACAAGACACGCAACATACTGCAGTACAACACAAGCTCGCCACGTTTCTCCTGCTATACAGGAACACAGAAGAGCGTGAACATATATGCAAAGTCACCGGTAACAACAGGCATCGGAAGCATTGTGCCTGAAAGCGACAATGTCGTGGATGTCTATTCGCCGGCCGGAGTATGCATCCGACGCCAGGTCGAAGCAGAGAAAGCTCTCGAAGGATTGGCAAAAGGCATATACATTGTAGGCAGCAGAAAAATTCTTGTGAAGTAACGGCAACAAGCCAACCGCCATACGGCAAGAGTACCTGCAACGGGTACTCTTGCCGTCTTTATACACGTATGCAGAGAATCACAATTCAAACTTTTGCAACCTTTTTCTCTTGCATTGTTGCATAAATTGGATTTTATTATGTAAGTTTGCTATGGTAATGTTGCCATACCGGCAATTGGTGAATTTTCAATACAAAACTCTAATTTATGGACAAGGAAAAGGAGAAGCTTTTCAGCGAATTCTCGCCTGTATCGACAGAGAATTGGAAAGACAAGATCATTGAGGACCTCAAGGGTGCCGACTATGAGAAGAAGATGGTTTGGAGAACCGGGGAAGGATTCAACGTTAACCCGTTCTACCGCAAGGAGGACCTCCCTGCCGGATATGAATCATGCGTGCCCGGCGAATACCCTTACACACGTGGAAACAAGAAGTGCAACTGCTGGCTTATACGCCAGGATATCAATATCGAAAATGCTTCCGAAGCAAACGCCAAGGCAAAGAAACTCATCGGCGAAGGCGTTGACTCAATATCATTCAAGGTTAAGGGCAAGCTTGTGACTCCAGAATACATTCCTGCCCTTCTTGACGGCATTGATGCTGAAAAGACAGAACTGAACTTCAGTGTATGCCCCGGTAAGGCAATAGAATTCACACAACTCTTTGCCGAGTACTGCAAACAGCGCGGATTTGACCTTGAAAAGGTAAGAGGCTCCATTGGCTATGACCCCATAGCAAAGGAACTCCTTGCAGGAAAGGTTATAGAAAACTATACTGAAACTATAAAAGCACTCATTGAAGCGACCTCCGGAATGCCGAAGTTCCGTTGCATAGCTGTAAACAGCTGCAAACTGAACAATGCAGGAGCATACATCACTCAGGAACTTGGCTATGCGCTTGCATGGGGAAACGAGTATCTCAATGCCGTTACCGAAGCCGGTGTTCCTGTTGATGCCGTTGCAAAGAACATGAAGTTCAACATGGGTATATCAAGCAACTTCTTCATGGAGATTGCAAAGTTCCGCGCTGCACGCACGTTGTGGGCAAAGATTGTAGAGCAGTATGCTCCTGAATGCAAATGCTCCGGCAAGATGATTGTACATGCCGAGACATCGGAGTTCAACCTTACCCTATTCGATTCTTATGTGAACATGCTCCGTACCCAGACCGAAGCCATGAGTGCTGCCATTGCCGGTGTCGAGTCGATAACGGTAACACCGTTCGACAGCGTTTATGAAGCTCCGACAGACTTTGCCATGCGAATCGCAAAGAACCAGCAGCTCATACTCAAGCACGAGAGCCACCTCGACAAGGTTGTTGACCCGGCCGGCGGTTCATACTACATTGAGAGCCTGACCGCGTCCATTGCTGCCGAGGCTTGGAAGATTTTCCTTGCAGTTGAAGAGGCCGGTGGCTTCCATAAGGCCGTTAAGGAGGGGAAGATACAGAAGAGTGTAGAGGAGTCGGGCAACAATCGCCGTACAGCTCTTGCAAAGCGCAAGGAGATTCTTCTGGGAACAAACCAGTACCCGAACTTCAGCGAGACTTCGGAAGGCAAACGTCCTGCTGAACATTGCTGCGGATGCGGTTGCCATGAAAACAACGCAGGAGGCACGACACTTGCTATAAGAAGACTGGGCGAGGAGTTTGAACAGCTGCGCTTGCGTACCGAGGAAAGCGGCAGAAGGCCTAAGGCATTCATGCTCACCATAGGAAACCTTGCCATGAGACAGGCCAGAGCGCAGTTCTCATGCAACTTCCTTGCAACAGCCGGCTATGAGGTTATCGACAACTTGGGCTTCAAGAGCGTTGAAGAGGGAGTTGCTGCTGCACTGGATGCAAAGGCAGACATCGTTGTCATCTGTTCGAGCGATGACGAATATGCAGAGTATGCTATTCCGGCATTCAAAGCTATCGGAGAGAAGGCTATATTCATTGTTGCAGGAGCACCCGCATGCATGGATGAACTGCAGCAGGCCGGCATCGAGAACTTCATACATGTGAGAGTCAATGTTCTGGAGACCCTAAAGGGATTGAACGCAAAGTTGGGCATATAATTCGGACATCATGAGAAAAGATTTCAGAAGCATAGATATTTCGTACAGTGCAAAGGCTACTGCATGCTGCAGCACTGCAACTGATTGCTGCGGTGAGACATGGGAGACATCGGAGCATATAAAGGTAAAGCCGATATATACGGCTGAGGACCTTAATGAAATGGAGCATCTTGACTATGCAGCCGGCATTCCGCCGTTCCTTCGCGGACCATATTCGATGATGTACACATTCCGCCCATGGACCATACGCCAGTATGCCGGTTTCTCTACAGCAGAAGAGAGCAACGCATTCTACCGCAGGAACCTTGCTTCGGGACAGAAAGGTTTGTCCGTAGCATTTGACCTGCCTACACACCGCGGTTACAACCCCGACAACGAACGTGTTGTGGGTGACGTGGGCAAGGCCGGAGTATCAATCTGCTGCATGGGCAACATGCAACAGCTGTTCGACGGCATTCCGCTGAACAAGATGTCTGTTTCAATGACCATGAACGGCGCTGTGCTTCCGGTACTTGCATTCTACATAAATGCAGCACTGGAACAGGGTGCAAAGCTTGAAGAGATGGCCGGAACAATACAGAACGACATTCTAAAGGAGTTCATGGTAAGAAACACATATATCTATCCGCCAGCATTCTCAATGCGCATTATCGGTGATATATTCGCATACACTTCACAGAAGATGCCGAAATTCAACTCGATTTCCATTTCGGGATACCACATGCAGGAGGCCGGTGCATCGGCCGACATAGAGCTTGCATACACCCTTGCAGACGGATTGGAATATGTTCGCACAGGTGTTGAAGCCGGCATTGACATCGATGCATTCGCACCTCGCCTCTCTTTCTTCTGGGGCATTGGCATGAACCCGTTCATGGAGATAGCGAAGATGCGCGCTGCACGCATGCTTTGGGCGAAAATCATAAAGAGCTTCAACCCGAAGAACCCGAAATCAATGGCACTCCGTACACACTGCCAGACATCGGGCTGGTCACTCACCGAGCAGGACCCGTTCAACAATGTAGGACGTACTGTCATAGAGGCTATGTCTGCAGCCATGGGACACACTCAGTCACTGCACACCAATGCGCTTGACGAGGCTATTGCATTACCAACCGATTTCTCGGCCCGCATCGCGCGCAACACCCAGATATATCTCCAGGAAGAGACAAACATCTGCCGTGTAATTGACCCGTGGGGCGGTTCATACTATGTAGAGAGCCTTACACAGGAGATTGCCGACAAGGCATGGAAGCTTATCCAGGAGATTGAGGAATTGGGCGGAATGGCAAAGGCTATAGAAACCGGAATTCCAAAGATGCGTATTGAGGAGGCTGCAGCACGCACACAGGCACGCATAGACAGCGGAAGACAGATTATCGTGGGAACAAATGCATATTGCCTTGAGGAAGAGGAGCCTATCGACATTCTGGAGATTGACAACACCGCTGTACGCGAAGAGCAGTTGGCAGCATTGGAGCGCAACCGCAAGGAGCGTGACGAGGACGCTGTAAAGGCAGCTCTTGAGAAGATTACAGAATGTGCAAGAAGCGGTGAGGGCAACCTGCTTGAGTGTGCAGTGGAAGCGGCTCATGTAAGGGCCACACTTGGAGAGATTTCAGATGCCTGCGAAACAGTTGCAGGACGATACAAAGCAGTTATAAGAACTATTTCAGGCGTGTATTCAGCAGAAAGCAGAGACGACGAGAACTTCGCAAAGGCTTGTCGCCTTACAGAAGAGTTTGCAAAGAGAGAGGGACGACGTCCTAGAGTAATGATTGCCAAGATGGGCCAGGACGGACACGACCGCGGTGCAAAGGTAGTAGCGACAGGATATGCCGACTGCGGTTTCGACGTAGATATGGGCATGCTGTTCCAGACACCGGCTGAGGTCGCGCGACAGGCCGTAGAGAACGATGTTCATGCGGTAGGTGTCTCTTCACTTGCGGCAGGACACAAGACACTTGTTCCTCAGCTCATCGAGGAGCTTGAGAAACTGGGACGCGGTGATATCATGGTCTTCGCAGGAGGTGTCATACCGGCACAGGATTACGACTTCCTTTACCGCGCCGGAGTAATCGGAATTTTCGGACCGGGAACAAGCGTTGCAAAGGCAGCATGCGAGCTGATGAAGATATTCTTGGATAAATAAATGATTTGATGACAAGCTGATAAACTCCTTAGTGCATTAGTACTAAGGAGTTTATCAACACAAACGGGCATTGATAGGGAATGATAGTCTGTATAGCAGAGAAGCCTAGTGTAGCAAAAGAGATAGCCGACATTTTAGGGGCAAGGAACCGTCGTGAGGGTTTCTTCGAGGGCAACGGATACCAGGTCACATGGACCTTCGGTCATCTTTGCACACTCAAGGAACCGAATGATTATACCCCAATGTGGCAAAGGTGGAGCCTCAGCAGCCTGCCGATGATTCCGCCACGCTTCGGAATAAAGCTGATAAATGACAAGGGGATAGAGAAGCAGTTCGGCATAATTGAACGGCTGATGAAGGATGCAGAAATGATTGTGAACTGCGGTGATGCCGGACAGGAAGGTGAACTTATACAACGGTGGGTAATGCAGAAGGCGCAGGCAAAATGCCCCGTAAAGAGACTATGGGTTTCGTCACTCACCGAGGAGGCTATACGCGAAGGTTTTGCGACACTTAAGGACCAGAGCGAATACCAGTCCCTTTATGAAGCCGGACTCAGCCGTGCAATCGGAGACTGGCTGCTGGGAATGAACGCAACTAGGCTATACACACTTAAGTACGCAAAGAACCGGCAAGTTCTCTCTATAGGCAGAGTACAGACTCCGACCCTTGCACTTATAGTCAAAAGGCACCTTGAGATAGAAAATTTCGTACCCCAACCCTACTGGGAACTGAAGACAACATACCGGGACACCACCTTCAGCATTACAGAAGGACGTTTCGACAGCGAGGAGAAAGGACGTGAGGCTCTTGAAAAAATAACAGGAGAGCCTTTTACAATCACTAACGTGACAGCAAAGAACGGGACCGAACTTCCTCCACGGCTTTACGACCTCACCTCGCTGCAAGTGGATTGCAACAGAAAGTTCGGGCTGTCGGCCGAGCAGACACTGCAGACGATACAATCGCTGTATGAGAAGAAGGTAACTACATACCCACGCGTAGATACCACATTCCTGAGTGATGACATATATCCCAAATGCACGAACATACTGAAAGGATTGCGTGACTATCAGACCCTTACAATACCTCTTGCCGGCAAGCCCTTGAACAAGTCAAAGAAAGTCTTTGACAACAAGAAGGTAACGGACCACCATGCCATTATACCTACAGGCGTTTATCCGCAAGGATTGACCGAGCTTGAGAAGAAGGTATATGACCTTGTTGCAAGACATTTCATCGCAGTCTTCTACCCCGACTGCAAATTCCGCAGCACGACAGTGCTAGGAGAGAGTGCCGGAGTAGAGTTCAAGACAACCGGCAAGGAGATTACAGAACCGGGATGGAGAACTGTTTTTGCCGGAGACAACAATGACGATAAAGATGGAGAGAAAGAAAACTTTCTGCCTTCTTTTACCGTGGGAGAGAGCGGACCGCACACACCCGGACTTGCTGAGAAATGGACACAGCCGCCGAAGCCATATACCGAAGCGACTCTTCTTCGTGCAATGGAGACTGCCGGAAAGCTTGTCGATGATGAGGAGCTGCGCGATGCAATGAAAGAGAATGGGATAGGACGCCCATCTACACGCGCAGCCATAATTGAGACACTGTACAAACGCAACTATATAAAGCGCGAGAAAAAGAACATTGTTGCGACACCGACCGGAATAGAGCTTGTCGGGCTCATAAAGAACGAGCTGCTGAAAAGTGCAGAACTGACAGGGCGTTGGGAAAAGAAACTGCGCGACATTGAGAAAAGGCAATACGAAGCAAAGACATTCATTGAAGAACTTAAAAGCATGCTTCACGAGGTTGTGAATGATGTATTGCGTGACAACAGTACGTTGGAACCGGTTGCCGGGCAGGCATAGAGAACAAGCCTGAGCGCAAAAAACAGCAGATGAATATAATAAAGCGGATTTTTATAAGTTATAATATAACCAATAGACACAAACGTGCATAGAAGATTAAGATACATACCGATAATAATACTCATAATGATGCTGGCAGCATCATGTGGAGTTGACAGGGCCATTAAGAAAGGTGACAAGTTTGCAGCCATAATGGAATACTACGAAGCAGCCCAGGAGTACAAGAGTGCGTACAGAAGAATATCCCCGAAAGAACGCAAGAAACGAGGTGTCGTAGCATGGAAACTGGCAGAATGTTACCGTAAGATAAACAGCCCTGTATTTGCAGTCGGCGCATATCAGAATGCCGTGCGGTACGGCTATCCGGATTCTATGGCACAGCTGTACCTTGCTGATGCCCAGCTTGAGAAGGGCGACTACAAGGCATCGCAAAAAAGCTATGAGGCATTCCTGGAGAGAGACCCTCACAACCGAATGGCTCAGATTGGCCTGCAGGCTGCAAAACAATCCCAGGAGTGGAAGAAGAACCCCAGCCGGTACATTGTAGCCAAAGCAAAGGAGCTGAACGGACAACGCAGCGACTACTGCCCGGCATACGTGGGCGAAGACACGACCATGATTGTGACAACCAGCACACGCAAGGACGCGACAGGAAAGGATATAAGCGGAATAACCGGCCAGAAATTTGCCGACCTTTTCCTCACCAAACGTGACGAGAAAGGCAAATGGCAGAAGACCGAGAAGATAGAAGGGGATGTAAACAGCGAATATGAGGACGGTGCACCGGCATTCACCCGTGACGGAGGAGTGATGTACTTTACACGATGTACCACCGACCCTCAATATCCAAGATATGCGGCTATTTACAGAAGCAACAGGAGCGATGCATCGTGGAGCAAGCCCGAACCGGTCATAATTTCGAGCGATACCCTTACGGCATTTGCCCACCCTGCAGTTTCGCCGGACGGCAACTGGCTGTACTTCACTTCTACAATGGCTGGCGGATACGGTGGACTGGACATATGGAAGTACTACATCGGCTCCAGCAAGGCTCTTGAGGGAATTGTGGAGAACCTTGGACCTTATATCAATACCGAGGGAGACGAACAGTTCCCTTCATTCGGCCCGAAAGGCGAGCTCTTCTTCTCGTCGGACGGCTACCCAGGAATGGGTGGACTTGACATATACAGCGCTGTACAGGAGAATGATACTGTATGGAGTGTCAACAACCTTGGAGCACCAGTGAACTCCAACGGTGACGATTTCGGAATGACCTTTGCACCGGGACTCTACCGCGGTTATTTCTCTTCGAACAGAGGAGACGCACGCGGTTGGGACCATATATATTCATTCAAGCTCCCGGAGACAGTACATATCCTGCACGGATGGATATATGAAAAGGATGGATACGAATTGCCTAACGGCATCATACACATGATTGGAAACGACGGTACAAACACCAACTTCGGAGTAATGAAGGATGGCTCGTACAGAGTGCGTGTAACGCCAGGCGTGGAGTATGTCATGCTGGGCACATGCAAGGGATACCTCAATACCATGCAGGAGCTGAAAGCCGACTCTACTGAAGGATACAACGAATACCAGCGCGATTTCGCCCTGCCGTCAATAACACGCCCTGTACTAATAGACAATATCTTCTATGAATTCGACAAGGCGACACTGACTCCGGAATCGACGACTTCGCTTGACGAGCTGGTAAAGTTGCTTGAACTGAACCCGAATGTAACCATAGAGCTTGCAGCGCACTGCGACTACCGAGGAACCGACAAGTATAACGAGAAACTGTCACAGGCACGCGCCGAATCTGTTGTTAGATACCTTATAGAAAATGGTATAGAAAAGGAACGTCTTACGGCAAAGGGATATGGAGAAAGCAAGCCTAAGGAGGTAACCAAGAAGATGACAGAGAAATACAAGTACCTGAAAGAAGGCGACCTGCTTACCGAAGAGTTTATCAATGCTCTTGAAAATGAGGAGCAGCAGGAGGAGTGCCACCAGCTGAACCGCCGTACAGAATTCCAGGTACTGCGTACAACTTATGGACTATATAAGTAATGCAAGATAAAATAATCAAACGGCTCACCAATTGATGAGCCGTTTGATTATTTTATCTTGCCTGGGTTCTTGGCCGCAAAATCGGCCCATGAACTGTACTTCTTGTCCGATACCGGGCGACCGCGTTGTATAAAATGGCAGAATGCGGCTCCCAATGCATCTGTAGCATCCATAAAATGAGGCATCTCCTCACTGGAGATATTCAACATCCGACGCAACATGTCGGCAACCTGCTCTTTCGACGACGAGCCGTTGCCTGTAATTGCCATCTTTATCTTCATAGGGGCATACTCATGAATAGGAACCTGACGGCTTATTGCTGCAGCAATAGCCACACCCTGCGCCCGGCCCAACTTAAGCATACTCTGTACATTCTTGCCGAAAAAAGGAGCCTCTATTGCCAGTTCGTCGGGGAGGAAAGAGTTTATAAGCCCTTGGACACGGGTAAATATTTCGCCCAGTTTCATGTACATGTCCTTACATTTGCGCAAATCAATGACACCCATGGCAATCAGGCGGGCCTTATTGCCGTTAACGCCTATGAATGCATAACCCATGATATTGGTACCTGGGTCTATTCCCATTATAATACGGTCGTCAGCCGCTACACCCCTGCTCTCCATATCAATATCCCAAATATCG
>JAFWXX010000013.1 GCA_017522915.1 Bacteroidaceae bacterium
CAAGTTGAAGGATGCTAACGGTGGCGTGGCGGCTACTGCATGGGTAAGCGCTGCTACCATCGACGGCAACAAGGTGACATTCGTATTCGAGATGAATGCAACTATATCAAAGACCGGTACTTATACATTCGAGATTCCTGCAGGCCTAATCAAGAGCGTGGACGGTGAGGAGTTCGCAGGACAGACATTCACATTCCAGGTTGAGGAGCCTATTGCCAAAACGCTTAACGAGACTGTTGTATTCGACTTCGTAAACGGTGGATGGAATATCCCAACTATGGAGGAGAACAACTTCAGCAGCATTAAGACAGCCGGTGAGTACACCGATGGTACAAAAACTATCAACATTGACCCGACTGCAAACACAGGTAGTTATATCTATGACAGCAAGGGCTTCTTGAATATATCTAAGCCGGGTTCAAAGATTATTCTCCCTGCATTCGGTTTCGCAGTTGAGAAGATTGAGGTTGTCGGTCACTCAAGCGGAACAAGCTATGCTAATGTTGATATGAACGTATATGTTGGCGATAACGCTGTAAGTACAGCATGCATCGGAACTGCTGCAACATCTACATTTGAGATTGCAGCAGAGAACCAGGCTGCCGGCAATGTTTACGAACTCGTTATCGGTTCTAACGGCGGCAACTACTCAAGTGTAATGTACATCACATATATTAAGGTATATCCGGCCGAGAACAAACTTGAGGCTCCGGCAATCGACCTCGAAAGCGGTGTTTATGTTGGTGCTCAGACCGTGAATGTACACTCTGCAACAGCAGATCTTAATGGCGTGACAAATGTTACATACTACTACACAACAGACGGTAATGAGCCTACTGTCGAGGATGAGGAGACTGACGGTCAAATCACAATCGAGAACAGCTGTACTCTCAAGGTTATCGTTGAGCTTACATACGGCGACAAGACATACGTGAGTGCATCTACTTCGGCTGAGTACATAATCTCTGAGGCTGTTACATACCACAGAGCAGTAGCAGTTGAAAGCGGCAGCTACTTCATTGCAGCAAACGGCCATGTGGCAGCACCTCTTGCAAACAATGTCCTGCCAGCTGTTGAGACAACAATCAATGGCGATGACTTGACCGAGGCTGCTTACTATGCAATCACCTTGGAAGAGACTGCAGAAGGCGGAACATACTACATTAAGGATGTAAACGGCAACTATATCTACACATCTTCAATGTATGGTGCTTCCGGTCCAAAACTCAGTTCAAATGGCGCATATGTTCCAATGAGCAGCTGGACAATCACTGTTGCCGATGATGAGAACAGCACTGCAACTATCGTAAGCGAGGGATTGACTCTTGTATATGACACTGTTGCTGGTGTATTCAAGGTTACAGATTCTGTTTCAAGCGATATGATACTTCCTACATTCTATGGTACACATGCAACAGGCATTGACGGCATCTACGGTGACAAGCTCAATGGCATGAACGTAAATGAGGGTATCTACGACCTCCAGGGCCGCAAGATTGAAACCGTAACCAAGGGTGGTATCTATATCATCGATGGCAAAAAAGTTTTGGTAAAGTAAAAATGTAATTTTTACTCGATAACTTGAGCAGCAACACTCGCGAGTAGCGTAGCCGAAGGTTACGCCTCGCGGGGTGCGAATAGCGAAAGTTATCAAGTAAATGTAATTTTTACTCGATAACTTGAGCAGCAATAGTCGCGAGCAGCGTAGCCGAAGGTTACGCCTCGCGGGATGCGAATAGCGAAAGTTATCAAATAAATGTAATTTTTACTCGGTTAAAACCTAGACAATAAAGAGTGGGCAAGATTTCTTGTCCACTCTTTTGCTTATAAATGACTTCGGAATGTAAGGTAAGCATCCGGCACAAGCTGCGTCTGTGCTACGCGCGACCATTTGCTGCAAGTGTCATCGAGTATTGATGCGTATAAAATCTTCTGCAGATTTTAACGCATCAAGCTTACCGACATCAATGAACTCAAGATTGTCGGCTACAACACCATATACAGGATACTTCGCAGCCACCCACATATAGAAACTCATTATAGGAAAACGTGTACCCTTGACAGGGTCAACAGGAAGCCCCTTCTCCTTTACATACTCCTCCATAAGCGAGAGTACCCTATCGCTCAGTATATGTATTCCGGAGAAAGCCAATGCACGGCACCCCGAAGGAACGACGTCGGAAGAAACTACACTATAGTCGCCGGTATCGGTATTCATCCATCCCACCATACGCATTGTCTCTGGGTCGAAAAGAAGAAAACGGGTTGTCTTTCGCTCGCTCACCAACAATGTTGCAACAGCCTCATCCTTTACTTGTGATTCGAACCATTCTATGTCGCAGTTCGACAATATATCCACATTATGTATGATGAACCTGCCGCAACCCTCAAGGAAACGACGTGCATGAAGCACTGCACCACCCGTCTCAAGCAACAGTTCGCGTTCATCGCTTATCTCGAACAACATCTTGCCGGCACTCTTGTCATCACGTTCGAAAGTTATCCACTCCTGAGCATCGGCCCACTGCTCTATCTTGTCGGCAAAGTAGTGGATGTTAACCACTGCCTCATCAATGCCTGCACGCTGTAGCTTACGCGCCACGTGCTCCAGCAAAGGCTTGCCGCATACAGGCACAAGAGCTTTTGGAAGAGTATCGGTAAGAGGCTTAAGGCGTGTGCCTAACCCCGCTGCAAATATCATTGCTTTCATAATATATAAACAGGTATTTAAGATTTGACACGAAACATATTGTTCAAATGCGAAAATAGTCAATTATTCTTTACTGCCGGCAAGTTATGAGGGTAAAAGTTGCTATGTTCGGCACTTTGCAGTATCTTCGCTCGATAAAACAGCAGAATGGAAGTACAAAGCAGCAATAGAGGATTCTACCATAGTGCCATGTATTACGGCACCATGTTGGGTATTATATGGAGCATCATGTACGTTCTTATGTTTATTGGACTTAAAAGCCCGGTTCTTCTGTTGACATGCATTGCATTGTTCATAGGCTCTCCGTTCTTTGCTGCCTCTTTTGCAAAAAAGTACAGACGGAACGAATGCGGCAATTGCATAAGATACATGCAGGCATTCACATTCCTGTACTGGATGTATATATGCGCATGCCTTTTGAGTGCTCTTGTCATGTTCCTTTACTTCAGGTTTATCGATAACGGGATGTTCTTTGCAACTATACAGGAAGTTCTGACCGCATCAATGAACTTTCCGGGCATAGACGAAGCATACAGGCAACAGGCCGAACTGTCACTACAGACAATACAGAACTCAACAACAAGCGAGTTCGTTTGGTATATATTAGGAAACAACATATTCAATGCATCAATATTGCCGTTCATTATAGCAATTTTTGTACGCAGGAACAACAAAGGATAAAAAGATGGACATTTCAGTAATAGTACCCTTATACAACGAAGCCGAGTCGTTGCCCGAACTTGCATCATGGATTGAAAGAGTGATGAAGGAGAACAGCTACTCGTATGAGATAATCTTCATCAACGACGGCAGCAGCGACAACTCATGGGAGGTGATTGAAGAGCTGAGCGGAAAGAACCCCAACATACATGGCATAAAGTTCCGCCGCAACTATGGAAAATCACCGGCATTGTACTGCGGTTTCGAACGTGCAAAAGGCGATGTCGTAATTACTATGGATGCCGACCTGCAGGATAGCCCCGACGAGATTCCGGCACTATACAAGATGATTACAGAAGAGGAGTACGACCTTGTTTCGGGCTACAAGAAGAAGCGTTACGACCCGCTAAGCAAGACAATACCTACGAAACTCTTCAATGCTACGGCACGTAAGGTTTCGGGAATAAAGAACCTGCACGACTTCAACTGCGGCCTGAAGGCATACCGCAACGAAGTTGTAAAGAACATAGAGGTCTATGGCGACATGCACAGATACATTCCGTATCTTGCAAAGAATGCCGGATATGACAGGATAGGAGAGCTTGTCGTGCATCATCAGGCACGCAAGTACGGCAAGAGCAAGTTCGGTATAAGCCGTTTCTTCCACGGATACCTCGACCTGATGTCGCTATGGTTCCTTTCAAGGTTCAGCTACCGTCCTATGCATATCTTCGGTCTTTGGGGCACACTGATGTTCTTCTTCGGATTCATCGCTGCCATTATTGTAGGAGGCATGAAGCTATATGCGCTTGCAAACGGCGAGACAAGCCGTCTTGTAACAGATTCGCCTTACTTCTACATTTCACTTACCCTTATGATTCTGGGAACACAGCTTTTCCTCACAGGCTTCATAGCCGAACTGATAAGCCGTACATCGCAGGAGAGAAACAGATACAACATTTCCAAAGAGTTCTAAGAAAAACACTCTTTAAATCCTAAATCCAAAAGCATCCATACATGACAATCAGATTCAAGCACATAACAGTTTCCTTTTTGGCCATGCTCCTGCTGTTTACCGGCTGTGAGGAGAGCTACGACTGCAGCATCGAGAATGTGGCATACAACAAGATGGGATTCTACTGCGTAAGCGACGACAATGTCGAAAGCAAGTACAAGTACCCCGAAGCACTCACCGTATCGCTCATGGTGAACGGGAACGACTCCATAGTCGTGAACCACATAACCGACACCGACAATCTGAGGCTTCCTATGAGTTACACCAGCAATTGCGATACTGTAGTATTCCATTACGAAGGCGACTATACCGATACCATATATGTAGAGCATGAGAATATACCGTTCTACATATCAATGGAGTGCGGAACAGTAATGTACCACAAGGTTACAGGCCTGAAGTGTACAAACAGTTTCATAGACTCGGCAGTCATTGCAAACGAAAACGTAAAATTCGACTACAATGAAAACATTAAGGTATATTTTATTGATTAGCATATTGCTGACACCCATTGCCGTACATGCCGACAACAAGGGGAAAGAGGCTGGGAAAGAAAAGAGCTTCATATCGGAACTGCTCTCCTTTAATGGCATCGGGGTTTCGGCCGACGTATTCGGGCTTGCATACTCCATGCTCGAAGACTATACAAGCTACGAATTTGCAGTTGAAGCGAATTTAGGCAACCGTCTCTACCCTATCGTAGAGATAGGCATGGGCTGGTGCGATGCTACGGACGAGACCAGAGGGATAAAGTACAAGACAAGTGCACCGTATTACAGGGTAGGATTCAACTACAACCTGTTGACAAGGAGAGACAAGCCCAACCCGAAGAATTACGTATATGCACTCGCACGCTTTGGCTGGAGCAGTTTCAAGTACGACATAGACGCTCCTGCCATAAGCGACCCGGTTTGGGGCGGAGAGGTTCCCCTAATCCTCAACGACATTGACGGCAGCTGCTCATGGGCCGAAATAGGTATAGGAATTAAAGTAAAGATTGCCAAAGGGTTCCACATGGGATGGACCGTACGATACAAGGCAAGACTGAGCGAGAAAGAGGGCGACAACTCCAGAATGTGGTATGTACCCGGCTTCGGAATCAACAAGAGCACATGCTTTGGAGGAACCTACAACCTGATATATGAAATACCTTTAAAGAAAAACCGCAACAAATAATGAACAGCAAGCTAAGTGCAGGAAAAGTGATATTCCTCCTCTTCCTCATAGTAGGAACCATATATATAATAAGGAACAACCAGAAGCCTTACATCAACAACAGAGGAGAGGTCTTCGGCACATACTACAACATCACTTACCAGAGCAAGACAGAACTTCATCAGGAGATAAAGAATGTACTTGAAAAGGTAAACGCATCATTGTCTCCGTTCAACAGGAATTCCATAATAACAGCTATAAACAACAATGAAGATGCCGTGCCCGACAGTATGTTCATAACGGTATTTTCCCTTGCACAGGAAATCTCGGAGAAGACCGGAGGTGCATTTGACATTACTGTTGCTCCACTGGTCAACGCATGGGGGTTCGGGTTCAAGAAGGGATTGCCGGTTGACAGCACGGCAATAGATTCCCTGCGCAACCTTGTCGGCTACAAGAGAGTCTCGCTCGTTGACGGAAAGGTCGTAAAGCAGAACCCCGGCACGATGCTCGACTGCAGCGCAATAGCCAAAGGATACGGATGTGACGTAGTTGCGTCGATGTTCGACAGGCATGGAATAAATAACTACATGATTGAAATTGGCGGCGAGGTTGTTGCCAAAGGGAATAATGCCAGCGGAAAGAGATGGGGCATCGGCATAAACAAGCCAGTAGATGACCCGTTGGCAAGCAACAAGGAGCTGTTCGGAGTTGTAAGGCTCGACGGCAAGGGAATGGCGACATCGGGCAACTACCGCAACTTCCGCTACGAGAACGGCAGGAAAGTTGCCCACACGATAGATCCCAGAACCGGTTATCCGGTAGAACATTCGCTGCTTTCGGCAACAGTAATTGCCGATGACTGCGCAACAGCCGATGCATACGCCACATCATTCATGGTAATGGGGCTTGAAAAGGCCATGGAGATATGCAGCAAGGAAAAAAGCATCGATGCCTATTTCATATATGCCGGCGAAGACGGCACGCTGAAGACCGCCGAGACCGAAGGAATGAAGAGATTCCATTAAGAAAAAGACGAATACTATAAAAGCATTAGAACCGGCAATTGCCGGTTCTAATGCTTTTATAGTATCAGTTTGCAGTTACCGATATCTCGTTTATAAGATAAGACAAGTTAGATGTAAACAGTTTTACAGATATTGCAAGCAGGATTATTCCAAAGAACTTGCGGGTAAAGTATATACCGCCCTTGCCGAGCAGCCTCATTAAAAAAGATGTTGCACTGAGCATCGTAAACACCACTACCGCATTCAGCAGAAGGGCCATAATTATATTCACGGGAGCATATTCGGCCTTGATGGAAAGCAGCGTGGTAAACGAACCGGCACCGGCAAGCAACGGGAACACCAGCGGAACAATAGTTGCATCATTTGCGGCAATTGAGGAATCCTTGAAAATCTCAATATCAAGCACCATCTCAAGTGCCATAAGGAAAATCACAATTGAACCGGCTACGGCAAACGAGTTTATATCAACGCCGAAGAGGTTCAGAATCCAGTCTCCGACGAAGAAGAAAAGGAACATAAGGCCGAATGCGAAGAAAACAGCCTTCACCGGGTTTATAATCTTGCCCTTGTCGCGTATTGAGAGAACTATAGGCATAATGCCGATAGGGTCAATCACCGCAAAGAGCACAATAAACGCACTCAAGAACTCAATAGAGCTGAAAGATGACAGAAATTCCATAAATATATCTTGTTGATTTGTCCAACATTGCCAACCGGCTAAAGCGTACTGTACCTTATTAACAAATAAAAGCAAGCAAAGATTTGCAAGAGCCGTTCAATTACAAAAGTACAAATATTTCACTAACCTGAAAAATAAGGAGCATCCTTTTCGGTGTCAATGCACAAGAAACCTGCTGCCGAAGAGGAAAAATCCCGAAATCCCGTCATTCCACATAATAGCTTTTTCACATTCATATTCAAAAATAGTCGCCCGATTTTGAGGTTTTTTGACAAAAAAGCAGTATCTTTGCGCCCGAATTCTATCAACATAATGTCTAACTCATTAACTTTTAGAAAATTATGAGCAACGAAATTCTAACAGGCACACCCGATTTCAATTGGGAGTCTTATGAGAAAGGCGAGAACATCTCAGGTCTTTCACACGAGCAGCTGGAGCAGGCCTATGGCAGCACACTCAACAAGGTATCCAGCCGCGAGGTAGTTAACGGTACTGTTATCGGTATCAACAAGCGCGAAGTTATTGTAGATATCAACTACAAGCAGGACGCTATCATTCCTATCAGCGAGTTCCGCTATAACCCCGACCTCAAGATCGGTGATCAGGTAGAGGTTTATATCGAGAACCTTGAGGACAAGAAGGGTCAGCTGAACCTTTCACACAAGAAGGCACGCGCAAGCCGTTCATGGGAGCTTGTAAACAAGGCTATGGAAGAGCAGGCTGTCGTACGTGGCTACATCAAGTGCCGCACTAAGGGCGGTATGATTGTCGATGTATTCGGCATCGAGGCATTCTTGCCTGGCTCACAGATTGACGTTAAGCCAATCCGCGACTACGATGCATACGTAGGCCAGACAGAGGACTTCAAGATTGTTAAGATCAACCAGGAATTCAAGAACGTTGTCGTTTCTCACAAGGCTCTCATCGAGGCTGAGCTTGAGGAGCAGAAGAAGAAGATCATCAGCACACTTGAGAAGGGTCAGGTACTTGAGGGTACTGTAAAGAACATCACTTCATACGGTGTATTCATCGACCTCGGCGGTGTTGACGGTCTTATCCACATCACAGACCTCTCTTGGGGCCGCGTAAACGATCCTACAGAGGTTGTAGCTCTCGACCAGAAGATCAACGTTGTTATCCTCGACTTCGATGACGAGAAGAAGCGTATCGCTCTCGGCTTGAAGCAGCTCACTCCACACCCATGGGATGCTATCGATGCAGACCTCAAGGTTGGTGATGTAGTAAAGGGTAAGGTAGTCGTTATGGCCGACTACGGTGCATTCATCGAGATTGCTCCCGGCGTAGAGGGTCTTATCCACGTTTCAGAGATGTCTTGGAACCAGCACCTGCGTTCAGCTCAGGACTTCATGAAGGTTGGCGAAGAGGTAGAGGCAGTTATCCTCACACTCGACCGCGACGAGCGCAAGATGTCACTCGGTATCAAGCAGCTTAAGGAGGATCCCTGGACAAACATCGAGGAGAAGTATCCTATCGGTTCTAAGCACACAGCTAAGGTTCGCAACTTCACAAACTTCGGTATCTTCGTTGAGATTGAGGAGGGTGTTGACGGCCTTATCCACATCAGCGACCTCTCTTGGACAAAGAAGGTTAAGCACCCGTCTGAGTTCACACAGATCGGTGAGGCTATCGATGTTCAGGTTCTTGAAATCGACAAGGAGAACCGTCGCCTGAGCCTTGGCCACAAGCAGCTTGAGGAGAACCCATGGGATGTATTCGAGACAGTATTCACAGTAGGTTCTATCCACGAGGGTGTTATTACAGAGCTCATCGACAAGGGTGCAGTAGTATCTCTCCCTTACGGCGTTGAGGGCTTCGCAACTCCAAAGCACCTCGTTAAGGAGGATGGCACACAGGCTGCTGCTGAGGAGAAGCTCCAGTTCAAGGTTATCGAGTTCAACAAAGAAGCTAAGAGAATCATCCTTTCTCACAGCCGTATCTTCGAGGATGCAGCTAAGGAGGAGGAGAAGGCAGAGAAGAAGGCTGCTGCAGCAGCTCGCAAGAGCAAGAAGGCTGCTGAGGAGCAGGCACCTGCTATCCAGAACCAGGCCGCTTCTACAACTCTCGGCGACATCGATGCACTTGCAGCTCTCAAGAGCAAGCTCGAAGGCAAAGGTGAGTAATTGACACCACATTATAATAAAACAAAGGCTGCCCAAGTGGCAGCCTTTGTTTTATTTATGCCACAACTCACCTATTTACAGCAATAATTGTTACATTTGCAACTGAAGACAAAAATCTATTGTAGAATATCTGTCAAGAATGGAACCGTTTGAAGTACATATTCTCGGATGCGGGTCGGCACTGCCTACTACACGCCACAATGCCAGTTCACAAGTGATAAGGATTGGCAACAAGCAGTTCATGATAGACTGCGGAGAGGGCACACAGCTCCAGCTCAGGAGAGGGCATGTACATTTCTCATTCATCAACCATATTTTCATTTCACATCTGCATGGCGATCACTGCTTCGGACTCATAGGACTGATATCGACATTCGGCCTGCTGGGAAGGACTGCGCCACTGCATATATATGCCGACCAGATGCTGGAAAAACTGATGAAACCACAACTTGAATTCTACTGCAAGGGAATGAACTACCCCATATTCTTCCATAGCATAGACGCGGCAAGACACACTGTGATATTCGAAGACAACACAATAACCGTTGAAACCCTGCCACAGAAGCACCGCATACCGTGCTGCGGATTCCTCTTCAAGGAAAAACCGAAGAAAAGACATCTCATAGGCGATGCCGCCAACTACTACAATATACCGGCATACATGAGAGCTTCGATAAAGGATGGTGCCGATTTCGTAACTGCCGAAGGAGAGACCATACCTAACTCTAAGCTGACGAAAGATGCCGACCCGTCGCGCAGCTATGCATACTGCAGCGACACTCTGCCCTGCCCCGAAAACAATATGCTTATAAAAGGCGTGGACCTGCTATACCATGAAGCCACCTTTGCCGAGAGCGAGAAAGGACGGGCTGCAACAACATTCCATAGCACTGCGCGGCAAGCTGCAACAATAGCAAAGGATGCCGATGCGAAAAGGCTTGTAATAGGACACTTCTCATCACGATACGACGACTGTGAAATGCTCATAAATGAAGCAAGGGAGATATTCCCGAACAGCATAAACGCAGAAGAGGGAATGGTTATCAGCATTTGACAGCCTTGGATTGCATCAGACCTTTAAACCTTTTTGTTCCAGAGCAGTCTAAGGTAAAGAATAATACAGACCGTGAGCCGAGAAAAGTATAATGAAAAGAATATAGTCGCGCAACTCAAGGACGAATCCTTGAGAGCCGCCGCATTCTCGGCTATAGTAGAAAGGTACAGCGAACAGATATACAGGCACATACGCCGTATGGTACTCTCGCACGAAGATACCAATGACTTGGTTCAGGAGACATTCATAAAGGCATGGACAAACATTGACAAGTTCAGGGGAGAATCGCAGATACAGACATGGCTCTACCGTATTGCAATCAATGAGACGTTGACATTCATAGGCAAGAACCGTGGAAGTACAATATCGATTGACACTCCTGAAGGAGCCGTAGCCGACAAGCTTGAAAGCGATGTGTTCTTCAACGGAGACAGAGCTGAGGCACTATTCCATGAGGCTGTAAGCCGTTTGCCGGCAAAGCAACGCCTCACATTCAACATGAAGTATTACGAAGAGATGAAATACGAAGAGATGTCGGCACTGCTTGATACCAGCGTTGGAGCGTTGAAGGCATCGTATCACATTGCGGTAAAGAAGATTGAAGAGTTTTTAAAGGAGAATAATTAAACCTTTGTTGCCTTAGGGCATCTAAAATAATAGAACGATTCAGATATGAGACTTGAAGATTACAAGAAGAAGGACCCGTTTGCAACGCCTGAAGGATATTTTGCAAAGCTGAACAGCAATATTCTGAAAGCGACTTGTGGCAACTCTCTTCCTCAGGAAAAGAGAAAGAAAGTAAGCCTTGTTTCACGCATGCGTTGGGTGGGCTACGCAGCTATGATAGCTATAATCGCAACAGTTGCGGCAGGCATCATATCCGTTCCAGGAACCGACTGGAAAAAAGGGAACGCTTCCAATGAGTTCACTGCAGGAAATACAAGCGAATATGACAACAGTATTGACGGCGAATATATTGACAACATGCTGGAGAGTTATCCGATAGACGAATACACTTTCTATTGTTACCTTACAGATACTGACAATAACTAAAACCACAAATATGAAAAAAGCAATATTATCATTGGCTATAATACTCTGTTCCATAGCCGGCATGACTGCGCAAGAGAAGCAGCAACAGGGTAAGAAAAGGCATTTTTCACACGAGGAGTTCCAGGCTAAGCAGAAGGAGTACATTACACGCAAAGCCCAACTGACACCAGAGGAAGCCGAGGCATTTTTCCCTCTCTTTTTTGAACTTCAGAAAAAGAAGTTCACACTTGAACGAGATGCCCGCAGAAGCATAAAGAAAAAGCGTGGCGAAAAGATGAACGAAGAGCAGTGCCGCGAGTTCGTAAACAAGATGAGCGATGTGAAGATAGAAGTTGCAAAACTCGAAAAGGAGTACAGCGCAAAATACCTCAATGTCATTCCGGCATGCAAACTCCTGGGAGTACAGCACGCCGAGATATCATTCCAACGCGACCTGATGAAGAAGATGATGCAGGAACGCGTCAATCGCCAAAAAGGAGAAGCCAAACCCAACGAAAAAAGAGAATGACTAAAATGTCAATTTTACAAAGAAACACCCTCGTTAGAATACTCTATCGGGGGTGTTTGGTCAAAAAAGCTTTTGGATTATCCTCTTTTTATATATGGAAACTTATTATATACAGAGCTATATTCATAATAAGACCGAACACTGCATATACCAAAGCGGATTTTGCTCTAATAGGAGATGTCTTGAACTGTATAAAGAAATACACCACCCAGGCAATCCAGAAAAGAAAAGCTACTACAATTCCTAATAACTGGGATATCACCTTATCGCTTTTGAAAAGTATTCCATTAGAGTATAACTCATAACCCCACAAATCAAACTCTTGGTTAAGATTGCATACATATTCACGAGCAGGGTCAAGTTCTAAGGAAATTTTACAAAGAGCCGGTATGGAGAAGGATTTTTGTGGCCTTACGACAATATCCATTTTAGACGATTCAATAGGTATACACACCTCAAAACCATCATAGGCATAATATTTTCCAAAATTTCTACCATTGACATCTATCTCAACATAGAACTTATCTCTTATGGAGCCACCCTTATAAACAAGTTTCAGCACACCCGGACCATGCAATAAGTTAACACCGGCATCCACATCAGGGGTTGACGGGTACTGTGAAGGGGCAGAAACGACAAAAGGCAAGCCACACTCAGAACATTCCGACAAACCAGCTGCGACCATTGCACCACACTCTGGACATCTGATGAGATTTGCATTCGCTACTGGTGTTCCACAATGAGGACACGATTCAGCCTTATCCGAAACGGTCTTGCCACATACACGACAATTAATTAAAGCCATAATTATTAGTATTAGGATTTATAAAAACTATTCAACATACACATCATCGGCGTACTCAACATCAACGATCTCAGCAGAGTCCAAAGGAGTTTCTTCCCTCATTACAGTCAGTTTATCCTTATGTCTCTCAATAAACTCTTTTATTATCTCCTTCTGAGAAATACCTTCTCCTTTATATCTTCCTCCTCTATATCCTTGTTTATTTATATCTTCAATTACCCAATCTCCGTCTAAACGAACAAACTCAATTCTATGCAAATCCATAGGACCTAGCCAGCTATCTGTTAACTGAACATATACATGCAACGATTTATCGGACACTCTCTCATATTGAATAATCTCAAATGACAAAGTTTCAAAGTCCTGAGCATCTATCCATGAAATAAAATACTGTTCATCTATAAAATCATCATAGCCGCCTGTTCTTTCAGCCCATGAATCCGCAATATTCCTAGCTTTGTCAAGCATTGATTTGAGTTCAGGCGAATACGGTACCTGGTATTTGTATTTATTCTCATTTAAGGAATGACAGATATTCTTGATGATATTTTCCAAAGCCACTTTCTCACTATCCGACACATTGTCATCAACCGTTGTTTCTTCGGGTTCATTGTATGCATCTAAAGCTAAACGAAGACCATTGCTGTAACCTTTTGCATCGGGCTTGCAATAATTCCTGAGAGAGATTCTGCAATGACGCTCCGGCAGGTCCCAACTTCCGCCACGGATAACACGATGTGTTCCTGTATCCGGGCCTTGAGGATTCTTCTCTGGACTTATGGAATAATAGTCACGGTCATACCAGTCGCTGCACCATTCATACACATTACCGCTCATGTCGTAAAGACCTAGTTCATTAGGTTCCTTCTGTTTCACATTAGACGGCGAGCCTGCACTATTTCCTTTATACCATGCAATCTCATCAACTCGCATATCTCCGCTATAAATATATGAATGGCGTTTCTCTCCCCCACGTGCAGCAAACTCCCATTCTGCTTCTGTAGGCAGACGAAAACGACAACCTTGGGGCAACTGCGCAGCAAGCAGATCGTTCAACTTGCATATAAAAGCCATACATTCGTCATAGCTAACTTTCTCAACAGGATTATTTCCTGACTGGAAATGAGAAGGGTTATTCCCCATCACTGCCAGCCAGAGGGACTGTGTCACCTCCGACTCACCTATGTAATAATTGCTTAGAATTACACTATGAACAGGCTTTTCATCGTCATACGCACCACCTTGTTCATGAGTCGCACCCATAACGAAGCCTAAGTTGCCACCACTTACAGCAACCATCTTGAAAGATACATCACCTAAAGCAAAAGTGCGGTTCTTAAACACTCTACGCTCCGCTTCGGCTGCAGCTGCTGCTATAGAATCACGGCGTTGTTGCTCAAGCAATGCCAAACGTTCACGTTCGACAGCAGCTATAGAATCTGCTCTATGCTGTTCGGCCGCAAGGGCTGCTTTTCTTTTTGCTTCTTCAGAAAACGAGATGATAGTCATAGTACAGATTACAGCCAATATAATGATTGATACTACAGATATAAATAAAAGCCTGCTTCTATTCTTCCCTTCATCGGTTTCAACTGTGCCATTAATCTCTTGCAAATAGTCAACTATAGGCTTTTCCACCTCAGAATTATCTTCTTCGGACGGAACTTCCGGCACTTCGTGTCTGCAACCGCACTCAGGACAAGAACTTTCTCTGTCACTATATTCAAAGCCACACTTACTGCATACAATTTTGTTATCCGATTCCTGACAGGGTTCTGCAATCGGCTGCTCCACGCCATTCTTTTCCGTTGGAATTTCATGTACATCATGCCTATTGCCACACTCCGGACAACAATCCTGGTTCTCGCTATATTCAAAGCCACACTCACGGCATATTATGGTATTTCCGGTTCCAGGGATGCCGGGCAAAGCAGCATCGTCACCTACAGGAGCGCCGCATACAGAACAGAAATCAGCCTTGTCCGAAACAAGTTGACCGCATTTTCTACATTCAATTAACGCCATTATCCTCTAAATTATATCAATCATCCAAAATACCGCCTAGCAAACCGCCTAAGAAAGCACCTGCCACAGCAAGACCGCCACCGCCACTATCTCTCTCCTCTACAACAGTCTTGGTATTGTTAATGATAACCTTCTCCGGTGCCTTTATTGCTGACGGGAAAGCACTCTCACAATACTCACATGCAACATTATTCGTAACAGGAGCACCACAGTTCGGGCAATTGCTCAAGCCTGTCTGATTTGAGAACTTTGAAACTGTCGGATTACCGCATTCCGGACAACAATAAAGACTCTCGTTATAACTCATTCCACATTCACTGCATCTTACCATAATCAACTGTTTTTAATTGAAAAAAGATATGTAATCACAAGCAACAATAATTGAATAGCAACAATGGCGGCAACACTCATTACATAGACATTATCGGAGAATACCGCCGGGGAGAGTGCTGCCAGAACGAATTCAACAACTCCTGAAACAACAAACAGGAAAGTAAGTGAAATCTTGAACGCATCTTTCAGGAAGTTCTTGCACAACGTACACAAAAATGCAAGATTTACAAGAAGAACAACCGATGTGAAAACCAGATTGAATCGCTCATAACCGCTAAAGATTGCTCCTGCCAACAAATTGATGGCAAAAAAGAGTATAAATACAATAAATACGTATATCATGTTCTTTACATATTTGGTAATGGAGGAGGACAACTCACAAAAAATGAAGCAAACTCAGGTACGTTCTGAATTTTGTCCCAATTAGCCATTCCTTGTTTCCAGACAAATGTTCCTGAAGATACTGTGCCGTTGTTTATCAATGCAGAAACAACATTAAAGTCGTACGGTCCCTGTGATTGGCCATTCAAGGCCAAATGATACATTGTCGCTTGTGGCAATGGAGGCGGAGTTGCTGAAACCGGGCTTACATTCATATTTGCCCCTAGAGTGCCCGCAGCCTGAGTGCCGACATTCATGCCGACACCTAAGCCAAGACCTGCACCGACAAGACCACCTGCTGCACCTTCATTTGAGGCAGCATTATCCAAAACATTGAAGCTTCTGTCCATCTGATAGATGTCACGTCCGGCAATTTTCACTCTTGCAGCAAGGTCTTTCGCCTCCTTAAGTTTCATAAAGCTTGGGTCGTCTTCCTTAACGCTTATAGACATGACATCGAATGTCTGCACAGAAAGACCATAACGGCCAAAACTTTGCGATATCCTCTCCTTGCAGTATTCAGATATATCTGCTAAATGAGAATTGATATTAAGCACACTTATATTATCCCTTGTCAGTTTGTCGGAGATGATATTTGTCAACTGCGACATTATGTTTCCTTTGAAATAGCGGTTCAATTTGTCAACAGAGAACGAAGACATATTGCCTATCAGCGATTCCATAAAGGTACGAGGATTTTCAATACGGAAACCGTACTGCCCATAGGAACGTATCGGAACGATAACCTCATATTTAGGGTCTTCTATTTGCAAAGGAGTTGCTGTTCCCCATTTTGAATCAAGAATTGCAATCTGGTTTACAAACCATACTTCTGCTGTAAAAGGCGTGTCTCCGCCAAAAGGAAGATTGATAAGCTTGTTCAACAGTGGAATATTCGATGTCTTCAAGGTATATGTACCCGATTCGAATTCATCAAATATCCTGCCACCTTTCACAAAAAAAGCCGTTTGGCCCGGATAAACGACCAATTGCGTTCCCATACGCAGATCTTCGCTTGGGAACTTAGCTACAAGTTCGCGACTGTTCATCGCGCACTTCACGACATCTATTATTGCCATAATTCAATAAAACAATTAATAATAAACATTCCTGAAAATAGCATCGTAGTTCATGTATATCAGAGAAATGATGTTAAGGACAAAGAACACCAAGCCTACCATTTCCCAGGAATCCTGTACGCGTTTAAAATGAACCGGGTTATCCCATTTCTTATACTTCTGGGCAAGTCGTCCTCCGTTGAAGCCCATATACAATGATGCAGCGACATGAGCTACGACGATAAACGACGCCGGAACAAAGATAAATGCCATGGAAATAAGAATCAGCCACCACATTCCATTTGCGAATCCCCAAATAGGCCAAAGCCCTGCAGCTCCCCAATTAAACTTGTTTATACAACTCTCAAGATCAACATTCTCTTCATGTGTCTCATGACCGGCAGCGTTGAGTACCTTACCGCATTTAGGACAAGACACTGCTTTCTCAGAGATACTGCTTCCACAACCTGGACATTGAATTAAAGCCATAATATATAAATTTAAAAATTAATACACTAATCCATTATGATATAAGCCTATCAGTCCAATATTTCCCAAGCAAAGCTATCGCCATCATAGACAACATTTACAGCATGGTCGTATGTACCTCCATCATACCTTAGCCTTACAACACCGGTATAGTAGTTTCCTTCCTCGTGAACAAGCGTGAGATTGACAATTGACACACCTATTTGTCCTTCTTTAATGAATGTTTCACGCATTGACTTACGCACCTCCCTGTTCAATTGAGATGTTGTAAGTTTTTGGCACGACAACAACAATGCAGAAATTGCTATTGCAAACAAAAATTTCTTCATGATTCCCCCTTTGGCTTTTAGAATTAAACAATAAAAAAGCGTGAGCACAACTTTTACCCAAATGGAGGCCTTCGACTGCCTGTACGAAAGATAAAAGAAAAACAGCTCACGCCCTTGGGGATATATGCGTATAGTTACATACATACATGCACCAAAGGAGAGAAGGTTGTTTACTTTATATTCCAATCGTACTGTGAGTTGTCGAAGTTCACCATTTATGGAATAAAGCTAAAACGCTCCCTAAATAATGTCTTGTCGCAAGGGACAAAGCCCTAACAACATGGCAAAGATAGTAAACTTTTATTAAAAGCAACCATCTGCGAGCTGTTTTTCATTTTCGTCAAAGATATATCATTAACAGCAAAGCGGAAACAGAAACTGCGACCATTTCCTCCATTTGCGTCCATTTCACTAATTACAGAACAGAATATTGATAAAATATCGTACTTTTGCAAAATACAGGACCAAACGACTGTACAGGCAAAGAAATGAAATTTACACCTTATATAATAGAACTGCTAGGGAAGGAGTGTGGAAGGGAAATAAGGATACCGGCAGACTGTGAATTCCTCGCACTTGACATTGAAAGCAAAACAAAGACCCATATAGGCTCTACAACCCTGAAACGCCTCGTTGGCTTTACCAACGATGAACGCACACCTCACGCCTCTACCCTTAACACAATAGCCGGTTATCTCGGACACCGGAGCTGGGAAAAGCTCATTGACATTGCCGACAAAAGCAATTCGGCAATAGACTGGCATAGCCATGAGGTACGCTCTTCGGAACTAGAAACCGGGTGCAAAGTAGAGATCACATATCTGCCCGACCGGAAAATTACATTCAGATATAACGGTGAGAATAACTACACAGTTATAGAAAGCATAAACAGCAAATTGCAGGAAGGAGATATATTGGAAATAACTAACCTCATACTAGATCATCCCATGTATGCAAAGAGCGTACGCAGAGGGACAGAAACAATTGGAGAATATACAGCGGGAATAATTTCCGGAATATCTTCTATAAAGATTATTTAAGACAGACATGGAAACATCCATATTCAGTGAGAGCTGCAATACAGAAAAATACCTGGAGAAGATAGAGACCAGAGGTGCTACATGCGACACTTTTCGCACAAAAATGTACGGAAAGCTTGTTTTTGTAAAACGCCTTAAGGAGAAATATATATCGGACATAAGATACCGGGAAGCACTGAAAAAGGAATTTGAGGTTGGGTTCAGAATGGAGCATCCCAACCTGCCACGATACATTTCATTCAACGGCAATGAAATCTTGCTTGAATACATTGACGGTGAGACCCTTACAGAGAGAATCAAGAACAATCCCGAATACTTCACAAGAAAAGAGAACAGCGACAAGTTCATAAGCCAGCTCCTTTCTGCCGTAAAGTACATGCACCGCAATCAGATCCTGCATCTTGACATCAAGCCCGACAACATTCTCATTACACGCATAAACAATGATGTAAAGCTTATTGACCTTGGCTTCTGTTACACCGACTGTTATACCGACACCACTGGGCACACAAAACAATTTTGTTCACCAGAACAGTTGAAAGGCAATTCCATTGACGAACGCAGTGACATCTACTCGATAGGACGCATTATAGAACTTCTTCCGAACAAGCACCTTTACAGGAAGATTATCACACGCTGCACTGCCAAAGACAAGGACGAACGCTACAAAAAAGTCGAGGATATTTCATTGCCAAAGAATCGCAGATGGAAGTTTGCTCTCATTGCAGTATTTGTTTCAGCAATACTCATTATTGTATTAATGGCACAGCATAACAGAGAACAAGAAGAGCCTGCACGCCATATTGCAACAGAGATAAAGAAACAAAGCAGCAGACCTATCATACAAGAGGTACGTGACAGCCAATATCAGGAGAAGGCAAAACCGCTAAAAGCCGAAACCAAGAAGAAGCCAACACCCAGTTTGAAAGAAATGCTTGAACAGGATGAGGAATACAAGAGAAACATTGCAAGAGCATACGAATCGGGAAGATTATACCGGCAGAAAATGGAAGAGGATTTTGAAAAATTCAAGCCTAAATTGAATGAATACCTGAAGGATATTATAGACTTTGTCAACAATGACAAGTTCCTTAAAGAACACCCGTCATATCTTGAATACAATGCAAAATATAAAGAATTATGGAGAGAGGCATTGAATAGAATGTCATATGATGAGTGGACCTACAAATACTACAAGAGCCTGGATAACCCTTTCTCTACATTCAAAAGCGATTTAGTTGACAGTATTGAAAGAAAATTCCAAAGCAATGCCAACAAACTGCCATAGAAGCAAAACATGGAAGACGTTAAAGCCCTTCCTGTTTTGCCTCATTCCACAAAGCATCCATCTCCTCGAGCGACATATCCTTAAGATTCATGCCCTTCTCCTTTGAATGTTCCTCAACATAGTTGAACCTGCGGCGGAACTTGGCATTTGTCATCTCAAGAGCATTATCCGGATTTATTCCGTAAAGGCGTGCAGCATTCACAAGGCTGAAGATGAGGTCACCGAACTCTTTCTCGCAATCGGCCTTGCTGCCATTCTTCATTTCGGCTTCCACTTCGGATATTTCCTCACGCACCTTTGCCCAGACATCCTCCTTATTTTCCCAATCAAAACCGACGTTGGCAGCCTTCTCCTGCATGCGGAAAGCCTTTATGAGAGATGGCATAGAATTCGGAACACCGCTCAAAAGGCTCTTGTTGCCGTCCTTTTCGGTCATCTTAAGCTGTTCCCAATTCTTGCACACCTCACCGGCTGTCTCTGCAACAGCATCCCCGAACACATGCGGATGACGGTATATCAGTTTGTCGCACAAACGGTCACACACATCCTTCATATCGAACTGCATCTTCTCGCTCGCTATCTTTGAATAGAATGCAACATGAAGCAGCACATCGCCAAGCTCCTTGCAGATATTCTGCGTATCATCGGCTATCAGCGCATCACAAAGTTCAAAACACTCCTCTATGGTATTGGGGCGCAAACTATGGTTTGTCTGCTTGCGGTCCCACGGACATTTCTCGCGCAACTCGTCGAGTACATCCAAAAAACGCCCGAAAGCCTCTAAAATTTCTTCTCTGCTATGCATAATAACTATTTTCCTCACGAAGATACGAATAAACAAGCAAAAGTTGTGCAAGCGAATGGGTGAAAATTTATTTTCACACGCAATGAGCGCAGCTAAACTTCGCTGAAAGCAATGTTGTGCAAGCGAAATTCTCAATTAAGCGAGCATAACACAAACTTGTTTGATGTTATACAGCGAGCGAATGAGAATTCAACGGAGTTAATGGATGAAAATTTATTTTCACACGCAATGAGCGTAGCTAAACTTCGCTGAAAGCAAACTCCATTTCGGCAATTACCGACAAGCTCAGCCTGTTTTCGCAGAATTTTATTCTGCAGAGAGAGAAAATTTAAAAATAAGAGTTAACTTTGCAGATAGGTTTAATTTGGAATAACTATATAAAATAAGATACTATGAGCTTAGCAAGCACCTACATACCCGCAGAGGTTGAAGAGAAGTGGTACGGATATTGGCTGAAGAACAACCTGTTCCATTCAGAGCCGGACGAGAGAGAACCATACACCATTGTGATACCGCCGCCAAACGTTACCGGCGTGCTTCACATGGGACACATGCTCAACAACACTATCCAGGACATTCTTATACGCCATGCACGTATGCTGGGCAAGAACGCATGCTGGGTACCAGGCACAGACCATGCATCAATAGCAACCGAAGCCAAGGTTGTAAAGAAACTTGCGGCACAGGGCATAAAGAAAAGTGACCTTACACGCGAAGAGTTCCTTAAGCATGCATGGGAATGGACCGATGAGCATGGCGGCATAATTCTGCAGCAGCTTCGCAAGCTCGGTGCATCGTGCGACTGGGACCGTACATCGTTCACCATGGACGAGATACGCAGCAAGAGTGTGATAAAGGTATTCTGCGACCTCTACAACAAGGGACTTATATACCGCGGATTGCGCATGGTAAACTGGGACCCGAAGGCACAGACAGCCCTCAGCAACGAAGAGGTTATATACAAGGAGGAGAAAAGCAAGCTATACTACCTTAAATATTATGTTGACGAGCCGGCAGGAAGCACTGACGGTGAGGAGGCTGATGCAGTGACATTGTCGGCAACCGATACGTTCGACCCCACAGTAAAGCATCAGGTACTTCACCGTGACAGCGAGGGCCGTCGCTATGCAGTGGTTGCTACAACACGCCCTGAAACAATTATGGGTGACACCGCAATGTGCATCAACCCTAAGGACCCGAAGAACACATGGCTAAAGGGAAAGAAGGTTATCGTTCCATTGGTAAACCGTGTTATACCGGTAATCGAGGACCGCTATGTGGAGATTGAGTTCGGTACAGGATGCCTTAAGGTAACGCCTGCGCACGACACCAACGACTACATGCTCGGCAAGACCCACAACCTTGAGACCATAGACATATTCAATGCCGATGCAACACTGAGCGAGGCTGCAGGGCTCTATGTAGGCATGGACCGCATGGATGTTCGCAAGCAGATTGCAAAGGACCTTGCCGACGCCGGACTTCTGGAGAAGGTTGAGGACTATGACAACAAGGTAGGCTACAGCGAACGCAATGCCGACACTGCTGTAGAGCCACGCCTCTGCATGCAATGGTTCTTGCGCATGCAGCACTTTGCCGACATCGCATTGCCGCCGGTAATGGAGTACAGACTCAAGTTCTACCCTTCAAAATACAGGACAACATACAACAACTGGCTTGCAAACATTCAGGACTGGTGCATCAGCCGCCAGCTATGGTGGGGACACCGCATACCTGCATACTTCCTGCCTACAGCAGAGGGTGCTGACGAAAAGTTCGTTGTTGCGGAGAGCCGCGAGGAGGCTCTTGCGCTTGCAAAGGCAATTCCGGGCTACGAGAACATCACCGCAGATGAGCTCCGTCATGACGAGGATGCCCTCGACACATGGTTCAGCTCATGGCTATGGCCTATCTCGCTGTTCAACGGAATTCTTGACCCAGGCAACAAGGAGATAAGCTACTACTACCCTACCAATGACCTGGTAACAGGACCGGACATCATATTCTTCTGGGTAGCCCGCATGATTATGGCCGGCTATGAGTATCAGGGCGAGATGCCGTTCAAGAATGTATATTTCACAGGTATCGTACGCGACAAACTGGGACGCAAGATGAGCAAATCGCTCGGAAACAGCCCCGACCCGCTCGACCTTATCGCAACCTACGGTGCCGACGGTGTACGAATGGGTATAATGTTATCGGCACCTGCCGGAAACGACATTCTATTCGACGAGAGCCTTTGCGAGCAGGGACGCAACTTCTGCAACAAGATATGGAACGCATTCCGCCTTGTAAAGGGTTGGAACGTAAGCAATGATATCGAGCAGCCCGAAAGTTCCAAGCTTGCAATCAGATACTTTGAGGAGACACTTGCCCAGTCGGCAGCCATGCTTGAGGACCAGTTCGGGAAGTACCGCTTGAACGAAGCACTGATGAATGTATATTCACTCTTCTGGGACGATTTCTCGGCATGGTACCTTGAGATGATAAAGCCTGCTTACGGCTCACCGATTGATGCTGCTACATACGAAGCGACGTTAGGCTTCTTCGACAGCCTCATGCGCCTGCTCCACCCGTTCATGCCGTTCATTACAGAGGAGTTATGGCAGAACATCATGGAGCGCAAGGAGGGAGAGAGCCTCATGGTGCAGAGCGTCAAGGAGCTTGCAAGAGAGCATGACGAGGCATTCATCAGAAAGATATACACCCTCAGGGAGGTAATAGGCAATATACGTGCGATACGCCAGCAGAAGAACCTCTCGCCACGCGAGGCCCTTGCGTTGCAGATTGTAGGCGAGTCACCGGTTGCAGGCCTCGAAAGTGTACTGACAAAGATGGCGAACCTATCATCAATAGAGAACGTGACTACACCCGACGATACTGCCGTATCGTTCCGCGTAGGAACTTCGGAGTTCGCTATTCCTATGGGTTCCCTAATCGACAAGGATGCAGAAATTGCCAAGATGCAGGAAGAGCTTGCATACCATGAGAAGTTCCTGAAGAGCGTTGAGGCAAAGCTCAACAACCCGAACTTCGTAAGCAAGGCACCGGAAAAGATTATTGCCATCGAGCGCAAGAAGCAATCGGATGCAACAGAGAAGATTGCAATGCTTAAGGAAAGCATCCAGAAATTGTCAAAGTAGAATAACCCGATAACTATTAAGGAATATGAACAGCAACAACCGCTTAGTAACTATATTGAGTATAGTGTCCGTACTCCTTGTGATTGCCGGATGCGTACTCTCCTACGCGCTCTTCCGCAGTGAAGAAAGAAAAGAGGAGGTAGAAGAGCTTATGGCTCTCGAAAGGGAGGAGATGCTGAACGACCTTGCAACAGCACAGGTGCAGTACGACGAGCTGATGGTACGCATCAACAACGACTCATTGAGAATAAAGCTAGAGCAGGAACAGTTGCGTACACAACAGCTGCTTGAGGAACTGGAACGCACAAAGACCACAAGTGCTGCCGAGATTACACGTCTCAAGAAGGAGTTGAAAACCATACGCGCAGTTCTAAAGAACTATGTGATGCAGATAGACTCCTTGAACCGCGAGAATGCCAACCTCAAACAGGAAAACACAGCTGTACGCGAGAAGTACAATGAAGCGTCAAGGCAGATAGACAACCTTTCGGAGGAGAAGAAGATTCTTACCGAAAAGGTAACGTTGGCTTCGCAGCTCGATGCATCCAACGTGAGGATGACACTAATCAAGAAGAACGGCAAGAGCACCGAGAAACTCAAACGCGCCAAACAGATTGAGGTACGTTTTACAATAAACAAGAACATCACTGCAGAAACAGGAGAAAAGGTAGCATACATAAGGATTCTGCAACCCGACCAGGAGCCTCTCGTCAAGAGCCAAGGCAATACGTTCCAGTATGAGAACCGCAACATCGGCTACTCAATGAAACGCAGTTTTGAGTTTACAGGAGAGGAACAGCACATGACACTGTTCTGGAACATAGAGGAGACTTTGCAGAAAGGGAAATACAGTGTATATATTTTTGTTGACGGAAACATGATTGGTTCCGGCAGTGCAATTTTTGATTAAGAAGAGAAGATGAAACGCATACTTGTAACAGGAGGAGCCGGCTTCATAGGTTCGCACCTATGCGAAAGGCTGCTGAAGGACGGCAACGATGTCATCTGCCTCGACAACTATTTCACCGGCAGCAAGGACAACATACGCCACCTTATCGGCAACGACCACTTTGAGTTGGTACGACATGACATCACACAGCCATACACCGCCGAGGTTGACGAGATATACAACCTTGCATGTCCTGCATCTCCGGTACACTACCAGCACGACCCTGTAAAGACAATACAGACCTGCGTGATAGGTTCAATGAACATGCTGGGCCTTGCGAAACGTGTAGGAGCAAAGATACTTCAGGCATCGACAAGCGAAGTATATGGCGACCCGAACATACACCCGCAGGTAGAGAGCTATTGGGGAAACGTGAACCCGATAGGAATACGCTCGTGCTACGATGAGGGAAAACGATGCGCCGAAACGCTTTTCATGGACTATCATCGCCAGAACAACCTGCGCATAAAGATTATACGTATCTTCAACACATACGGCCCGCGCATGAGCATGAACGACGGACGAGTGGTATCGAACTTCATCGTACAGGCACTCAAGGGCGAGGACATAACAATATATGGCGACGGAAAGCAGACACGCAGTTTCCAGTATGTCGATGACCTCGTTGAAGGAATGGTACGCATGATGGAGACACGCGACAGTTTCTTAGGACCCGTCAATATAGGCAACCCAGGCGAATTCACCATGCTCGAACTGGCAGAAAAGGTTATAGAGCTTACCGGCTCAAAATCAAGAATTATCTTCGAGCCTCTGCCGCAGGATGACCCTCGCCAACGCAAACCGGACATTTCGCTTGCCGAGAAGGAACTTGGCGGCTGGCAACCGGAAATCAAGCTCAACGAGGGCTTGCAATACACAATCGATTATTTCAGGAAATTAATTTAAAACGATATACAAGATGAATATTCTAGAACTTAGCGAACAGGAGATAGTACGCCGTGAGGCACTTGCCGAACTGCGTAACATGGGAATAGAGCCATACCCTGCTGCAGAATACCCTACGAATGCATTCTCAACAGACATTGTTGCAGAATTCAAGGATGATGAGGAGCCGCGTGAAGTATGCATTGCAGGACGAATGATGAGCCGCCGCGTCATGGGCAAGGCATCGTTCATCGAACTGCAGGACTCAAAAGGCCGAATCCAGGTATATATAACACGCGATGACATATGCCCTGGCGAGAACAAGGAGGGCTATAACGTGCTTTTCAAGAGACTGCTTGACATCGGTGACTTCGTTGGAATAAAGGGTACCGTATTCCGTACACAGACAGGCGAGATTACAGTACATGCAAAGGAACTTGCATTCCTATCAAAGAGCATACGTCCGTTGCCTATCGTAAAGTACAAGGACGGCGTTGCTTACGACCGTTTCGAGGACCCGGAGCTGCGCTATCGCCAGCGTTATGTTGACCTTGTAGTGAACGAAGGCGTGAAGGAGATATTCATCAAGCGCAACAAGATATACAGTTCTATGCGCGAATTCTTCAACTCAAGAGGTTACATGGAGGTGGAGACACCGGTACTGCAGTCAATCCCAGGCGGTGCTGCAGCACGCCCGTTCATCACACACCACAACGCACTCGACATACCTCTCTACTTGCGTATTGCAAATGAGCTATACCTGAAGAGACTTATCGTTGGCGGATTTGAGGGTGTATATGAGTTCTCAAAGAACTTCCGTAACGAGGGTATGGACCGCACACACAATCCGGAGTTCACATGTATGGAAATTTATGTTTCCTACAAGGACTACAACTGGATGATGTGTTTCACAGAACAGATGCTTGAAAAGATTGCACTCGATGTAAACGGAACTACAGAGGTGCAGGTCGGCGAGCACACTATCAGCTTCAAGGCACCGTTCCGCCGCGTGACAATGCTCGATTCCATCAAGGAGTTCACAGGCTACGACCTCAACGGAAAGAGCGAAGAGGAAATCTTCGCCATCTGCAAGGAACTCAAGATGGAGGTTGACGACACAATGGGCAAGGGCAAGCTCATCGACGAGATATTCGGCGAGTTCTGCGAAGGCAACTACATACAGCCTACATTCATCACCGACTATCCTATCGAGATGTCACCTCTCTGCAAGCGTCACCGCGACAACCCCGACCTTACTGAGCGTTTCGAGCTTATGGTCAACGGCAAAGAGCTTTGCAACGCATACAGCGAGCTCAACGACCCGATAGACCAGGCTGAACGTTTCCAGGAGCAGTTGCGTTTGAGCGAGAAGGGCGATGACGAGGCAATGTTCATCGACAAGGACTTCGTACGTGCTCTTGAGTACGGCATGCCTCCGACATCGGGTATGGGTATAGGAATGGACCGCCTGGCAATGCTCATGACCGGGCAGACAACAATCCAGGAAGTCCTGTTCTTCCCGCAGATGCGCCCCGAAAAGAAAGTGCCGAAGGACAATGCCGCTGCATTTGCAGCCATCGGAGTGCCCGAAGAGTGGGTTCCGGTTCTGCACAAGGCCGGCTACAACCTCGTAAACGACCTCAAGGGCGGCAACGCGCAGAAGATACAGATGGAGATTGGCGGCATAAACAAGAAGTTCAAGCTCGGTTACACCACTCCTGCCGTAAGCGATGTTGCTGCATGGATTGAGAAACTGGGTTAACATATAAAAAGAAGCACTATGGAACTATCCAACAAACAGGTTGCCATTATGGGCGGCGGAAGTTGGGCAACGGCAATAGCCAAGATTATTCTCAACAACGTCGATTCCATAAACTGGTACATCAGAAGGGACGACCGCATAGAGGACTTCAAGCGTTTGGGACACAACCCGGCCTACCTCTCAGCTGTCAAGTTCGACACCGACAGGATAAACTTCTCGTCGGACATAAACAAGATAGTAAAGGAGAGTGATATCCTGGTATTCGTCACACCTTCGCCATACCTCAAGAACCACCTTAAGAAACTTAAGGCCGACCTTGAGGACAAGTTCATAGTAAATGCCATAAAAGGTATCGTTCCCGATGAGAACCTTATAATATCGGAATACTTCAACAAGGTGTATAAGGTCCCTTACGAGAATATTGCAGCAATCGCAGGCCCTTGTCATGCCGAGGAGGTTGCATTGGAGCGTCTGTCGTACCTTACAGTTGGCTGTTCGAGCATAGACCATGCAAAGCAGTTTGCGAAGAAGCTTGCCAACAGTTTCATCAAAACATCGGTAAGCGACGACGTGGTAGGAATCGAATACGGTTCGGTGCTTAAGAACATATATGCCATTGCAGCAGGAATATGCAGCGGACTCAAGTATGGAGACAACTTCCAGGCTGTCCTCATGTCAAATGCAGCGATTGAGATGAACCGTTTCCTTAACGTCGTTCACCCTATCGAGCGCACCATAAACGACTCGGTTTATATGGGTGACCTGCTTGTCACCGGTTACTCGAAGTTCAGCCGTAACCGCGTATTCGGAAGCATGATAGGAAAGGGATACTCTGTAAAGAACGCCCAGATAGAGATGGAGATGATTGCCGAGGGCTACTATGCCGCAAAGTGCATAAAGGAGATAAACGAGCACTATCGCATCAATACTCCTATCATTGATGCCGTATATAACATCCTCTATGAGGGCATATCACCGGTCATAGAAATAAAGTTGCTGACCGATTCATTCAAATAAGAAAAAATAAAAACAAGAACAGATATGAAGAATATTTCATTGAACATCGACAAGGTTACAGGCTTTGTCACACGCGAGCAGATTCTTGCTCTTGAACCGCAGGTAAAGAACGCACAGAAGGCACTCGAAGAGGGCACATTGCCAGGCAACGACTTCCTCGGCTGGCTTCACTTGCCTACATCAATCACTCAGGAGCATCTCGATGATATAAAGGCAACAGCGCAGACACTCCGCGAGAATTGCGAGGTTGTAGTGGTAGCAGGCATTGGCGGAAGCTACCTCGGCGCACGTGCCGTCATTGAGGCACTCAGCAACAACTTTGCTGCTCTCATTGGCGACAGCAGCAGCCCTAGGGTGATATTTGCAGGACACAATATCAGCGAGGACTACCTTTTCGAGCTTACAGAGTACCTCAAAGGCAAGAAGTTCGGTGTCATCAACATCTCAAAGTCGGGTACAACTACAGAGACAGCTCTTGCATTCCGTCTTCTCAAGAAGCAGTGCGAGGAGCAGCGCGGCAAGGAGATGGCAAGCAAAGTTATCGTTGCTATCACCGACGCAGTAAAAGGTGCAGCACGCATCACTGCCGACAAGGAGGGTTACAAGAGTTTCATTATCCCTGACAACGTAGGCGGACGCTTCTCAGTACTCACACCGGTAGGATTGCTTCCTATTGCAGTTGCAGGATTCGACGTAGAGGCACTTGTAAACGGAGCACGCGACATGGAGAAGGGGTGTGCCCCGGAGGTACCTTTTGAAGAGAACATCGCAGCGATGTACGCAGCGACACGCAACGCGCTTTATGCAAGCGGCAAGAAGATTGAGATTCTTGTAAACTACCAGCCAAAGCTCCACTTCACATCGGAATGGTGGAAGCAGCTTTACGGCGAGAGCGAAGGCAAGGAGAACAAGGGCATATTCCCGGCATCGGTTGACTTCACTACCGATCTTCACTCAATGGGACAGTGGATTCAGGAAGGCGAGCGCACTATCTTCGAGACAGTGCTTTCAATCGAGAAGCCAAACAGTTCACTCACCGTTCCTAGCGACGAGGAGAACCTCGACGGCCTCAACTTCCTTGCCGGCAAGCATGTAGATGAGGTAAACAAGATGGCCGAACTGGGCACACAATTGGCACACGTTGACGGCGGTGTTCCTAACATACGCATCTCAATACCGGAGCTGAACGCCTACTACATAGGCCAGTTGCTCTACTTCTTTGAGATAGGTTGCGGCATCAGCGGCTATATCCTCGGAGTGAACCCATTCAACCAGCCGGGCGTAGAGGCATACAAGAAGAACATGTTCGCTCTTCTTGACAAGCCGGGTTATGAGGAGGAGAGCAAGGCTATACGTGCAAGACTCTAAGAACCGTTATCAGGAATTTTATACAGTCTCTAATGGATTACAATAGAGCAATTGAAACATATAAGCAACTGCAAGGCCACAAAGCCTTGCAGTTGCGTGCTGTATTATTCGACATGGACGGTGTACTGTTTGACTCTATGCCATATCATGCCGACGCATGGTCGAAGGTGATGACCGATGCAGGCTTTGCCTTCAGCCGCGAGGATGTATATATGAACGAAGGGCGTACAGGTGCCGACACAATCAATACGGCAAGCATGTCCCAGTTCGGCAAGAGTGCTGCAGAGGAGCTTATCGACTCTCTCTGCAAGGCTAAATGCCGCATATTCGACACATATCCCCCAACTCCGCGCATGCCGGGAGCAATAGAGCTTGTACAGAAAGTCAAGGCTTGCGGACTCACCCCAATGATTGTAACCGGAAGCGGAACACCAACCCTTCTCGACCGCATACAGAGCAATTTTCCAGGCCTGTTCGACGAGAACCACATCATAAGCAGTTTTCATGTGAAACGCGGCAAGCCCTACCCCGACCCGTATCTTCTGGCACTGGAGAGAGGCGGTCTTGAACCGCATGAGGCCATTGTTGTGGAGAATGCCCCCCTTGGCGTAACAGCCGGCGTTGCAGCCGGCCTTTTCACCGTAGCAGCAAACACAGGTCCACTCGACCCACAGGTGCTCACCAATGCCGGTGCAAGCCTTGTATTCCCATCAATCGAAGCACTCTGTAGCGAATGGGAGAAACTATTTGAAGCGCTGAAATAAGACTTATATACATATTTAAATAGTGATGAGGGTGACCCAAAAGTAAGATTGGGTTGCCCTCTTGCTTATTATTAGTCCAGCTCCTACATTTCTGCAGGATGATAAAAAATATAGCTATTCCTTTGATAAACATCGGAATAGCTATTGTTTGTTTGGAGAATATTTACTATCTTTATACTACCACATAAAAAGTTAATAACCTAGTCCCAAACAACATGACAAAGATAATGCATAAAAATTACAATCAAAACGATTCTCTCCTTCTTCCTCCCTCTTTGGGTGAACTTATACCTCTTACTCACCCGGTACGTATTGTAAGCGACATTCTGGACAAGTTCGACATCAGTGATATCGAGTCCACTTACAAGAGTGGCGGCACCAGCAGCTACCACCCCCGTATGCTTCTCAAAGTAGTGGTGTATGCCTATCTATGCAATGTCTATTCGGGCAGAAAGATGGAAAAGCTACTGCATGAGAATATCCATTTCATGTGGCTCAGCGGCATGAACAGGCCCGATTTCCGTACAATCAACCGTTTCCGAAGCGAAAGGCTTTCCGGCGGTCGCCTTGAGGGCGTGTTTACCAAGGTTGTAGAACTGCTTAACAGCGAGGGTCTTGTTTCCCTTAACGTGCAATACATAGACGGCACCAAGATTGAATCCGTAGCAAACAAGTACACCTTTGTATGGAAAGGCAGCGTCGAGAAGAACAAAGCCAAGCTGGTAAACAAGGTGCGTGAAGTACTGTCTGCCGCAGAGAGGGAACTTGCGATTGAAGAATCCTCTGAAGCCCCCGAAGAACTGCCACAGGATGAGTTCGAACGTCGTTCAGAGAGGATTCTCTCCAAGATGGACAGCATGGGAATAAGCAAGGGCAAACAACGTCGATTGGTTGAGAAAACCGTAGCGGACAGTGTCGAGAAGATTAATGAGTACGACCGTCACCTTGAAACCCTTGGCGAGCGCAACAGCTACAGCAAGACCGATCCCGATGCTACCTTCATGAGGATGAAAGAGGATGCGATGAACAACGGACAGACAAAACCCGGATACAACGTGCAGGTATCTACAGAGAACCAGTTCATTACCAATTACGGCATATATTGGCGTCCTACAGATACGGGAACCCTTATTGATTATTTGGAGTCATTCAACGACAGATACGGCAGACAAAGCACAGAGATTGTAGCAGACTCCGGTTATGGCAGTGAGCAGAACTACAAATACATGTTTGACGGCGGGATGATACCTTATGTAAAGTACAACATGTTCCACGCAGAGATGAAAAGGAAATACAAGAACAATCCCTTTCTGCCAGACAATATGTATTACAATAAGGAACAAGACTATTATGTATGTCCGATGGGACAACACATGGACTTCGCCTATTATAAAAAAGAAAAATCAGAGCTTGGTTACATATCCACTAAACAGGTGTATATGGCAAAGGACTGCTCAAGATGTCCGCTACGGGGAATGTGCTACAAAGGGAAGGTCGACAGGCGAACCATTGAAGTCAACCACAGGAACAACGCATACAGGGCAAAGGCAAGAGAACTGCTTATGAGCGAAGAGGGACTGATGCATAGAAGCAAAAGACCGATAGAGCCTGAAGCGGTCTTCGGAAACATAAAGTTCAATCACGGTTTCAAGCGTTTCAGACTGAAATCGGCAGAAAAGGTCTCTGTCGAATGGGGACTTGTGGCCATTGCCCACAATCTTAGGAAGTATATTGCCCGAAAAACGGAAAAAAGCAACTGTCAAAGACTTTTTATTGCCAATATTGGAGCATATTTGGAATGTTGTCGGGCGGCATGAAGGATTTATGCGTACAAAAATGATATTTTTTCGAATTTGCAGGCAAAAACGGAAAAACCACCGAAAAATGAGACCGAGCCAAAATTACTTTTGACCCGGCCTCATCACTATTTAATACGTTCTTACCATAAATCTCCATTAGCTATAGACCAATCTAATGATTTATATTCAGTTACATTGATCGTTATTTTGCTATTTTTTCTGAACAAAAATGCGTATATACGCAAAAATATTCAGTAGGATTATGGAGATTATCATTATTCCGACGTTACAATTCCAAGGTCAAGGGACATTGGAGAGTCCACATCGCCCATATGTTCATCGGGCCGGAACGTGACATACGAAGGACTTTGATACATATGCTTGCTCTTTGATGAGTAATACTTGAACGTCAAAGTTTCGTTGTTGCCCGTGCCATATATCAGTGCAACCCATATATGGACACTATCTTCTATCTCAAGCCTTTCGGCAATCCCCCTGCACTCCGAAGAACTGAATATTGCAAGTTCATCATTCCAATCTTCCTCAATACCGGCCGATGCGGGAATCGACATATAGGCAGTCATGCTATACTCGTACCTGCTGTAGTTATCGACCTTCCATTCAGGTGCCTCAAACGTGGGGTACTCCGGTTCGTCAGGATCGTCGGGTTCATCAGGGTTGTCCGGGTCGTCAGGGTTATCCGGATTGTCAGGGTCATCGGGGTTATCCGGGTCATCGGGATTGTCGGGGCCCGGAGGTGTCACTACCGGCGGATTCGGATCGGTCACATCGTCATCGCCACCGCCTCCGCAAGAAGCGATTAAAAACACAAACAGCAATAACAGGAATTTAATCTTATTCATAAATCTACTTTTTAACAATCTTAATAATATTTGCCCCACCATTTATGGTAACCTTCACAAGATATACACCCGATGAGAGGCCAGCCATACGGTATGTTCTTTCGCATCCGCCTTCCATACCGTGCTCTGAATACTCCTTTATCACCAAACCAGCGGTATTATATATTGCTACAGAGAAATCACGTACATCGCGTTCATTCACATAAATGGTAAGTTCATCGGTCACTATGCTCTGGGGAACATGGAACCTGCTCGTCAGTCCATCCTGTACGAACCTTATCTCCTTAGGCTTGCCGGTATTGCCCAACACGCGGTTCGGTTCATATGATACCGGGGTTTCGCTGGTAGCGATTACCTCGCCATTGCGCAATACAGAGAAGCTTATGTCGCTCCTTTCGTCACCTGATACTGTCAGGAAGATATTGTCCGTGCTGCCGACAATAGCACATCCCCTTACACCGTTGCCAGCGTATGCGATGACACTGTCACCCTCATGCAGTTCAACACCGGTCGCACGCGCAACGATATTCATATTGTTCGCATACGGATGATGAGCGGTTCTTGCATTTGCGGCATCCTTGACTACTGTTGCCGGATATTTGAATGTCTGCACTGCGGCATTGTCGGCACGTTTCAGCATATAACCTTTACCCGGGTACAGTTTCTCAAGACTGCCCTCCCAACCATTGCCGGAGGAGTATATTGCAAATGCATCCTGGGACTTTATCACATCGTCGTCCTGTGCTGAGTAGTCAGCCAATGCTTCCGCAACGCTCAGGCTGCCCATGGGCAGGTAGGCTATATAATTCCAGCCCGGGCCGACAGGCATATCAGTTTCCATTGGATTGACAGCCTCCCCGACAAGATTCAGTGTCTGCTCCACCGACGAGTGTATCATGTACATTCCTGTATTTTCTATTCTGCCGTTGCTTGACAGGGTGCCGACCCAACGGCCTTGTCTGTTCGAATAGGAATCGGTATAAAGGTTGTTCTTTATCTCGTCACCGACGGCCCATGCTCCACTTTGCAGGGCACTATTCACATTGTTCAGCACACTGTCCTTCATGTTGAATGCAACCCAGTTCCACCCCTTGTCCAGGACAACACCGGCGGTACTCTGCATTATTCTGTAGACGAATGTTGCTACTTCGCTGGCCTCGCCATAGCTGTTTTCGGCAACAGCCTTTATATTCACATCAGCAGCAATAACAATGGGGTCACTGTAGAGAATCCTGGTACCGTTCTCGTCGCATGGGCAACTGTCATCGGTAGTGTACCATATGCTGTACTCATCCGAAGCGGCAGAAAGGGTGACCTCGGTTCCGCGATAGACCGATGTGCCGGTAGGCAGGGAAGCCGTAGGCATCTCTATCATTTCGTCAACGGGCTCTACCACCTTTACATATGCTGTTGCCTTGATGTCGGAACCTTCGACACTGAATGTTATGGCAGATGCTCCCATAAGCTCTCCCACGAGGGCGAATTGCGCTGTTCCGTCCTCACCGATTACCGCATCGCTCTCTTCCAAAGAAACGATTGCCGCCGATGCTGTTGCAGCATACAGAACCTTACCCTTTGAAGCGTCGGCTGGCAGCACCGTTACTGTAACCATGGCTGCACCGCCATAAGGCACATCAATGGTATCGCTGACGGCTATCTCCTTTATCTCCTTCTCGACCTTGAACGTCTGCTGGAAATAATCATTCATGTTCACATCGGCATAACTCTTGACCTTGTTGCTTACAAGCAGGGTTATTTCACCTCCTGACACTGGCTTGTCAAATACAAAACGTGCTTTTGATGCATACGTATCCTCCTTGCCTTTATATGCAATCTCTTCATTGAGCATAGTAACAACACCAGATAACCTATTGCCCTCACGCACAACATAGATATTATCCTCATTCAGTGAAGCCGGCTGCATATATTTGTCGAACTCAATGACAACACCTTCTTCATAAGCGTGTACATTCTTGACCTCGGGTTGCTTGTTCTGCACCATAGCAATATTCACCTCGAGCTGAGGAGGAGGAACCGGCAACCACTCGCTGTAAGCAGTCTCATACCCCTCTTTCTCAAACTTCACCTGCCACAAACCTTGTGGAACATCCCAACGATACATTCCATTTTTATCAGTAAACAATGGGTTTTCCTGAGCATATTCCTCAGCATCCCACAATACAACATTCTCATGCAAATCTCCGTACATATCTTCTACGATTTCCTTGTAATAGCAAGAAGCCATTACACCCTCTATGCGGTTAGAAGATACACCTTCATAAACGTAGCCAGATGGGTCAATGACAGGCGTAAGGGGTGGATTGGAAAAATCATCTTTTTCATCGTTTTCCTTTTTATCGTCTTCCTCATCTTCTTTTTCACAAGAAGAATAAGATTTTTTTATATCTGTTACAATATCAATATAACCTTTACAGATTTTTTTTGAGGCATCACAATACCAATCTGAAATTATTTCTTTAGGTGGCTTGCTGTCAATATAATCACCAACAGCTTCGCTAAAAACTTGACCATAGGCTTCTATTATAGCAGTATTAACAACTTCAGAGGATATTCTTTCACAAATAGAAGCTGAGTGCTTGAAGAAGATTCCAAGAAAAGATGAGAGACCACTAACTATGGCACCAGCAGCAGAAATTACCACATTTGCAATACCTTTTAAAGAACATCTTAAACGTAATTGTTCCTGCTCGTAATCAACAAGATTCTTTAATTTTACGAAATAGTTATTTGTAGAAATCCACCAAGCATTTATAGCATTTAGATGAGAATTATAAATATCACGATCCTTTATCGTAAAAGTTCCATCATCACACAGAGCATTTAAGTACTCAAATAATTTTTGATAATCTTTATTCCATTTTTCTCTATCTAAAGTTAGAGTTTTGTACCAAAACTGGATTTCAGGTTGGTTAAGATAATATTCTAAAACAGCTGTACCAATTCCATACGTAGCAGAAAGAATTAAAGGTAAAATCCTCTGTTGACCATTATTATGATGAAAAACAGATGAGCCATTATCAATTATTGAATATGCTTCTTTCTTATTATTGTCCCAAATTGTAAGCTTTGACATTGTTCTTGTAGTTTCTACATAAAAACAATAGTCTAATTCATTGTCTATTATATGATACACAACATTGGAAGAAGTGTTTTGAACAACATCGGCATAATCTTCTATGATAAATTTAAAATACTCCTTATGTTCATAATTATTAGGAGTGATGCTAAAATAAAGCTCTTTTTCATACTCATTTATTAAATCTACTTTACAATTTTTGTATGCGCTATCTATTTCATCCAACATTTCATCGAATACTTTTGTAAAATCAGCATCCATATCATCATCATATATAAGAGTTTGCTTGGTATTTAAATAATCTACCATCACATTTATAGGCAACTTATCACTGCTACTATATTTTGATTTGGCAACCCAAAGTTGCTTAACTCCATTGTATTGTGCATCAAGACTTCTTATCGTTCCGTCTGACGCCAGTACTTCAAATTTCACATTTTTTACAACTGAAGTATCTGTGTTTACAAACTCCGCTGTAAAAGTAAATTCATCATTTCCTGGTACATAAGAATAAGTATTTGTACTATTTTTTCGCTCTATCGGATCGAAAACAACAGTTGTACCACCGTATATCATTGTAACTTTTGATAAAGAAACATAGTTCTTATCAAATTCCAATAGTTTGTTAATAGTCTTAAAAGTTTTGCCATTTAACGAAATAATTTCAGCGCAAATAGAATGGTAAGACCTTGAATACGGTTTATACAATTCTACCTTTGATGACCACTGTCCATTAGCAATACTACGTGTTGTTCCAACCAATACTCCATTATCGTATATACGCACCTCACTATCAGATGTTGCAACACCATTCACTACAACGGATGTCGAAGATGTGATTTGAGGAACACTAATACCCATAAGTTCTGCTTCAAATAGAGCAGTTCCTATTGGTTGCTGAATCTCTTGCCCATCAAACATAAATTGAACAAAAGCACTTGGTTTGCATTCTCCTCCTGATGTCGGTATTATGCAAAAACGCACAACATCGTCCATATCTACAACATCTACAACAATACGATTTTTTTCAACAGAATAACCACCAGTTCCAGAACCTGTCAATACTGAATTCTCTACAAATTCACATGATTCGGGTAAATCAAAGACAAGTTTAACATCAGATACTTTGTCGGCATATTTGCTTTTAAAATCAACTTTTGCACGCAATGTAACGTAATTACCGACAGTAACAGATGACTTATTTACTGTAAATGACGTATTAGAACCTGTATAATAGAACTTACTATCATCAAAGTCTGGAACATTATCTATAACCAAAAATGTAATTTTTCCACTTTGTATTGTAACATTATTTTTTACAAAATGAACATCTTCTACAAGTCCTGATTTTTCAAGCTCATCTATATTCAGAATAGAGTTAAAAAAATCGCTACTCTCCATTGTTACAAGAGTATATGAGGCATCTTTCAAATTACCCAATGTTAACGAAGCTTCGTTATATGTTATTTTTCTCAATAATTCACCTTTGTTGTCATATAAAATTCCAACAACTTTGCTTGAAGTACTATTATTATATGCTACTTGCAACTTTCCCCATTCAACAATTGGAAATGTTACATTAATACTATTTATAACATCTACAATAACGTCAGCAGTTACATCCTTAAATGCACCATTCCGACTTATTGCAGTAATGCTTAACAAGTCACCTTCTGCAATATCCTCAAGCAACAAGATATATGGTGATTGTACCTTAAACCCGGTTATATCTTTTTGTGTAGTCTTGTTATATATTGAATATGAAATATTGCTATAATCATCATATCCGTCTATTGTTTCTGCAACTTCACCTTCAAAAACACTAGATGTATATGTAAAGTCTGTTTTTACTCTAATTCCGGTAACTTTCTTTAGTTGGATATCATTTAATACATCAATATTTTTCAAATCAGCAATTTTAAATTCCTGAGAAATATACTCATTTGCGGCAACAACAATTTCACAAGACGTATAATTAATTGTTGATGAAAAAACACCGGAGTTATCAGTCCTTGCAACAACTGATTTTGAATATTTTCCATTAAAGACTTGCGAAATGGTAACGTTTGCATTATACAAAGGCAAACCAGTATCCAAATCTTTTACTATTCCCGAAATAACTATCTTTTCAAAAGGTTGTAATTCCAATGATATGTTGTTATTCTCAGAACTAACAGTATGTATAAAATCAAGAGGAGTCATATATTGCGTTGACAATTCTTTTTCAAGAGACATACTACAACTTATTTTTGAAGTTTCAACAATACCCTTAAGTTCTGAACCTACGCCTAAATATTTTCCATTTTCATTAAACCATGTTATTGTTGTTTGTGAAGTAACATCAACATTTTCAGGAGTAACAATCTTCACAGAAACATTCCGTGGTTGCAAAAGAGAATCAAAAGCAATATTAACGTCATTATCAATAATATTTATATCAAAAATAGTACCTAATACAACGCCCAAGGAATTCTTAACCAAAACATTATACTTAGTATCTTTAATAAGGTTAGCAAACGAATACACAGTACGATCAGTGATAACATATTTCAAAACCTGACCACTTGATATGTTATTCAACTCCAATGTCATATTCTTGTAACGTCCATCACCAGCGTCTGCAGGTAAAGAAACATTCAAGCTGTACGTATCTTCATCAAGTGGCAATATAGTCATGTTTTTCCAGACATCAGCCTCTCTATAAAGATCCAGTGAAACAAATGGAACACGAACAACCAATCCCGCAGTAGAATCAAATGCTGAAGCACTTAATAAAGGAGGAACTGTTGCGTAACACACAAATTCAGACAAATTATTACAACCGCTAAAAGCCTTATTATTTATTTGTTTAACTGTTGATGGAAGAATTATTTTTGTCAACGCATTCATTCCCTCAAAACTCCATGCAGGAATATCTGTATAACCAGTTGTTCGTGATAAATCTATAAATGAACAATTGTTCAAATTATTTGAAAACCCAAAATCACTACTTGTCATCTGTCCTACAACAACTATAGATTGTACCAACGAATAGTTTTCCCAACCACCAACGGTTGATGATATAGCACTGTTAAGATTCCCGGCTGAAAACTTATCTATAATCAACTCACCTGTTGCCACATTAAAATTATTCACACCAGGTTCTTCTGGACTTGCAGGATCATACACGAATGTTGCCGTATATTCTAAATCTTCGGTATCCATTTTTATGTTTAATGGATTCTCTGTTGATATGATTTTACCATCCTTTTTCCAGGAAACAAAACGATATCCGTTCCTTGGGTAAGCATAAATTGTTGTTACTTCACCCTCGGTGAGAGTAAAACTCGATGAATTGAAATAGCCGCCAACCGAAGGAGTCGCATACACTCTCACGTTGTGCTTGTAACCATCTGCAAACGGGTCGCCGGGATTCTCGGGATTGTACCCCTCATATTCAAAGAAGGCAACCAATGCCACATTTTGTGCCGGCATTGTATATCTGAAACTACTTTGTGTAGATACAAGAGAATCACCCATCATCCATTGCTTGAAAACATAGCCTGCCTTAGCATAGGCATAGCAATATACCGTCTGCCCGGCTTCAACAGACATTCGGCTTGTTCCTACTCTACCGCCACTACGTGGAGTAACTTCCATTGTCAATGTATAGAACACCGCGGGGTCGGCAGGGTTTTCGGGGTCATAATCGACACCGCTCTGCGCCCACGCCGTAAGGCTCATCATCCATACAAACAGTAAACTATATAAATATTTCATCTTGTGCTGTTGTTTTGTTATGATTATTTCGTAACCACACGCTTTACATACTTATTGCCGTTCTTTACAAGATAAACTCCAGCAGGCAAATTATCAACACCAGTAACTTTTTTACCATCAAGTGTATATATATCGCAGGCTGAACCTTCATCCGCAACACACTCTTCAATAGCAGTAGTGTTAACCAAAGAAACCGTAAAGCGGTTGTTGCATGTACCTGCAGTGGCATTGAATGTATAGCCACAAACAGAAAGGTCGGTCTTACAGCCCGTAAGCTGGTCGGTAAGTACGACAGAAAGATTGCTGTCGGGATTATCGAGCAAAGAAAGTGTATACTCACCATCTTTGCCAAAATATGCACCCAAACCTATCACACCAGTTCCCAAAGGACGTTCGTCAATGGCAAACTGCACACCATTGTCACTAATATACAACTGTGGAACATCGGCATTGCTACTCAAAAACTTGCCTGCATCGCAGTTTATCTCATAGTCCATGCTTGCATTTTCATTAACAACCAGTCGCGCACGGTCTGCATATTCAGAATTTTTCAACACGAAGTTATATACTGAGCGCGAAGAAAAAGATTTGCTTACGTGGTGTGCAGATGGCGCTCTGTATTCATCATAATTATCCAAATAGTGCAAACGTCCTTCTTTTTTGAACACGATAGAATTGGAATCAGCCGGGCGCTGCACAAAGAAAGCCTCATTTGGTGTCAGCACATAGTTGTCGTCGAGCAGAGAGTAAGCCGTATAACCATCGCCATTCCACACTGTGATGGGGGCATTGAACTCCATATCGCGAGTGTTGAAATAAGATGGATATGGATTGCCTACGAGATTCCAAGAACGGTTATGCGCATACTCTGCCGGGTATTCGTTCAGCACACGAGTAACATCGGTATGTGCAAACAGCGTTCCAGAATCACTGCTTACAGAAGGGAAACTGACACAGACTTTATCACTTTCTTCGTAATAAAAATGGAATATATATCCTTCACCGGCTTTCAGTGTCATTCCATCGGTCATGTTCTGCCAAGTGTTGCCTGTCATATTAGCACGGTCACTGCCCGAATACTTGCGTATGACCCAAAGCACACCCTCGGGAACAACAATATCAGACACGTTCACATCATAAGGGAAAGATATGAAATTCCAACGTCCGTCGCACATATACAAATGTGTGCAAACACTATCGGCTGTAATAGCATTCTGGGCAATAAGAGTTGTACAATAAGGATAAATGTAACTGTTATCGTCGTAATCATAATCATAACTATACAAATCTTGATACTGCTCATATTTTCCTAAAGATAGTGCTGAATTTGCATTGACTGTCAATTTTGCATCTGAAGAAAGTGTTATATCTATCTTGTCAGCCAATCCTGCATAATCATAGATTGCAAATTCATTATTGATATTCAATTTCTCCAAATCACCTTCAATTGGCACAGTTTTTGCAAAATTGTACCAATTATCGTGCAAACGATAGCTGTTTATACTAAATTCCGGAACGTGCAAGGTTGCATGTGCCATATTACTGAAATTAGTTGTTGGAAGAGGGACAAGACAATAACAATATACATCAGTCACTTTTGATGTATTAAATGAATTAGATTCAATTGATGTAACAGTAGAGGGAATAGAGATTACAGTAAGCGAACAATCTCTGAAAGCGCTATATTCTATTGTCTTAAGGCCTTCAGGGAGTATTGCTTTTGTCAAACCAGAACCATAAAAAGCGCTATATTTAATATACTCCAATGATGCCGGAAATTCAAAATCCTTTAACGATTTACAATTATTAAAACAATAACTCGAAATCTCACGTACATTCGGCATTGTTACCTTTGATAATTTTTCACAGTCATAAAAAGCAGAATTTCCAATAGTTTCAGCTTTGGGTAAATCAATGCTTGTCAAAGCATTACAACCATAAAAAGCAGAATTTCCAATAGTTTCAGCTTTGGGTAAATCAATGCTTGTCAAAGCATTACAACCATAAAAAGCAGAATTTCCTATGGAAACTACGTTGGGAAGTGATATTGAACTCAAGAGATTACAACCAGAAAATGCACTTTCTTCCACAGCAACAACTGTTGAAGGCAACATAACAGTCTTTAGATATTTCAAACCGTTACAACCTGTCATTGATGTTATATCAGTCTGTGACAAATCAAGAACAACCATATTTGTCAAACGTGACAAATATGCCAAATCCGCTGTATTCAGGCTACCACTCAATGTCAAACTTTCTACATCAGTCCATTGCTCAATCTCGTTCAACAACAGATGACCAAGCTGCCCTGCTGAAGGTACATTAATATTGTATTCGTTATACCCTGTTGAAAAATTATGGCCAAAAACTATATTCATACCATCAGAACCTTCAAACCGAAAGTACAACTTTTCATTATTCATTTTACCGCTGAGGTTACCTATGTTATAATATGTATTACCATAATTATACTTTACTATTATTTGGCTTGCCTGAAAATACTTTACTCCATCTATTTCTTCAACCACAACAACATCAGCAAGAATTCCATAAACATAACTTGACAAACCATCACAATCCAATGTCAACTTACTTATTGTAGCGTAATGTTCAACAGTAACATTAGCCTGTGTGGTATAACTACCATTATAATATAAATAAACATCATCGGTATATCCAACCGGAGCACCAGACTCTACATTTTTCTCATTGGAGATGTTCAATACCAAAGGAGTATTGGTAAAACTTTGTAAAGAGACACTGCACAGCAACAGCAGCGCAGTAAATAGATGTTTAAAGTAATTGTGTTTCATAAAACTATAAATTAAATTAGTAATAATTCGTTATTTATAGTCATACGCTTTTTGTATTGCTATTCTAGGACCGGATTGATATTTCCATGGCGTAAACGCAAAGATTGGTTACCTGGATAAATATTTGAGGCGATGCAATAAAAAAAGACGTGAGACTTTGTTGCCTTACGTCCACGAATCTTAGGCATCGCCAAACGCCCTAACAGAATGAACAGTGAAGAAACAATATTCCCACGCCGTGATATATACGTGGGAATGTACCGAAGGTACTTCACCGGCATATACACAGAATGAGCATTGATTGCTTCGGTCCTCTGTTTAAAATTTGGCGAATTTAAGATTCGGACTTAAAACAAAATGCTTTTTAATGTTGATGTATTTATTATATTAAACCACTTTCGCTCGGCAAAGCAAGTAAATTTTTTTGCTCTCGCTTAAACGTGGTTTTCTCCTCATCAACGCCACGAAGATAGCACAAAAAAGCGAAATATCAAAAAGAATAAATGCTTTTATACAAGCAACATATCACCGCATTATAGCAACAACGTTTTCCCTGCAATCAATGCTCAATTGGAATATTATTTCTTCACATAGAAGTAATACAACGTAGACATATTTTAAAAGGACTATTCTTTGTTTTATAATTAAAGGCTGTTACCTTTGTATAAATTTTAAATTTCCGAACCAATCAATGAAAACCATTGCAAACATAATACGTGAAGGATTGAGCAGCCATTACCCCACTGGTGAAGTGACAGCCTTGACACGCATTATAGCAACGGAGTTGCTCGGATTTTCACAGACAACGTTCTTTTTAAAAGACGATGTTACACTGGCAGCAGAACAGGAATCACTGCTATGCAATGCCATTAAGCGCCTGAAAAAGCATGAGCCAATAGAATATATCCTTGGTTATAGCGACTTTTGCGATTTGAGGTTCAAGGTAACACCGGCGACACTTATCCCGCGCCCCGAGACAAGCGAGCTTGTGGAATGGGTAGCAAGTGAAGCCACCGGCAAGGAGAATATATTGGACATTGGTACCGGAAGTGGTTGCATAGCCATTAGCCTTGCGCACAAACTGCCACAAAGCAAAACAACAGCGTGGGACATTTCACCCGATGCACTTGCCGTTGCAGAAGAGAACAACAGAAGCAACGGAACCGAAGTGACTTTTTCACAAGTTGACATTCTGGCATATCAGCCGCAGTGTGAAATGTTCGATATTATCGTCAGCAACCCGCCATACATAAAAGAGAAGGAGAAAAAGAGTATGGAAGCCAATGTACTCGATTGGGAACCGCACACTGCACTTTTTGTCCCCGACAATGACCCGTTGCTGTTCTACCGTGCCATAGCAGAAAAAGCACTTGCGATGCTCACATCGGGCGGAGCACTCTATTTTGAGATTAACCGCGCACACGGCGCAGAGACCGTAGAGATGCTGCAGTCGCTCGGTTACAAGGATATAGAGCTCCGCAAGGACCTCGCCGGCAACGACAGGATGATTAAAGCAACAAGACCATGAAAAAACCGTTGACACCTGCAGAAGCTCTGAACAAGGCAGCCGCCTACTGTACACTTTGCGAGAGGTGTACAAGCGAAGTCACCTCCAAGCTCACACAATGGGGAATCGAACCTTCGGAACAGATAAAAATAGTAGAAAGGCTGCAACAGGAGGGCTTCATCGACGAAGAGCGTTATTGCAGAGCATTCGTCAACGACAAGGTGCGCTTCAACCGTTGGGGACGCATAAAGATCACAGCATCATTAAGGGAAAAGATACTGCCTGCAGACGCAATACGCAAAGCAGTAAACAATATTGACAGCGAGCAATACACACAGAGCCTCATGGAGGTTATAGAAAGCAAGCGCAGGGAGCTTAAGGGAAAGGACGACATCGCCTCCCAGCAGAAGATTATACGTCATGCCGCAAGCCGCGGCTATGAACCGGCACTTGTGATAAGAAGCATTAAATACAAAGGCGATGAAATGGATTTCTGACCTGCTTGACATAATATTTCCAAGACGTTGCTGCGTATGCGGTGAGCTTCTGTCGTCACAGGAGCAGGATATATGCCTCAATTGCCTTTATGCCCTGCCGAAAGTAGAGCCGCACGTATCGGCGGAGATAGAAAAAATCTTCTGGGGCAAGATTGGTATAGAACGCGCCGCATCATTCATCTACTACCACAAAGGTTCGCCATACAACAACATAATCCATGCTCTCAAGTACAAAGGACGCCCATGGACAGGCTTGCTCTTTGCCGGCATGGCTGCTGCCGAGCTGAACGAAAAAGGTTTCTTCGACGGCATAGATGCCATTATACCGGTACCGCTTTCAAGGGAAAAGAGACGCAAGCGCGGATACAACCAATGCGACTACATTGCCGACGGCATATCCCAGGCAACCGGCATACCGGTATTGAAAGATATTGTCGAGCGAAACATCTCCAACGAGACACAGACCGACAAGAGCCGCGATGAGCGTTGGGAGAACGTAAAGGGCATTTTCACGCTCAAGAGGCCCGAACTTCTTGAAGGCAAGCACATTCTTCTTGTCGATGACATTCTCACTACAGGTGCCACTCTGGCCAGCTGTGCATCGGCTATACAGGCATGTTGCAACTGCAGAACAAGCATTTTCACCTTAGGCTACACATCGCAGGCCGTTTAGGGCAAAATATCAACAGGAAGGTACCCGAAACAGCAATTACGAACATTTAACGGCAACAGAATTGTTTATTTAATATAATAATTCTAAATTTGCATGTTAAGACATTGGCAACCAAAGGTTGTCATAGCCCAAAACAGAGTATCATGAAAATTGCAGTTGCCGGAACCGGATATGTGGGATTGAGCATAGCAACACTGCTGGCTCAGCACAACAAAGTAACAGCCGTTGACATTGTCCCCTCGAAAGTGGAGATGATAAACAGGCGCATATCCCCTATCCAGGACGAATACATAGAGAAATATTTTGCCGAGCGTGAGCTCGATCTTACAGCAACGCTCGATGCCGAGACCGCATACAGCGATGCCGACTTCGTTGTTATAGCCGCCCCTACGAACTACGACAGGGCAAGGGATTTCTTTGACACCTCGGCTGTCGAAGATGTCATAAAGCTGGTAAAGCAGTACAATCCCAATGCTATCATGGTCATAAAGAGCACTATACCAGTAGGCTTCACAGCTGCGATAAGAGAGAAGCTGAAGACCGGGAATGTACTTTTCTCGCCGGAGTTCCTTCGCGAGAGCAAGGCACTGTACGACAACCTTTACCCCAGCCGTATCATTGTCGGACGCCCCGAAGACGATACGCGCCTTGACAAGGCAGCCCGCACTTTCGCATCACTCCTGCAGCAAGGAGCAGAGAAGAAAGATATCCCGACGCTCATCATGGGGCTTACCGAAGCCGAAGCCGTAAAACTGTTCGCCAACACCTACCTCGCATTGCGCGTGAGCTATTTCAATGAGCTCGACACCTATTCCGAGATGAAAGGGTTAAGTTCCCAGGAAATCATCAGCGGCGTATGCCTCGACCCACGCATCGGCAACCACTACAACAACCCCTCTTTCGGCTACGGCGGCTACTGCCTGCCGAAGGACACCAAGCAGCTGCTTGCCAACTACCGCGATGTTCCGCAGAACATGATGAGTGCCATTGTAGAGAGCAACCGCACACGCAAGGACTTCATTGCCGACCAGGTACTGAACAAAGCCGGATACTACGACTACTACAGCTGCGGCGATTACCATGCCGGCAACGAACATGAATGCACCATAGGCGTTTATCGGCTCACAATGAAGACCAACAGCGACAACTTCCGCCAGTCGTCGATACAGGGAGTGATGAAACGAATCAAGGCCAAGGGAGCAGAGGTCATCATCTACGAACCGACATTGGAGAACGGCAGCACATTCTTCGGAAGCCGCGTAGTAAACAATATAGAAGAGTTCAAGAAAGCGTCGCACGCTATCATAGCCAACCGCTACGACAGCATCCTCGACGATGTAAAAGAAAAAGTATATACCCGCGACATTTTCCGCCGCGACTGACAATAATGGCATGAAGAAAGTAATCACATACGGCACCTACGACCTCTTGCACCATGGGCACATAAATCTATTGCGTCGTGCAAAAGAGCTTGGCGATTACCTCATCGTAGGAGTCACGAACGACAATTTTGACCAGGAACGCGGAAAACTCAACGTTTGCAACAACGTACTCGAACGCGTAGAGGCCGTAAAAGCCACCGGCCTTGCCGACCAGATAATCATCGAGGACTACTTTGGACAGAAAATTGACGATATACAGAAATACGATGTTGATATTTTTGCCATAGGCAGCGATTGGGAGGGCAAATTCGACTATCTGAATGAATATTGCGAGGTCGTATATCTTCCGCGCACCGCAGGCATATCATCCACAATGTTGCGCGAAGAGCAACAGACAACAATAAAAGCCGGCATTGTAGGATGCGGAAAAATAGCCAGACGTTTTGTACCCGAAGCCGGATACGTGAATGGCATCAACCTTACAGGAGCATACGACCATGACCCTAAGGTGCTCAATGAGTTTGTACAAACTTACGGTTTGAATCATGCATACGAGTCATACGACGCGATGCTCGACGACGTCAATGCCGTTTACATAGCCACTCCTCATCTCAGCCATTACGGATATTGCAAACAGGCACTGCTTGCCAAAAAGCATGTCCTTTGCGAGATACCTCTTGTATTGGAGGAGGAACAGGCATCAGAGCTGTACACCCTGGCAGAGTCACAAGGAGTCGTGCTTCTGGAGGCACACAAAACCGCGCATTGCCCGGCATTCAACCATCTTATCGTAATGATAAAGAGCGGTGCCATAGGTGAAGTAGTGGACATCGAAGCCTCCCTTTCACGTCTTCTTCCCGACAGGACACGTCGTGAATTCGACCTGGTTCAGGCCGGCGGCTCAATGTACGAATCGGGAGTCTATCCCTTGCTGCCGATATTCAAGCTGCTGGGAACCGGTTACAAAGAGTTAAGCATCTACTCCCGAATGGAAAACGGGATTGACATATATACAAAGGGAGTGCTCCGCTACCCTAGAGCAGTATGCTCATTCAAGTTAGGCCTTGGAGTAAAGACAGAGGGCAACCTTGTTATCTCAGGAACAAAAGGATATGCCTATGTCCCTGCCCCCTGGTGGAAGACCGACTATTTCGAATTGCGTTACGAGGACCAGAACCAGAACAAGAAGTACTTCTACAAGTGGGAAGGCGAGGGACTTAGATATGAAATCCAGGAATGGATCTCCTGCATCATGAACAGACGCAGCGAGAGCACACGCTGGAGAAGAGCCGAGAGCACGGCAACAGCAAGAACAATGCAGCAGTTCACCAAACGTACAAACTTCATGGAGATATGAAAACAGCAATAGTTACAGGCGGAACATCAGGCATAGGATTGGGAGTAGCTGAAATGCTTGCCGTGAAAGGTTATCATGTGTATGTTACATACGCCCACAACGCCCCTAAAAAGAAGACCGCAAATATTGAAGCGATAAAGGTTGACCAAAGTAACCGCAAGGAGCTTTACAGTTTCATCGCACACATAAAGGAACATTGCGCAACAGTTGACTGCATTGTATGCAATGCCGGCACAACGATAAGAAAATCCTTCACGGAATATACCGACTGCGATTGGGATACAATGATGGAGATTGCAGTAACATCCCATTACATTCTTATACGCGAGCTCTATACGCTTATCCCCAATAATTCACGCATACTCTTTACCGGTTCACAGATGGGAATAACCCCGCATGCCACCGTCCTCTCCTATGGAGTCACAAAGGCAGCAGTCCATGCCCTTGCCAAAAATCTGGTAAAGGAATTCGAAGGGAGCGGAACAACCGTAAACACGGTAGCCCCCGGTTTTGTCGAGACCCCTTGGCATACAGGCAAGCCACAAGAAATAAGAGAGAGCATCTGCAACAAAACGGCAATACACCGTTTTGCAACAGTCAGCGAGATTGCTGACGCTTTCAGGTTCTGCATTGACAACCCGTTTGTCAACGGCAGCCTCATTGAAGTCAACGGCGGATATTCATACAAATAGCATTGACATGAAGATATCCCATGCCATATTGTCCTTAATATTCAGGCTGATTCCAAAATCGGGCAGGATACTTGTATATTCAAGTTTCCCGGATTGTTCCGACAACTCATATGCTATGCATGAATACCTATGCAGGAACAGAAAAGGCAAGTACAGGCATGTATGGATATACTCCGACAAAGAGTCTGCTGCAAAGTACCCGAAATCAAAAGGATTCTACAAATACTCGATAAAGGCATTCTACTATTTTTCAAGAGCGAAATATGTTTTTACCACACACGGCATATACATGTTTCTTGATTTGAAGAAGGACAACAAGATAGTAAATCTATGGCATGGCATGCCGTTGAAGAAGATTGGATGCATGGATTCCAAAAGCGATGAGGGCAACCATAGCGCAGCAGGATATATGGTTGCCACAAGCAGTTTCTTCCAGGAGATAATGGCTAAATCATTCAGGGGAATGGAGATCGACCGCGTTCTGTTGGTCGGGCAGCCAAGAAACGACTTGATGTTCGAAGATACCTGTTTCTTCAAGAAAAGGAACATCGATCCTAAGGGATACAGCTCCATAGGGGTATGGTTGCCTACATACAGGCAGTCAATCATTGGAGACATACGCAAGGATGGAATTTACAACGGAAACGGCATTTCATTCCTCACTATGAACGAACTGCACAGGCTCGACAGTTTTCTGCAGAAGACCTCATCCTTGCTCATAGTCAAGATACACCCGATGGACGCTTTACAACTGATAGACTTCGACAATTTCAAGAACCTTCTTATTGTAAAGCCTAAAGAGTTCCAGGAACAGCTCTACCCCCTTTTGGGAGCAAGCGACTACCTCCTCACCGACTACAGTTCCGTATGGATAGACTATTGCATACTTAAACGCCCTATCGGTTTTGTCATGAACGACATCAAAGAGTATAAGGACTCGAGAGGATTGACAATTGAAGAACTCGACAAAAAGCTCCCAGGCACAATAATAGACACATACGAGAAACTCACCGCATTTATAGGTTGCCGTCCGAAGTTTGATGACAGGAATTCGGATATATACAACAAATACAACGACAACAAGGCTTCGGAACGCCTTGCCGAGAAATTAGGATTATAGAAAGACCATACATTCAACAACAAAAGAGAGAAATTTACAGATTACAGACAATATGGCAAAGAAAGTTTTTGTATCGGGATGCTACGACATGCTCCATTCGGGACATGTAGCATTCTTCAAGGAGGCAGCCACACATGGCGACCTCTATGTAGGCATCGGTTCAGACGCAACCATACGCGAACTCAAGGACCGCAAGACCATCAACACCGAGCGCGAACGCCTCTACATGGTAAAGGCAATCCGTTATGTAAAGGACGCCTTTGTAAACAGCGGCAGTGGCATGCTCGACTTCGAAGAAGATGTAAAACGCTTGAAACCGGATATTTTCTTTGTAAACAGCGACGGCTACACACCAGGCAAGAAACGCTTCTGCGAGGAGAACGGCATCGAGCTGGTTGTCAGCACACGCATCCCCGAAGCCGGATTGCCCACACGCTCCACAACAGCACTTCGCCAGGAATGCAACATACCCTACCGCATTGACCTTGCCGGCGGATGGCTCGACCAGCCATACGTGAGCAAGCACCATGCAGGCCCGGTGCTCACCATAAGCATCGAACCCGACTATGACTTCAACAACCGCGGTGGCATGAGCACATCATCGCGCAAGGCGGCTATAGAGATGTGGCATGTAGATATACCCGAAGGCGACCGCGAGACACTTGCCAAGATGGTATTCCGCTACGAGAACCCTCCCGGAAGCCCATATATCAGCGGTTCTCAGGATGCCATAGGCATTGTAATGCCATGCCTCAACCGGCTAAACTACAACGGAGGCTACTGGCCCGAAAGCATCGAAACCGTAAAGGACGGAGCCGTACTCGACTTCATTGAGAAGAACCTATGGCTCATACCACTCGCTCCACGTGACAGCAATTACGACGTGCTTGCCGACACCCGCATCGACGAAGCCGGAGCGCGTGCCCTCGCAAAGGCCGCCGACGACTGCTGGAAAGCAATCAACGCACAGGACGTTGATGCCTGGGGCAAGGCATGTACCGAAAGCTTCGAGGCACAGACAGCCATGTTCCCCAACATGATTTCTCCGCATGTACAGAAGGCCATCGACGAGTATAAAGGCCTTGTAAAAGGCTACAAGATTACCGGAGCCGGCGGTGGCGGATACTTGGTTATAGTAAACGACACTCCGATAAAGAACGCAATACAGATAAGAATCAGAAGAAACTGATTGCAAGGCAACAGACAATGCAAACGGACAATACATCAGGAGCAGGAGAACGCTCCGCAACGGAGTTGTTCTTCTCGCTCATAAGGTGCGGAATAGGCAATGAAAAAGCATTGCCCTATACTCCCACGCCCGAACAATGGCACGAACTGTTCGACATTGCAAAGAAACAGACCCTTGCAGGAATAGCCTTTGCCGGAATAAAGGAGTTGCCGCAGGAGCAACGACCGCCCAAAGAGATACTCCTGCAATGGTTTCAGCTAAGCAACATAATACAGAAGAAGAACGCCGACCTTAACAGGAAGAGCGTGTTTGTAGCCAAGAAGTTCCTCCACGACGGATTCCGCAACTGCATTCTCAAGGGGCAAGGAGCAGCACAGCTCTACCCCGACCCCACCCTGCGCACACCCGGAGATATCGATATATGGCTCGAAGGCGGACACGAAAAAGTTCTGACCTATGTAAAGAAATATATCAACAATTGTGACCCGACATATCATCACGTCGATTTCCCCATCACACCCGACCTGGACATTGAGATACACTACAGGCCTACATGGATGTACAATCCATTTACCGACAAACGCATGCAAGCATATTTCGACGGCCAAGCAGACGAACAGTTCTGCAACACCGTACATACAGCGGAAGGCAACTTCAACGCACCCACCGCAACGTTCAACAGAATATATATGCTGCTGCACATATACCGCCACCTCTTTTTTGAAGGCATAGGCATGCGCCAGCTTCTCGACTACTATTTTGTAATGAAGCAAGGAATGACAGACAAGGAAAAGGAGTTGTACAGAAACACAACCAGAGAGTTCGGGATTGAAAGATTCGCTGGAGCTGTAATGTACGTCATGCAACACATGTTCCACCTCGATTGCAGCCAAATGCCGGTTGAGCCTAACACAAGGCACGGCAAATTCCTTTTGCGCGAGGTTATGCTTGCCGGCAATTTCGGAAAACACGACACACGGTACATTCAGAATGAAGGTATATTCCCAAAGTTGTTCAACAACACCCGACGACTGCTCACCCTTATGTGGTACTACCCGCAGGAAGCGTTGTGGATTCCATATTTCAAGCTATGGCACTGGTTCTGGCGACGCAGGAACCGAAAAGAGCGATATAAATCCGACAACGCGGGCTAAATGGACTTCCAGGCTTTGGATCCGGCCACACATGCGTCTCTAAAAGCCCCAATGAGATCAAGTGCCATTTTGAAGGCATGCAATAGTTTTTTTTGACAAATCTTTCATTCCAACAGAAAAAAACATTGCCCAAAATTGTTCTATATATAAATTATTTAATAGATTTGCTTCGCCGAAGTATCGTGCAGCTCATAAAGCGAGCAAGATAACCATAAACAAAAAAAGCAGAACCAGGAGCATTGCCTGTCATCATGACAAGCAACCGCCATACGCTCCCCAAACAACAAGTTCAATGGATAAAGACGAAATCGAGAAAATAAAGAAGAGGTTATCCGACCCTAAGGTCTTGGCCGAGATATACCTCGGAGCAGCCAAGGCACTCCTCTACACCGACGAGGAGATTCGTGCCGTGCTCGAAGAGGATGAAGCACAAGAGTTCATCGATCTCCGCAACAAGTTTATTGCCACTCATGGCAAAAGATTGTCCAAGTACAGCAACGACAACACTTTCGGCCCACAGTTAGCAGCAGAGGACGACTCGTACCCCTACAGCATCACACCCGAAGCCGAATGTTAAGGACAGCCATAGCCAAAATACATTTTGGCAATAAGGCAAATCCATAATTGGCAAAACAGTTGCAAAACAAGAAGAAGGATTATATCTTTGCACATGGCACAACTACACAATAATGCCATGCCCGTCTATGTTATGGTCAACGACCGCATAGACGGGCATTTTTATACCACGCTTGACGGTGCTGCCGACAGCATTGCCGTAGTTCAACATTAAACGTCAAACATTTCCATTTTCCCCCTCACTTTGCGGAACTCTCCTAAAGAAATTAAGGGGAACACTATACAACACAAACGTTTCACCTAAAACATTAAACCATAAACAACATTCCACCAAAATCGAAATTCATTTGCAAAAGCGGTATCACAAACTGTATATTTGCCGGTAAAAAAGCAAGAATCATGAAAAATCACAACCGCATTGCAAGCGCAATCGACCTGAGTGAAATAATGTACGCACATGCGCTGAGACTGACCAACGACAAACACCTTGCCGACAAACTGATACAGGAAACCATGTTGCAGATAAGAGAAAAGGCAGCAACATACATCGCAGGCATGCCCTTCGTGACATGGATAAAAATGATAATGGAAAACACCTATCTCGCCACCTTTAAAGATGCCGACCTGCAACAGCTGCACCGTCTTTGCTTCTGCGGCAGCACAAACCTGTTTGCAATCAACTACCACGACACATACAGCACAAAAGAAATATACTTTGTAATGTCGCGCCTGACACCCGGCCAGGCAGCAGCCGTCACCCTGCGCCTGAAAGGCTACAAGCCCAACGAAATCGCAAGAAAAATGCGCATCACAACACAACGCGCCGAGAAGCACTTGGCAGAAGCGACACACAACCTCATTCACACAATGGACAATTGACTGTCTCCTTTATTTTCATCAATTGCACCTCAACACAACCGGCAATAAAAATTGCCGGTTGCGTTGGATTATTTTCACCATTCGGGAATATTCAAACTATTTTCAAAGAAAATAGCGTATTAGAATTGCTATTTATATATATATTTAATAAATTTGCTTGTTTTAAAGTAATTAGATGAATTGTGTACACTTGCCTAATTACAATCCCAAAGAAAGCCAATATAAACGAGTAACAACATGAAAACCATAATGCTTGTATTCGGAACCCGCCCCGAGGCTATAAAGATGGCTCCGTTGGTGAAGGAGTTCCAGAAATATCCCGAAACATTCAAAACAGTAGTGTGCGTTACTGGCCAGCACCGCCAGATGCTCGACCAGGTACTGCAACTCTTTGAAATCACCCCCGACTACGACCTCAACATAATGAAACAGGGCCAGGACCTCTACGACGTTACAGCCCGTGTGCTAACCGGCATGCGCGACGTACTTAAAGAAGCACAGCCCGATGTAGTTCTTGTACACGGCGATACAACAACAAGCACTGCGGCAGCACTTGCAGCTTTCTACCAACAGATACCGGTGGGCCATGTAGAGGCAGGCCTTCGCACACATAACATATACAGTCCCTGGCCCGAAGAGATGAACCGCCAGATAACAGGCCGCATTGCAACATACAACTTTGCCCCAACGCCATTGAGCAAAGCCAACCTGCTTCGTGAATCTGTTGCCGAAGAGAGCATTGCAGTTACCGGCAACACCGTCATAGACGCTCTTCACCTCGTAGTGGGCAAACTCAATAAAGATGCAGAACTTGCCAAAGAACAGGACGCCATTCTTCTCGGTGCCGGCTACGATGTAAACCGTCTTGCCAATGGAAAAAAGCTTGTACTCATCACCGGCCACCGCCGCGAGAATTTCGGTGACGGCTTCATTCGTATGGTGACAGCCATGAAGGACCTTTCAGAAAAATATCCCGAGGTTGACTTTGTTTACCCCATGCACTTGAATCCTAATGTGCGCAGGCCAATACATGAAGTATTTGGCGAAGACCTCACTCGCCCGAATTTCTTTTTCATTGAGCCGCTCCAGTACCTTGAGTTTGTCCACTTGATGTCAAAGTCAACCATCGTGCTCACCGACAGCGGCGGCATACAGGAAGAGGCTCCCGGTCTTGGCAAACCTGTACTTGTGATGCGCGACACTACCGAACGCCCCGAAGCACTTGAAGCCGGTACTGTAAAACTTGTGGGCACTGACTACAACAAAATTGTGAGCGAAGTATCACTGTTACTTGACGATACCGCATACTATGACAAGATGAGCAAGGCAGTGAACCCGTACGGTGACGGGCTCGCCTGCGGCAGAATCGTTGAGAGATTGAAATAATAAAAAGAAAGCAATATACTAAAACAAACAATTTGTGAAAGCATGTTTCATGGGACTCGGCTACATTGGCCTCCCCACAGCAATCATTGCAGCAAAGCATGGAGTTGACGTCGTTGGTGTTGACATCAACCCCAAAGTAGTAGAAGTGACAAACCAAGGTAAACTCCACATCATCGAACCCGGAATAGAAGAGATGTTGCAGGAAGTAATTGCTGCAGGCAAGTTCAAGGCATACACCACTCCGCAGGAGAGCGATGCCTATTTTATGGTAGTACCCACTCCATTCAAGGGCGACCACGAGCCCGATGTATCATACGTTGAAGCTGCGACACGTGCAGTGCTTCCACTTTTGAAGGAGGGAGACCTCTATGTAATCGAGTCAACATCACCCATTGGCACAACAGAAATGATGGCAAACATCATTTTTACCGAACGCCCGGAACTCAAGGATAAGATTCACATTGCATACTGCCCCGAGCGCGTGCTCCCAGGCAACGTAATCTATGAGCTCGTTCACAACGACCGCGTAATAGGCGGTCTCACCCCCGAGAGCACCGATAAGGCTATCGAGTTCTACTCACAGTTCGTACAGGGTGAGCTCCACAAGACCAACAGCCGCACAGCCGAGATGTGCAAGCTCACCGAGAACAGCAGTCGCGACGTGCAGATAGCATTCGCCAACGAACTTTCTCTCATCTGCGACAAGGCAGGCATCAACGTATGGGAACTTATAAGCCTTGCCAACAAGCACCCACGCGTGAATATTCTGCAGCCAGGCTGCGGTGTAGGCGGACACTGTATTGCTGTTGACCCCTATTTCATCACTGCCGACTACCCAGCCGAGAGCAAGATTATTGCAGCTGCACGCAACATCAACAACTACAAGAGTTTCTGGTGTGCCGAGAAGGTAAAGAGCACCATGCTCGAATTCGAATTGAAGAAAGGCTATAAGCCGGTTGTTGCCATGATGGGCCTTGCATTCAAGCCGAACATCGATGACTTGCGCGAATCACCTTCAAAGAATATTGTGGGCAAGGTAATGCAGATGTGCAACAATGCCGACATACTCATCGTCGAACCCAACGTAGAGGAACACAAGCAGTTTAAGTTGACCGATTATAAGGAAGCATACGAGAAGGCCGACATTGTTGTAATGCTCACCGCCCACAACCAGTTCAAGGAACTGCCTTGGGACGACAGCAAGATAATCCTCGACTTCTGCGGTATATATAAAAGATAAGGCTATTATTGTCATCCCGACAGAGCGCAAGTGACGAAGGATCTCAAAAAGACTAATATCCCATAGGCTTAATAAGCCTATGGGAAAAAGAAGAACGTAACCGCGCAGGTGGGACACAAATGTCTGTGGTTCGATACCACCGGTTGCTACATACAAAAAACAAACAAAAACAATAATTATAAAAATGCAGTAGCAGGAACAGGCTATGTAGGCCTTAGCATCGCCACTCTTTTGGCACAACACAATGAAGTGGTGGCTGTTGATGTAATTCCAGAGAAGGTAGAGAAAATCAACAACCGAATCTCGCCCATTCAAGACGAGTACATCAAAGAAGCGTCTGAGCAGATGTGGAGTTACCGCACACTCGACCGAAACATCTCATCACAATACAATGTGCAGCGAAGCACCTGGCAGAAGCAACACACAACCTCATGCACACAATGGATAATTGACTGTCTCCTTTATTTTCATCAATTGTCACCTCAACACAACCGGCAACTTTTATTGCCGGTTGTGTTGTAATATTTTCACCATTCGGGAATATTCTAACTATTTTCAAAGAAAATAGCGTATTAGAATTGTTATTTATATATATATTTAATAAATTTGCTTGTTTTAAAGAAATTAGGCGAATTGCGAGCACTTGCCAAACAACAATTAAAAAAGCGCAGAAAGTATAAATGGAGAAATATTTCGACATACGATATGAGTTTGACGTACCTACCGTGCACAAATCCATTGAAGAGCAAGTTGCCAGCGGCAATCCGGGCTATATATGCGTTGCCGACGGGAACATACTCACAATGGTATATAAAGACGAAGAGTACCGCAAGGTAATCGACGGCAGCATGTTTTCCATTTGCGACAGCAGCTGGGTTCCCAAATTCGTCAGGTGGATATACGGTTACGAGCGTAGCCACTACTGCGGAAGCGACATCTTCATAGACATTGTGCGCCAACGCAAATACCGCATGATATTCCTTGGCACAAAGCAGACCGTGCTCAACGCCCTGCAGCAGAACCTCGCCAAAGAGAACCCCGATGTTACAGGAATGACATTCAAGGAACTTCCGTTCTGCACCGTTGACGAGTTCGACTACAAGGGCATTGCAGAGATGATTGAGCATGACGGTGCAGACATCATTTGGATAGCCCTTGGCGCGCCAAAGCAGGAACAGTTCATGAACCGCCTGCAGCCATACCTGAAGCACGGTGTGCAGATAGCCATCGGCGCAGCCTTCAATTTCTATAGTGGCCTGGCCGATGCACCGCAACGATGCCCGGCATGGATGCGCAAACTGCACCTTGAATTCGTGCACCGTATATTCAAAGAACCCAAGAAACAGATAAAACGCTGCTGGGGAATTGTCACTACCCTGCCGGCAATATTCAACAAAGAGAGGAAAGTAAAAAAACAGAACAAATAGTTCCTCGTCTCCAACTTAGATATATCACCACTTGGTATATATAAATAAAGCAGAAGTACCTCAGTGCACCAGCAGGTGCATTGGGGTACATTTTTAATAAAAAATCATACTGTCATCTGCTACAAAACCCACAGACGACTCCTTCACAAATCTCCATTCACATTCATCCCATTTAAAGACATTTCCGTTAACCATCAAATTCGGCATGCCGCACGGAGTAATCGAGCTCACATATTTCATAAGATATTCTTCCATTATTAGGTTTTATTTTAAAATTTTTGACAAATTTATTTCAAGTTTCCACACCAAACAACAGCATAAACGTTTTCTAACACAGCTACCAGCAACTTACTAACACACAGCCTCTAATATATGGCAGAGTCAAAACGGCAATATTTTGTCTTTAAAATTGTTTATTAATAATAGATTATTAATTTTGCATAAAAAGGTATCCACATATACACAAAAATACATCAAAATCTAAACCAATTTAGGCTAAAAAGAGACAGCCAACACACATAACAACAATAAACATAATAGCAATGAGATTTCCATTTAACAAAAAAGATTGCACATTAGCTATTTTACTAGCTCTTCTAATACCAATATGGATGGGGGTAGCACCAGAATGGTACACCTGGTACAACCAAGATAAAAATGCGCAATACATCAAATGGCTATACACACTACTCAATGAACGCTGGCTTGTCAACATCCCAATATGCAGCGTCATTATCTACTTATCTATTTGTAGCTATCATAAAATTTGGAAAGATAAAAGTTGTCGTTGCGTAATGCTCCCCCTGTCAATATTAGGCTTAACACTTCTTTATTGGGACAGTCAAGTCATCTACGCAAATATCGTACACGGACTAAATTACAAAACATTATTTTCTACACTACTAATAATCACAGCAACAATAACATTCATCAAGATCTTAAAAGGAATACTACCAACCAAAAGAAATAAAGACACTAATGCAGCAGGTTTTTCCACAGACAACATCAGCACCGAAGACACCCCATCTAACCTAAAAAACTATGCATCTACAATAATAGACAACCTGCTTGCCACCGACATTTACGAACAATCTTATGCTCTGGGAATAACCGGAGAATGGGGATGCGGCAAAACAACATTCCTCAATCTGTTAAAAGGCCAATTAAAGGACAAAGCCAACATTGTTGAGTTCAACCCATGGATGTGCCGTACCCCCGAACAAGTGACGCACGACTTCTTCGCGTCCTTAAGACATCAACTATCTACAAAATACAGTTCACTCTCCAACCCCATCAAGAAATATGCAAAATATATAAACAATTTATCACTTACGCCACACAATATCCTTGGCACAGACATTTCATTTCCTTTAAATGAGAAGAGCCTGTTCGAAAACAAAAAAGAGCTGTCGGACATCTTTTCAAGCCTACCACAACCCGTAGCCGTAATTATTGACGACATAGACCGGTTAGAAAGAGAAGAAGTTTTCGAAGTCTTGAGACTCATTAGAAACACCGCCGATCTATGCAACACCATATACATTGTTGCCTACGACAAAGAATACGTAACATCCGTCCTAGAAGAAAAAAACATAAAAGAAGCGGCATCATACCTTGAAAAAATATTTCAGGCCGAAGTACACCTTCCCAAGGTAAGCAAACACATGATTTGGGAGTGTTTGCAAACCGCCATCAAGAAACAAAGCAAACACAACAGCAATTTTTCATTGACCCTGTTCCAGCACTTCAGCCAGGAAGACAACAACCTCATTCTGCGAGCACTCGACAACTACCGCCGCGCCAAACGTTTCGCCCGCATATTCATGCTCAACATCGCCTACTTCGATCAACATTTCAACAAAGAAATCTATACGACAGACCTCTTCTGGCTAGAACTCCTGCAAATATACGACAAGCCAGCCTACGACAAACTCTCCAACGACACCAGTTCCCTACTATACAGCAACAGCGAGAGACTCATGCTCCGTCCCGGAATAGCCCATAAAGCAAGAGAAAAAGAAAGCACCAGGTACAACGGAGAAGAATTCTGGAAGAGAGACACCCCCAAGATACTGGAAAAGTTGTTCTCCCCCCACACCAAAGCCAGAAAAGAAAGTATTTGCCACACCGAGAATTATGAAAAGTACTTCGCATTAAACATCTCACCACACCAGCTATCAATCAAAGAAACAAACGAACTCTTCGCCCCAGGATGCAACCACAGGGAAACCATACACAAATGGATTACCAACGGCAAGCACCCAGGCTCCATCATATACCAACTCAAGCAGATAGCCATCATTAGACTACCCGCAGACAAAATTCAAGTGCTCATTGAAAGCATACTTCATCTGGCACTTGCAATATCCCGACACCCCCACCACACAAGAGAACTAAAAAGAATTCTACGCAAAGAACAGTTCAACAACAGTTCAATGACAGAACTTGCACACGACACCACACTCTCATGGTTCAACAGTCGGATAAGCGAAGGCACCACCCCACTTCACCTGAGCACACTACTGAACACATTATATGTAACCCGACATTTCGATCCCGAAGGAAACGAAGAGCCCATGCAACCATTAATAATCAGCAACCAGGAAATAGAAGAATTCCTGGTTAAAATCATTGACAAATACCTTACAAGCAACCCACAATATACAGCCCTCGACATCATAAAAGAAGACAACGATCTCCACAAACTTTTCAACAACTGCAACGTAACCACAGCCGATCTTTCCGCATTCGACAACAACAACGAGTACAAACAAACAGCCTTTGACACAATAATAGAATACTTCGCAAACAAATGCGAAAAGCCCACCCAAAAAGAATTCCAGCAAGCATACAACGCTTTCACCCATCAGCCCCCCCCCGAATTCTCCAACCCCGACGAAGAGGAATATTGGTGGAGTTGCTACACCGAACATATAAAATACAAACTGGAAAAAAGCTTCGGCACTTCATACAGCGACAAGTTGAAAGAATTCGAATCTAAATGTTTCATACCAGGCCCATAAGCAGACGGCTAAAATCAACTTTCAACAAGACATATAGGCAGTTTATCAACATTTTAAATTGTTTATTAATAATAAAATTATTAATTTTGCAAGAGTTAGTATTTTAATAGCAAAAGCAACCATACAACAAAATGAGCGACAACGCACAAAATAATAAGCGTATTGCAAAGAATGCAATGATGCTGTATATAAGGCTATTCCTAATAATGGGAGTAAACTTTTATATGTCGCGCGTCGTGTTGCAGATACTTGGTGTTGAAGATCTGGGTATCTACAATGTTGTTGGAGGAATAGTAACAATGATGACATTCCTCAACAGTTCCTTGAATATAACCACCCAAAGATTCATGAATTATGAAATGGGCAAGGGACGGTTCGAGAACCTGAACAAGATATTCTCAATGTCATTCTGGAGTTACGCCATAATTGCCATTGTAGTCCTGGCTGTTTGCGAATCTATTGGTCTGTGGTTCTTCTACGAACACTTGAATATTCCCGAAAACAGGTTGGATGCTGCATTCTGGGTATATCAGTTGTCTATTCTCACATTCATCATCAACCTGCTCACTGTGCCATACACATCGACTATTATTGCACACGAGCAGATGAACTTCTACGCATATCTGTCAATAGGCGATGTAATCCTGAAGCTTGCTCTTCTCTACGTATTAAGCTACATTAGTCACGATAAGTTGACATTCTATGCCATTCTAATGTGTGCAGCAACCCTGTTCATCTGGTTCTGCAACTGGATATACTGCCGAATGAAGTTCAACGAGTGCAAGTTGCGTTTAATGTGGGACAGTACCACATTAAAGAAGTTACTTTCATTCTCGGCATGGAATTCTGTTGGAGCCATTGCATCCTCTGTTAACGAGCAGGGGGTGAATATTATTATCAACATATTCTTTAATTCCGCATTAAACGGTGCACGGGCAATTGCATACCAGGTAAAGATTGCCATAAATTCTTTTGCAGCGAATTTCCTTACAGCAGTAAGGCCGCAGCTATTCAAGTCCTATGCCGAGGGGAAATTGGATTACATGAACAAGCTGGTATTTTCAAGTACCAAATTCTCAATATATCTGTTATTAATATTAATTCTTCCCATTTTATTCAATACCGAATATATTCTTAATTTATGGTTGGGTGAAATAACACCCGAGATGGTCTCATTCACCCAGTTGGTAATCATAAGCGTACCTGTAAGCACCTGTTTCCCAGTACTTGCCAATGTTTCACAGGCTACAGGAAAAATAAAATGGTACCAGATAAGCGCCTCAATTATGTTCATTATGATACCAGTCTGCACATATATACTTTATAAATGCGGCATGGTTGTTGAATGGGCTTTCATAATGACCTTTGTCTGGGACGTCATAGGTTTGGTAGCACGCTTGGCAATTCTGAAGAAAGACATCCAATTCCCCATTGGCAAGTATATAAAAAAAGCTATTCTTCCGCCGGTCCTAATATGTATGATTGTAACTTTTGCTATTGCCTACCCCATTACATTTATTGGAATATCCGGTTGGAAGTTCCTGATATTATCAAGCGGAGTAATCATTGCTTCAATACTGTTATGCATATGGCTGATAGGACTTGAAAAACAAGAGAAACAACTCATTGGAGCTTACATTGCAAAGATTATAAAGCACCGAAAAAGATAGACACTTTTAACAAGAACAATTCATATGATAGACATAAAGGATAAAAGCAATTGCTGTGGATGTGCAGCCTGCGTGCAGCGCTGTCCAAAGCAGTGCATCTCAATGGTAGAGGACAATGAAGGATTCCTATACCCCAAAGTTGACACGCAAGTGTGTGTTGATTGCGGAATGTGTGAGAAGGTATGTCCTGTCATCAACCAAAGCGAAGAGCGTAAACCTCTTGGTGCATTTGCCGCGGTTAATCCCAATGAACAGATACGTAGAGAGAGCAGTTCGGGAGGCATATTCACCATGCTTGCCAATAAGACTATAGCGAAAGGCGGTGTGGTATTCGGTGTAAAGTTCAACAAGGATTGGATGCCCGAGTTCGGTTATGCAGAAACAATGGAGGATATTGCACCTTTCCGTGGAAGCAAATATGTGCAAGCAATTGTTGGTAATGCATATAAAAAGGCAGAGGAATTCCTGAAGGCAGGCCGCGATGTGCTGTTCAGTGGCACATCATGCCAAATAGCAGGCCTGAAGAAATTCCTGCGCAAAGATTATGAGAATTTGCTCACCGTAGACATAATATGTCATGGCGTTCCTAGTCCCAAAGTTTGGAACATGTATCTTGAAGAGACATGCTCCAAACTTATGAAGACTAGAACGGATGGAAAAAATTCAGTCGTCTCCGCCAAAGGCGGAGAATATAAATCTTGCATTGAAGCTGTAAGCTTCAGAAGCAAGATTAACGGATGGAAAAAATTCAGTTTTCTGCTAAAACTAAATTTTTCCACCTTCGATGGAAAAAATACAGATGTTTTTTTGGAAAATGTCCAAAAAAACATCTATTTGCGTGCATTCCTCAGCGATATGATTCTGCGCCCATCATGCTACTCATGTCCGGCAAAATCAGGCAAAAGCGGCAGTGACCTTACATTGGCCGATTATTGGGGCATATACACCCTTGTCCCAGAGCTCGATGATGACAAAGGAGTGTCGGCAATTACTGTAAATAGCAAACGTGGGGAATCGCTGCTGAAAAATCTTGGAATCATACTTCACGAAGCACCATTGGAAGATTTAATACACAAGAACCCTGCATTTGCAAAACCTACAAAGAGACCTGAAAACAGAGACGAATTCTTTAAGGATGACGGCAACGGTGTATATGATAAGGTTAGGTTACTATGCAAAGTCCCTTTTAAGAAAAAATGCAAACGTATTATCAAAAATATTGTTTTCGGAATGTTTAGTGCAAAGACATTAGGAAAAATAAAAAAATCAATAACAAGATAAATATGAAGATCGGAATATTGACATTTCATTGGTCCAACAATTATGGAGCTGTAATTCAGGCATACGCGCTGCTTTCAAAACTAAAAGAACTTGGGCACGAAGCATATATAATTGACCGCAGAATTGTTTACAAAGGCATTCTGCGTAAGTTATACCATAAATTTTCGTATGAGCATTTCTTCTCTTGGCGAAAGTTTTGGAAAGACGCAGATACCTTTCTGCAACCAAAAACAAAGACATATACATCACACGATGAACTCGTAAAGAACTTCGACAAAGAGAACTTTGATGCTGTGATTGTAGGCAGCGACCAGGTATGGCGCTGGAAACTTATAGGATTGAACTACTTCTTTGACTTTATCACGGACAATAAAACAAAACGCTATTCTTATGCAGCATCATTCGGTCTTAATGAATGGCACGGCACAGATGAAGACAGGAATGCAATTTCGGAACTTCTCAAAAGGTTCAACAGAATCTCTGTGCGCGAAGAGAGCGGCGTAAAGATATGCAAAGAGACATTCGGGGTAGATGCAGAACTGGTTCTTGACCCCACTCTGTTGCACACCGGAGAATTTTATGAGCAGACATTGCTCAAGAACCACAACCGCCAGCGAAGCGGTAAGGTTGTTTCATATATTCTGGGAAAGAACAACAAAAAACAAGTAAAAGAGATTGCAGAATGGGCAAAAAGCATAAATTTGAAACACAACGAGTTGTTTTGGACAGGCATTGAACATCCTTCACTCATTGGTAAAAGCGAGTTTCATGCCACTCATGTAACACCCACAGAATGGCTCAATGAAATAAGGAATGCTGAATACATAATCACCAATTCTTTCCACGCAACGGTATTCTCCATTCTTTTCCAAAAACAGTTTGTTGTTCTTGCCCACGAAGGCGGAGGAAACAACCGACTTGAAACGCTATTTAACACTCTGGGTATAAAAGGAAGAAATACGAATGACATTGCAAACATAGGCACCACATTGTCTGATGAAATTGATTACGACATTGTAAACAAGAAATTAGAAGAATCACGTATGTCTTCGGAAACATTTTTAAAAAGCATTATATAATGGCAACTGCTATAGGTTTTGTAATAATTTTCACCCTTCTGGTCAAATGTCTAAACATATTGACAAGAAGAGACAACATGCGTAACATACAGATTCTGTCACTATTTGTCACTGCGTCATTTTTTTACTTTACAACAACTATCAGCACCATTATTCATTTCTTATTTATAATAATTTTATTACTACAAATAAGAAAAAAAATAGTATTTGCTGCACCTATAAATATCTATTTGATTTTTCTGACATACTGCTGCTTGACACTAACATATTCCATTTCACTAAAGTATGGAATAATGATGGTGCTTAAACTAGTACTGCCTTTATTATGTTATCTCATTGGATATGCAATTGTTGACTCAAAAGAAAAATTCATAAAGTTTCTACATCTATCAAACAAATATTTCATCATACTGGCAATATTATGCAGCGAACCAATAGTCAGCACATTCAAACCATACATAAAAATCTTTGTTTCATGGGAATCAGGAAACACATATATTTTCGTAGCACTAATGTGTATCCCCTTAGCTCTTTATGCACTTACTAATAAAAAGAAATACCTTATAGAAAGCCTAATATTTTCATTGCCATATATTACACTTATCAGGCGAGCAAGTATTGGTGGCGCAGTAATTGCGTCCAGCATATTTCTATACTTCAAAAAAGGGTTCAGAGCCATTATTCCAATCTGTTTAGGAATGATACTTATTATAACTGCCGCATTACATATCCCTTCTATTAGAGAACGAGTGTTTGGAGGAGATAAAGGAGACGTATCAGGTATGTCAACTAAAGAACTTATGTCAACCGACAACATCTCGTCTTCAGGAAGAGATTATATGTGGGCATATACTATTGAGAAGTTCTATGTAGGCAATGAAATATGGGGCTGCGGTTTAGGTAGCATGAAAGGTTTCCTTCGCGGCAATGTCAAAGGAGAAACAGAACATTTTGAGATGCTGCATAATGACCATTTGCACATTCTTATTGAGACCGGTGTTGTTGGAATCATTTTATATGCAGTTTTTTTCATTACTGTTATTATTAAGGCATTTAATGTTATAAAAAGAAAGAGCAAAGATTATGTGGTTAGAATTTCTGCATTATGTTCATTAATGTCAATGTCATCAACTTTATTCTGTATGTATTACGGAAATCTTCTGTCTGAATTATCAGCAATAGGATTTTCATTCTTGCTAACAGGAATATTTTTTAAACTAAATAAACAATGAAAAAATTACTTATTTTTCACCCCACAATAGCACCATACCGCATTGACTTTTTCAATGACCTTAACAAAACCTTTGAGACACGTGTGTGCTTGAGATATTATAACCTTAAGTCGCAAAAGTTCGACTACGACAAGATTGCTGCACAATTTGAATTTGAGCCGGTTTATCAAGACAGTGACATCAAAGGACATTCGCGCAAATTCTATTGGAAAAATCTTGACGAGTTCAAACCAGATGTTGTTATCGTTGAGGAGTTCAGCATTGGAGCCGTATATGTGTTGATGCATCGCTTCTTTAAAAGAAAGAAATATACAGTTATCTCCATATGTGACGACAGTTATAATATGGTTGCTGAAAACAATGACTTCTCAAAAGCACACAAAATGGCACGTAAATTGATTGTACCAAGGTTAGATGGTATGATCCTTGTGGAGCCAATGGTTGCACAATGGTATAGTGAACATTACGGAAAAGGAACATTTTTTCCTATAATCAAGCCTGATGAAAAAGCAAGAAACGAATATAAAAGAATTCTACCTCAAAGCCTAAATACAGCGAAAGAACATTGTTTATTTGGCAAGAGAGTATTTCTATTTGTTGGTCGTCTTGTCAATATAAAAAATATAGACTCTGCTATTCGTGCGTTTGCAAAACTTGACCAGAATGAGAACGTCTTAGTAATAGTCGGTGATGGGCCTGAAAAAGATAATCTTATAGCATTATCAAAGGAGATAGGGACAAATACCATATTTACAGGCCGCCTTGAAGGCGATACACTTTATGCTTGGTACAATATTGCACAAGTTTTTATTCTTCCAAGCCTACAAGAACCATTCGGCGCAGTAACCAATGAAGCACTTTTGGCCGGATGTAAAGGACTTATATCGGAGAAAGCCGGTTCAAAATGCCTTATAGAAAACGGTGTAAATGGATATACAATTAGTCCCAATGATATCAACAAGATTACAGAGAAGATGTTACTGATATCAAAAGAGATAGAGCCTTTAAAAGAGGTGGTGCTCAAGAAGAATGAAATGATACATCGATACGATGAACTCATTGACAAAACAATTGAATACATAAATAGTATATGAAAAAGTCTCTAACCCTTACAACATACGATGTATATAATTACGGAGCCTCACTGCAAGCATACGCGCTGCAGCAATATCTATTGGGCAAAGGAGTTGAATCGGAACTTATAAACTACCAGCCCGAATATCTGCGCAGGAAATACGACTACAAGTGGGTAAATCCGGAATCTGCACTTAGCAGGTTCTGGATTACACGTGTAGCATACAGAATTATGAAGTACTTGCAACGCCAGACAACAATGGGCAGAAAAAAGTCTTTTGACAAGTTCCACAAGGAATTTCTTAAACAGACAAGGCCGTACTTTAGTTACGAAGAACTGGCGCAAAACCCGCCAGCAGGAGACTTGTACATAGTGGGCAGCGACCAGATATGGAACACATTCTACGAAACAGGACGCGACGGGGCATTCTACCTCGACTTTGTAAAAAATGGTGTGAAAGCATCGTATTCGGCAAGCTTTTCTTACACAGAAATAAGTAAGGAATGGGAAGAAAAGATTGCCGGATGGCTAAAGGACTTCAAGAAGATTGCTGTAAGAGAATACCACGGAGTAGATATTCTAAAAAGAATGGGATTTGACGGTTGCTGGGTTTTAGACCCAGTGTTCCTCTTGCCAATAGAGAAGTGGAAAGAGATTATGACTCCTGTAAACAATAAGGAACCCTATCTTTTAGTATATGATTTTGAAAGCAATAAGGAGATAGAAAGGTTCTGTAAGGAGTACGCAAAAAAGAATGATCTTAAGATATACTCCATCAATGATACCTATCCTCGCCTTTATGCCGACAAGAATTTCTCAAGTGCCGGACCACGCGAATTCCTTTCTCTAATATATCATTGTGATGCTTTTGTCTCCAATTCATTCCACGGCACTGCATTCAGCATCATATTCGGTAAACCTGTATTTGTTTTCAACAGAAACAGACACAAGGTAAACTCGAGAATGGAAAGCCTCACAAAGATGTTCGGTATTGAAGAGTGCATTGTCCCCGAAGGTTTCACCATTGACAAATATGCCGAAATGGTGTTTGATTTTGAAAAAATAAACAACATACGCATAGAGAAACTTGAGGTATCGGAAAAATTCCTGAATGAACTGTTATGAATATAAATGCTGTTGAGAATTGCTGCGGTTGCCTGCTCTGCAAAGAATTGTGCCCTAAAAAATGCATAAGCGTCGTTAAAGACGATTTAGGACATTTAAACCCGCGTATTGACACTGAAATGTGTATTGACTGCGGTATATGTGCGAAGTCGTGTCCTGAAATGACTCCAATATCCCTTAATGAGATAAGTGAAGTATTTGCAGGATGGGACAAAGAGAATACAGCAAGAGAGAAAAGTTCAAGTGGCGGTGCTGCTACACTCATTGCCCTTAAATTCGTAGAAGGAGGCGGAATTGTATATGGGTGTGCATTTGTACAGCCATTCGGTTTCAAGCATATACGTTGCACTGACCATGAATCACTGGAACGCCTAAGAGGGTCAAAATATGTTCAAAGTGACACACAGGAGTGCTGGAACCTGTTGCGTGCCGACCTAAAAGAAGATCGCAATGTTCTGTTTATTGGAACCCCTTGCCAAGTTGCGGCAGCAAAACGCACATTCAGAAATACCGAGAACCTGTACACTATAGACCTTATATGCCACGGTGTTCCTTCGGTTGATATGCTTGTTAACAGCTTGCCAAAAAAGTTAAACAAAGACGAAGTTTCAAATGTAACATTCAGAGACAGCACAAATTTTCAACTTAAGTTCTTTGCTCCGGGAAATAATGTCATATACACCCGCCCGCTTCACAAAGACTGGTACTTAAAAGGATTTTTCACAGCATTGTACTACAGAGATAGTTGCTATAACTGCAAGTACGCACAAGGAAATAGAACCGGAGATATCACTTTGGGAGATTTTTGGGGAATAAACGATTGCTGTATTGCCAAAGAGGAAGAGAAAGGCATTTCGGCAATTATAATAAACTCAGAAAAAGGGAATATACTGTTGAGTTCCATAAACGGACAAGCAAAATTACTGAAAAGGGATTCTGTTGAGGTTAAGAAAGGTAACAAGCAACTTAATCACCCATCGCGCAAAAGCATACGTACAAGGTTGTTCAAAACATTTATAAAGGTCTTCGGTTTCAACACTGCTGTGAAAATGAGTTTGCCTGAAATTGCAATAAAGAGTTTGATAACCGGATTAAGAAAAAAATAGTATGAAACCACGCATACTTTTCATTACCCCACTGCCGCCACCGGTACACGGGTCGGCTATGGTGAGCCAATACATAAAGGATTGCAAAGAACTGCAAGAAGAGTTCGTGTGCGATTTCGTAAACTTATCGACATCACGCAACATCGACGAAATTGGCAAGAAATCGCTGATGAAATACATACGTTTCATTGGGGCCTACTTCATTACATTCTGGAAACTGCTGACAAAGCGTTATGCTCTATGCTACCTTGCAATAACATGTCACGGAATAGGATTCTTGAAGGATGCACCTTTTGTGTTGCTGTGTAAACTTTTCCGCAGGAGGATTATAATCCACCAGCACAACAAGGGGATGAGCAATTGTGTTAATAAACAACCCTACAAATGGCTGTTGCCACTTGTTTACAGAAACACAAAGGTTATTCTTCTTTCATGGTACCTGTACCCTGATATTGAAAAGGTTGTAAAAAAAGAACAGGTTGTTATATGCCCTAACGGAATTCCAGAATTGTTTGACGAAGAACCGCAATTTGAACGCAATAATGAAGTTCCACATTTATTGTTCCTGTCGAACCTCATTCCAAGCAAAGGGGTATATGTTTTATTGGATGCTTGTAAAATACTCAAAGACAAGGGATACAAATTTGTTTGCGATTTTGTTGGCGGAGAGAGCAAGGAGATAACAAGAGAGGGATTAGAAAATGCGGCCAATGAACGTGGCATTAGCGAATATGTAGTATATCACGGTCCTAAATACGGTGAAGATAAAGTTGCGTTTTTCTCAAATGCTGATATTTTTGTACAGCCAACATTGAATGATTGTTTTCCTTTAACTCTATTGGAAGCTATGCAGTATCAACTGCCAATTGTATCTACACGCGAGGGAGCTGTCCCGGATATTGTAAGTGACGGCAAAAATGGTTTTGTATGTAAAAGAGAAGATGCTGCAGACACGGCTACAGCCATTGAAACATTGCTAGGCAACAAAGAAAAATGCATCCAAATGGGAGAAAACGGATATAAAATATTTAAAGAGAGATTTACTCTTAATATTTTCAATGAAAACATAACCAATGTCTTGAAAGGGATTGTACAATAATATACGACAAAACCAATAACCCGAACAATGCAAGAGAAGCAATCAAAAAAATGCAATGTAAAGAACCAGCATTATGTTCCACAGTTTTATTTGAAGAACTTCTCAAAAGACAAAAAGAATATTGGAGTATTTGTTATCGAGAACTGTAAATATGTAGCTTCAGCTTCAATAAAGCACCAATCAAGTGAGGATTACTTCTATTCCGAGAATCCCGATATTGAAAGAGACCTTGGAGCATTGGAAAGGGATGCTAAAATTGTCATTGACACCATAAGCGGGAACCCTAAAGTAAAACTAAACAGCAAAAATGCATATACACTATATCTGTTTACAATGATACAGCAGGGCAGGACACTTGCTAATGCAAATTTTGTCCAAGACCACATAAATGCTACCACACGCGAGATTATAAAGATAAAGAATAAAATTGGGGATACAGAAGAAACTGGAGGAGTTGACAATTTTGATATTGACGGACTTAATCTAAAAATAGAACATCCAGCAAGATTGTCGCTCGCTGCACAGGCGGCACTTGCAAACACATGTATAGATCTGCATAGAAAAATTATTATAAACAATACTCAAAAGCCTTTCATTACAAGCGATAACCCGGTTGCAATATACAACACATTTATTGAGAGAATGAATACAGGAATGTATTCATTGGCATCGAGGGGATTACAGATATTCTTACCTCTGAATCCCTCGTTGGCATTGTTTCTTTACGACTCCAAATGCTATAAGATTGGAAGGCGCAAAGACAGTTTCATTGAATTGAACAACAGCAGTGATATAAATGAGCTGAACAGGCTAACCGTTTTAAATGCTGAAAGAACATTGTATTTTGAACCGGATTCAATAAAAGAATCTGAATTGTCGGCACTGGTAAATGAGAACGAGAAGTACAGAGTTAGGCAATCAGCAAGAGCATTTAGGGAAAGAATTGAAGAGGATAAAATTGCTGTAGTAACATACCATTTACCTATATTATGTAAACTATCATTATCATTTATAAAGGAGCTACCTGCATATAAAGCTTTGAAACCTACAGAATTCAACCACGACAAGCATTGTTACAGGGAGATTGCATATCATAGGAATGAAATTATTGAAGCAACAATTGGCAAGCAATTCTTCCAAGAAATCTTTAAACAGAGATAAAAAATTATGGTGTCTCACAATTGGGTACATTAGTTTTCCAGAAACAGTTTTTAAATTAACGTCGGTTCGATATAAACTCGTTCAAATTGCGAACCTGTCATTTCGATGGAGCGTAGTGACGAAAGCCGCAGGTTTAGATAATGCTGGTAGTAAATGGTCACGCGAAGCACAGACGAAGTTTGTGCCGCGTGGGTTACGGCAAGGCAGCATTATCAATGAATCTCAAAAACATTGCAAAAAAAAGAGAGATCTCATTAT
>JAFWXX010000014.1 GCA_017522915.1 Bacteroidaceae bacterium
TTCAACCTTGGCAAGAATGAGCAAAACTTAAGAGCAATTTGAAATTATGCGGAAATAGCTCAGTTGGTAGAGCACAACCTTGCCAAGGTTGGGGTCGCGAGTTCGAGCCTCGTTTTCCGCTCTTCAGTCAAGACAGCGAACAGCTGTCTTTTTTGTTTAATCCACATAACACAAAAGCCGGGTGTGCGACCTTTCTAAAAGTCTTAACAGTCAAGCATTATTCATCACACCTAAGCCCCAGTTTCTTTATTCTTGACAATATTGCACCTTTCTTGCGTTTGAAATGCCGTGACAGCTCTTCCAGAGAGGCAGCACTACCCCACAATGCAGCCAGCTCGGCATCATCGTCACCGGTCCATGGAGTATATGCATTCGGGAATTCCTGCTGACAAGCATATACGGAATATCGGGGTTCTCCTGTCAGCTGCTTATAAGCTTTGAGATACTTCTTTAGACGCTTAATGTCTTTATCCGATATATAAGGCAATCGACGTATATCCATATTATCGGACAAATCGTTAATCTTGACAGCCACGGCCAAAGGATTGGTCTTTACACGTGCAATAAACTTTTCATAAGGTTCATCTTCGGAGAGTTTTGTCACACAACGCAAAGCCTCGATGACACTGCTTGGGAAGCCTTCGGCTTCAAGCTGTTCAAAAGTCCAGTCACTGTCCTCTACCACATCGTGCAGAACACCGGCTATTTTCTCTTCGAGACTTCTGCCTGCAGCCATTACACGCAAGGGATGCCCGATATACTCACATCCGGCCTTGTCCAACTGTCCCTTATGCGCTTCTCTTGCTATTTCTATCGCCCTTTCAAGAGTACTCATAACATGGATATATTGTCAATATCAGCACATTCTGTCTCTGTAATCCTCGTACTTGAACACCTTGTACATCTCTAGCTCCCCGTTTTCATGAAGAAGAGCTATGCTCGGATGCGATATTCCGTTGAACATATTGGTCTTTACGGTTGTATAGTGTATCATATCCTCAAAGACCACCCTATCGCCCACCTTCAACGGTTGCGGAAACTTCCAGCTTCCCATGTAGTCGCCGCTCAGACAGCTGTTTCCCCCCAAGCGGTATATATTCTCTTCAAAAGGAGCACCCTTTACTGCATCGGCATCAAGCGATTCTGCGCCGGATACTACCGGCTGATACGGCATCTCAAGACAATCAGGCATGTGACATGTAAAGCTCACATTCAGAATCGCAGTACGTATGCCACGGCTCTCGACTATATCCACAATCTCTGAGACAAGGGAACCAGTCTGCCATGCAAAGGCAGAACCCGGTTCAAGAATCACTTTCAGGTTGGGATAACGTTCACGAAGCTCCCTCAACAGTGATATAAGATGTTCTGTATCATAATCCTTGCGAGTCATCAGATGACCGCCGCCAAGGTTAAGCCACTTAATCTTATGAAGCCACTTGCCGAATTTATCTTCAATATGTACAAGCGTGTTCTCAAGCGCATAGGAACTGGACTCACAATGACAATGGCAATGGAAGCCCTCAATTCCCGCCGGCAGTTCTTCGGGCAGAAGATCGGCTGTAACACCGAAGCGGCTTCCCGGAGCACAAGGATTATAGAGTTCTGTCTCAATCTCGGAATATTCAGGATTGATACGTATTCCGCACGAGATGTCATGCCCGGCACTCCTTGTAAGCGGATAGAAACGCTCGTATTGAGTAAGCGAATTGAATGATATATGGCTGCTGCATCGCATCATCTCACCGAACTCGTCTTCGGTATATGCAGGAGAGAAGGCGTGCGCCCTGCTTCCGAATTCCTCGAATGCCAGACGTGCCTCATGAATTGAACTTGCTGTTACAGAATTTATATACTCACGGAATATCGGAAAACTCTTCCATAGTGCAAAAGCCTTGAAAGCCAGAATTATCTCAACACCAGCCTCGCGTGCTACACGGCTTATCAGCCCAAGATTCCTACGCAACAGCGTCTCCTCCATGACATAACATGGCGACGGCACTCTATTTATCATTTCCTTATCCATTATCCTATAACTTTAAGTTTTGCAAATTTAAGCAGCAGTGTCTTTACACCGGCATTCTGAAACCTTATGGTAGCCTTTGCATTCTCGCCTACACCTTCGGTTGCTTGAACCTCACCCACTCCGAAGCGGTCGTGCTGCACTATCATCCCGACAGCCAATGCCTGATGATTGCTCTTTGGAGCATATATGTCACGCTCCACATCCGACACGCGCCGCAGGTTTGCCGGCTTCTCCATGAACGCCGAGGCATTTATCACACGCTTGCCCTGAAGCGTATGCTGCTCATCACGTTGAACAGTTCCTGAAGAGACTCCCTGCCTTGCAGCTGCACGCTCCCACGACGGGCGGGAATCACCCGACTGCCACTGCGAAGGTGCACTGTTTGTCCTGCCGAAAAGCGTTCCGCCTCGAAGAGCAGCTTGAGAACGCTGCTGCACACCGCCCTGCATTGCTATATAACGTTTGTCTATCTCCTTAATGAAACGGCTCGGCTCGCAGAAGTTGAATTGACCGTATTTGTAACGGCTTTTGGCAAACGAAAGCACACAATGGTCCTTTGCACGTGTTATCGCTACATAGAACAGACGGCGTTCCTCTTCCAGTTCACGCAATGAAGAGTGGGCACACTGGTTCGGAAAGAGATCCTCTTCAAGCCCCACAATGAATACCGTACGGAACTCAAGCCCTTTTGCCGAATGTATTGTCATGAGCGTTATGCGTTCACCGTCTGTGTCGTCATCATTGTCAAGATCGGACATAAGCGATACCTCGGAGAGGAAATCGACAAGCTTGTCATTTGCATTGCCCTCTTCCTTGCGGACATCTACAAAGTCCTGTATTCCGTTCATAAGCTCCTCGATGTTCTCCTGACGCGCTTTGCCTTCGACACTATTGTCACGATACACGTCATCACGTATTCCGCTATCCCTTAGTACAGCTCTTGCCACTTCCATTGCATTCCTGTCGGCTGCAATAGTTGCGAAGTTCTCTATCATAGAAGCAAAGCCCTGAAGCTTTGCCAGAGTTCCTTTATTCACATCCAGGCCATATTCCAACGGATTCTCAAGTACCTTCCAAAGGCTCACGCCATGAGCCATAGCCATATCCCTGACCTTGAGCACCGTCTTGTCACCGATACCGCGTGCCGGATAGTTTATTATTCTCTTGAATGCCTCTTCGTCGTCCTTGTTGCATATAAGGCGGAAATAAGCAATCACATCCTTTATCTCCTTGCGCTGATAGAACGAGAGACCGCCGAATATACGATACGGGAACGAACGCTTGCGGAAAGCCTCCTCAAAGATGCGCGACTGTGCATTAGTGCGGTACAATATCGCAAAGTCGCTGTACTGCAGACCCTCGCGCCGGCGCAGGTCGGCTATCTTGTTTGCAACTATCTCGCCCTCCTCAAAATCGGAATAGGCCGAATACAGAGCAAGCGGCTCGCCCTCGCCACGGTCGGAAAAGACCGTTTTCCTTATCTGTTCCTGATTCCTTGATATCAGGCTGTTTGCAGCATTGACAATCATCTTTGTAGAACGGTAGTTCTGCTCAAGCTTGAAGATTCTTGCTCCGCCATAACGTTCGGTAAAGCCTAGGATATTGCCGATGTTCGCTCCGCGGAAAGAGTATATGCTCTGCGCATCGTCACCTACAACGCATATTGCCTTGCGTTCCTGAGTCAATTGCCATACTATACAGCCTTGCACGTAGTTCGTGTCCTGAAACTCATCGACAAGCACATAACGGAAACGTTCCACATACTGCCGGCACACCTCAGGATACTCCTTAAAAAGACGGTATGTATTGACGAGCAGGTCGTCGAAATCCATAGCATTTGCAAGCCTGCACCTTTCGGCATACCGCTTGTATATCTCATAGACCGAGGGGATTCTCGCACGCACGTCATCACCGCGCAGACCGCTGTCGTTCTCGTAATCCGATGGAGATATAAGATTGCTCTTTGCAGCAGATATACGCTCCGCGACAGCATTGGGCTTATACACCTTGTCATCGAGCTGCATCTCCTTGATTATGCTCTTCACAAGACTTCGTGAATCGCTCTGGTCGTATATCGTAAACTGTGGATTATAGCCAATATGATGCGACTCCCGACGCAGTATCTTTGAAAAGACAGAGTGGAACGTTCCCATCCAGAGCATCGATGCAGCCCTGCCGCCGACACGCGCAGCAATACGCTCCTTCATCTCGCCGGCAGCCTTGTTGGTAAATGTCAGTGCCAATATCGACCATGGCTCAAAACCATTCTCCAGCAGATAAGCAATCTTGTATGTAAGCACACGGGTTTTGCCCGACCCCGCACCGGCAATAACCAGCGAAGGACCGTCAAGATAGCGCACCGCATCGAGCTGCGCCCCATTAAGTTCTTCTTCGTAATTTATCATCATAAAACGACAGGCAAAGCCTGTTCCAAACATTCTGCGAATATATGCAAAATCCGCCAAATTCACGAACAACGCAAGCGAAACCTTGTTAACAAGCTATACCTAATTTACATAATATGAGTACATATATAAGAACCGCACAGACCGGTTTCCAGATGCCGGTACTTATCTACCCTGCCGGAGCATTAGCCCCGACCATAAGCCAGGCCACAATGGAGCACCATTACGGCAAACATCTGCAGACGTATGTAGATAACTTGAACAAGAATGTAACGAACACCGAATTCGAGGGGATGAGCCTGCGTGAAATAATAGAGAATGCACCGCCCGGTCCTCTGTTGAACAATGCCGGGCAGGTACTGAACCATTCACTCTACTTCGAACAGTTCACCCCCTACCCTCCTGGAAGCAACAGACCCGGAAGTAACCTGAAGAATTTCATACGCTTCGATTTCGGGAACTTCGACACTTTCAAGAAGAAAATGGAAGAAGCGGCTGCGGCACTTTTCGGAAGCGGCTGGGTGTGGCTGGCACAGGAGGAGAGCGGAAAGCTAAACATAGTCAGTTGCAGCAATGGCGACACACCCCTTCGTTACAGGATGACTCCTTTGTACGGAATTGACGTATGGGAACATGCCTATTACCTAGACTACCAGAACCGCCGTGCCGAACATGTACACAAGCTATGGGATATAGTCGATTGGGAAATGGTAGAAAGCAGATTGAATATATAATCATATATTACATATATGCAAAAGTTCCTCTTGTTCGATATCAAGAGGAACTTTTGCATATATGTTTGCAGTCTTTAACTCCAAGCACGTTCTGAATTAAACTTACCGGTCATTTTGCCTCCTTTATCAAATATACAATCACTGGCAAGTGGTCACTATACCCATTAAGCCACACACCACCGGCGTGAGTACGCTTGGTATTGCCTTTATAACGGCCCTCCTGCTGGAAAAGATAGTTACGCGAGAATATCTCGGTCTTGTATAGTTTCAAAGTCGAACGGTCTGCACCTATAAGATTGCCGCTAAGCACTATCTGGTCGAAAAGATTCCATTTGCCTTTGTACTTGAGCGTGCCGGCACCCTTCTTGCGAAGAATATTCCACCAGGGATTATAGAGGTCGCTACCGGCCTTTATCTCTGCTTTTTCACGGAGAGCACCCAGGCAGTCGGCCATACTCTTGTTGTCAGGGTCATCATTCATGTCACCCATTATAAGAACCTTTGTGTCCGGCATTTCGGCCATAATGGAGTCCTTAAGCTGACGAACGAGAGTACCGGCCCTCTCACGAGCCGGAGACTTAGCATAACGCGATGGCCAGTGATTAACGATAATATGAACAAGTTCACCTCCCATATTTCCGCTTACGATAAGGAAGCCACGGGTCTTGTATGTGGTATCATTATCCTCTGTGGTATAAGGAGCAAGCTTTGAGTTTACAGGCTTGAAAAGCTTAGGATTATACAACAATGCACAATCGACACCGCGCTTGTCGGGACCTTCTATATGAATATAGTCCCAACCTCGCGGAGCTAGAACTTCATGCTTTACAAGATCTTCAAGAACACGGCTGTTCTCAATCTCAGATACTCCGACTGCGGCCATGCCGACCGGCAAGAGATCTGTACCCATCTCGTTAAGTACTGTCGCCATATTCTTCTGCTTGTTCGTATATTTAAGGGTACCCCATTTGTTTGTACCATCGGGCAGAAATTCATAATCGTTCTTGCCTTTGTCGTGGATAGTATCAAACAAGTTCTCCAGATTGTAGAAACCCACACTATAGACTTCGTACCTCTTTTCCTGTGCCATCGCAGAAACCACAAACAACAACAGGAATGCAAACAAGGAAATATTCTTTCTCATCATTACTACTATTTTTACGGTTCTCCTGAACCGATATGTTTCAGACGGTAAATTTATATATTTTTTTTCAAAGAATGTATAAATATATTGAGCTTTTGGAATTTTGTGTAAGTGAGATCTTGTTAGCAAACAAATATTAAGCAAGAACTTTGATATTCAGCAATTACCAAAATGTTTAAATTTTAGTCACCGGAATACCATTTTTGCTAAAAAAAGTTCTGACAATACAAGATACGAGCAACATTATTACAGAAAAATCATACAAGTACTTTGTTTTTAACAAATTTACCATTACTTTCGCATTATAATCGAACCGGTTCATGTAAACAGGATTGCAACTTTCCCCAATCATCATGAACTGATAACGGAAAAGGTATTTACATATCTCGCTTGACAAGTCTGCCTTTCTCCTATGGAGAGAGGTTTTTTGATGAACAGCAATCAAAACCGGGATGTTATAACAATTACCGATATAAAAATATAAATTAATTATAACAACATGGCACAGATGAATTTTGGCGGCGTTATCGAGAACGTCGTAACACGCGAAGAGTATCCTTTGGCAAAAGCATTGGAAACCTTGAAAGACGAGACAATCGCAGTAATCGGATATGGTGTTCAGGGACCTGGACAATCGCTTAATCTGCGCGACAATGGCTTCAATGTCATTGTAGGCCAGCGCAAGAACTCAAAAAGCTGGGATAAGGCCGTTGAAGACGGTTGGGTTCCTGGTGAGAATCTTTTTGAGATTGAGGAAGCATGCCAGAAGGCAACCATCATAGAGTACCTTTTGTCCGATGCAGGACAGATTTCAGTATGGCCTACCGTAAAGAAACATCTGACAGCAGGCAAGGCACTTTATTTCTCACACGGTTTCGGAATCACATACAAGGAGCGTACAGGAATTGTTCCTCCTGCTGATGTTGACGTGATTCTGGTTGCTCCTAAAGGCTCAGGCACCTCATTGCGCCGCATGTTCCTGCAGGGCCGTGGCTTGAACTCAAGCTATGCTATTTTCCAGGACGCAACAGGCAAGGCATGGGACCGAGTTATTGCACTCGGTATCGGCGTTGGTTCAGGTTATCTTTTTGAGACAACATTCAAGCGCGAAGTTTATTCCGACCTAACAGGCGAGCGCGGAACACTCATGGGAGCCATACAGGGTATCTTTGCAGCACAGTATGAGACTCTCCGCCAGAACGGACACACTCCTTCTGAAGCATTCAACGAGACTGTGGAGGAACTTTCACAGAGCCTTATGCCGCTTATCTCAGAGAACGGAATGGACTGGATGTATGCAAACTGCTCAACAACTGCCCAGCGTGGTGCACTTGACTGGTGGAAGAAATTCCGTGATGCGACCATGCCGGTGTTCAAGGAACTTTATGCAGAAGTTGCATGCGGTAATGAAGCCCAGCGCAGTATCGACACCAACTCACAGCCCGACTACCGCCAGAAGTTAGAAGAAGAGTTGCGCGAAATGCGTGAGACCGAGATGTGGCAGGCAGGTGCAGTAGTCCGCAAACTCCGTCCTGAGAATAATTGATATTATATTAGATATAAAACACTAAGCGAGGTATGCAAATGCATACCTCGCTTAGTTTATACTAAAAAAGAACACTAAAGACCATTAAGGGACATTAAGGGGAACTAAAGAAACTGCGGCTACATTAATAGCCTTTAATATCCCTTAACCCCCTTACAAACAAAAAGACGAGTCCTTTTGGAACTCGTCTTTTCTGTAAAAGTGGCGATGGCAGTGCGATACCGCAGCACTGCTTGCGACGACGGGAGCTTTAGGCTCAGTAGAAAAAAGGTGTGGACATTCATTGATTCATTAATAGTTCAATCTTATGGTAAATTTTAACCATAATCGTTCACTTGTATTTTTCTTCAAGTCATTCTATACGTTCTTTTCATAACTGAAAAGAACCAAAAGGTTCCGGCACACGGCAAAAACAGTCTGCCTTTTCTTTGCTAGCCTGCTTGCGTTCGTGGTGCAATTACAAACGGGTTTGTATTGTACTCACTTACCCGCAGCCTTTATCGGTGACGGATATTAAGAAAATTACTTTTGTCGGCCGTACAGCAATGGTAATTTAAAAAAAGAAACCGGCACTGTCTAAATCACAATTCAATGCCGTTGGAATTCATGAACAAGCGAGGAGATGTCTGCAGTGCGGCAGCGTTATCTTTTTACTATAACGCTGGACCGCACAAGTTCCGGAGCGCATGAATTACAACGACCAGCATTGAATGGCAAGTAACGGCCAACCGAGGGATGTCGCTTGCGACTCGCGAGCAAAAGGACGTTACGACTGATTTTGCCCTGTGCC
>JAFWXX010000002.1 GCA_017522915.1 Bacteroidaceae bacterium
AGCCAATCAAGATGAAGGGTGTCAACCGTCATGAGAACAGTCCGGTGAGCGGTCATGCTGTGACACGCGAGCAGATGAAGAAGGAGGTTATGCTAATGCTTCAGGGCAATATAAACCATGTGCGTAATGCTCACTATCCCGATGCTCCCTACTGGTACTACCTATGCGACAAGTATGGTATCTACCTTGAGGATGAGGCTAATATCGAGAGCCATGAGTACTATTATGGCGATGCTTCGCTCTCTCATGTTCCGGAATTCACTGATGCGCACGTGGCTCGTGTTATGGAGATGGCGCATGCTACAATAAACAATCCTTCGGTTTGTATATGGTCGCTCGGCAATGAAGCCGGTCCTGGCGATAACTTTGTCAAGGCATACCAGTCACTTAAGGCATTTGATAAATCACGTCCTGTACAGTACGAACGTAACAACAATATCGTTGATATGGGTTCAAACCAGTATCCTTCAATAGGCTGGACCCGTGAGGCCGTAAAGGGTAAGATGAATTTGGTATATCCTTTCCACATATCGGAGTATGCACACTCGATGGGTAATGCTGCCGGCAACCTTGTTGACTATTGGGAGGCTATCGAGAGCACCAACTTCTTTATCGGCGGTGCTATCTGGGATTGGGTTGACCAGGCTTTCTGGAATGTCGATGCCAAGACAGGAAAGAAATACCTGGGTTATGGCGGTGACTTCGGTGACCGTCCGAACGACCATACTTTCTGTATGAACGGAATTGTTTTCCCGGACCTCTCTCCAAAGCCTCAGTACCACGAAGTGAAGAAGGTATATCAGAATGCCGGTATAAAGCTTCTTGATAACGGCGAGGTAAGCATCTTCAACAAGCGTTACTTCAACTGCCTGTGCGACCTCGATGTTAAGGTTTCTCTATGGGAGAACGGCAAACAGATAGATTCATACTTCATGCCGGATATGAATATTGCTCCGCGCACTGCCAAGAGTTTCAAACTTAAGTTCAATAAGGCGAATTTTGCTGCAGACAAGGAGTATTTTGTAAAGGTTCAGCTGCTTTTGAAGAAAGACATGCCATGGGCCAATAAAGGGTATGCGCAGATGGAGGAGCAGATGCTTCTGCAGGGTGCTGCAAAGGCGGCTCTTCTTGCCGATGTTGCTAAGAGTGACGTAAAGATAACCATTGCCGAGGATAAGGAAAACGCTATAACAACAGTTGCCGGAGAGGGTTTCTCTATTGTGTTTGACAACAATGCCGGCGTACTTGAAAATGTAGTGTACGGCAATGAGACCGTATTCGAGAAGGGTGGTGCGATGAGTCTCAGTGCATACCGCGCTCCTGTCGATAACGATATCTGGGCATGGAACCGTTGGTTCGGCCTGGGATTGTATAATCTTGAAGACAAGGTGACTTCATTCGTGTCGCAGAAGAATGCCGACGGTACAATAGTACTGCAGTATATTGTGCGCTCACAGGCTAAACATCCGGGCCGTCGTGTGAAGAATGAAGATAACAGCTTTACTCTACAGAATGATGCGCGTGAATTTGGCGAGAATGAATTCCATTTTGTTTCAAACAGAATATGGACTATATATCCAGACGGTTCGGTTGAGCTTAACAGTTCTGTAACAGGCAGTGATGCTGCTGTCGCTCTTGCACGTATCGGCTATCTGTTGCAGATGCCTAAGGCTCTTGACCGTTATACTTACTATGGCCGTGGCCCATGGAACAACTATAACGACCGTCGTACCGGTGCCTTCATACAGCAATATTCAAGCACCGTTGCCGACCAGTTCGTACACTTCCCCAAGCCGCAGGATATGGCTAACCGCGAGGAGGTCCGTTGGGCAACATTGACAAATGCTGCAGGAAACGGTGTTATATTTGTCTCTACAGGCTCTCTCTCTACAACAGCACTGCCATGGAACGACGTGGAGCTTACAGAGGCTGCTCATCCATTCCAGTTGCCGGAGTCATCGGGTACATGGTTGCATCTTGATGCGAAAGTGAACGGTCTCGGAGGCAACAGCTGCGGTCAGGGCGGTCCGCTTGAGCACGACCTTGTGAAGTCGGGTGACAACAGTGTCGGCTTTATCATGCGTCCTGTAAAGGCCGGTGACAACTACGAGGCTCTTGCCAATGTTGCTCCTTCGGGCGTGATTCCTGTAGTTCTGAAGCGCGACTTGCGTGGTGTAGTTACTATGGATTGCGCAAAAGCGGGTGCCGAGATATATTATAAGGTAGGAAAGAAGGGCAAGAAGACGCTTTATACAGCACCGGTTGATATGAGCAAGGGCGGTGAGATAACAGTATGGGAAAAGGCTACGCCAAAACTTGCAGCAACATACAAGTACGACGAGATAACCTCTATTCCTATTACAGTTGCGTTCTGTTCAAGCCTTGAACCCGGTTCCGGTGCCGAGAAAATGCTGGATGGCGACCCATCTACCTTGTGGCATACAATGTACTCTGTTACCGTTGCCAACTATCCTCACTGGATTGATTTCGATGCAAACGAGGAGGTAACAATCAAGGGCTTCAAGTATATGCCTCGTCAGGATGGCGGAAACAACGGAAATATCAAAGGCTATAAGCTTCAGGTAAGTGCAGACGGCAAGAACTGGAGTGAGCCCGTGGCCGAGGGCGAGTTCCCTTATTCAGCAGAAAAACAGACTGTAATGTTCAAGACTCCTGTAAAGGCACGTTACGTGCGCTTTACAGCTACAAGTTCACAGAACGGACAGGACTTCGGTTCAGGTGCTGAGTTTGAACTGATAAGGTAATAGAATCCTCGTATATACAAATCACTCCCCTAATCTTTGTCTGCAACAATAACAGACAAAGATTAGGGGAGTGATTCATGGTTATTTTGTTTATAAAGCATGATTAGCATTTTTTTGCAGCGGTTTAATGAATATTCTTATATATTTGAGATGAATCTCGAATATATTCTTCACTCACTGTGAAAAATATTGAAACAAGCTTAATATTTCTTGCTCGTTTCTTTGTATATTTGTACAATAGCTTCTCTTGTCTGGATTGTATGTACGGTTCAGGATTGAAATATAGCTGATAATGTATGTTGAATAGGCTGTTTGCCTGTTAAATAACAAGTTTTATGAAAGGAATAGTATTGGCCGGCGGTTCCGGTACCCGTCTTTATCCCATAACAAAGGGAGTGAGCAAGCAGATGTTGCCTATCTATGACAAACCGATGATATATTATCCTATCTCGGTTCTTATGCTTGCCGGCATAAGGGAGATACTGATAATATCCACACCTCAGGACCTGCCCGGCTTCAAGCGTCTGCTTGGCGACGGAAGCGACTACGGCGTCAAGTTCGAGTATGCCGAGCAGCCTTCTCCCGACGGCCTTGCACAGGCCTTCATAATTGGCGAAGAGTTCATAGGCAACGATTCGGCATGCCTTGTCCTGGGTGACAATATATTCCATGGTGCAGGCTTCTCGGCAATGCTCAAGGAGGCAGTGCGCGCAGCGGAGGAAGACTGCAAGGCAACCGTATTCGGCTACTGGGTCGATGACCCAGAACGCTATGGCGTAGCAGAATTCGACAAGGACGGCAACTGCCTCTCCATTGAAGAGAAACCGGCAAACCCGAAATCGAACTACGCTGTCGTAGGCCTCTATTTCTACCCGAACAAGGTAGTCGAGGTAGCGAAGAACATCAAGCCTTCGGCACGCGGAGAACTTGAGATTACTACAGTCAACCAGCAGTTTCTATGTGACGGAGAGCTGAAGGTGCAGACGTTGGAGCGCGGTTTCGCATGGCTCGACACCGGCACACACGACTCGCTCGCCGAGGCATCCATCTTTGTGGAAGTGATAGAGAAACGTCAGGGCCTGAAGATAGCCTGTCTCGAAGGCATTGCATACCGCAAAGGCTGGATTGACGAAGAGAAGATGCGTGAATTGGCCCAGCCGATGATTAAGAACCAGTACGGCAGATACATTCTTAAGATAATAGACGAAGTAAAGCGTTCTGGAGCAAATATAGAGTGATTATGGAAGTAATAAAGACCGATATAGAAGGCGTTGTTATTATAGAACCGCGTATATTCAAGGACGAAAGAGGCTATTTCTATGAATCGTTCTCTCAGCGCGAGTTCGAAGAGAAAGTGTGCCGCACCGTGTTCGTTCAGGACAACCAGTCGAAATCGTCTTACGGAGTATTGCGCGGTCTTCATTTCCAGAAGCCTCCATACTGCCAGAGCAAGTTGGTACGCTGTATAAAAGGCGCAGTGCTCGATGTAGCAGTGGATATACGCAAGGGCTCTCCTACATTCGGCAAATATGTAGCTGTAGAACTCACCGAGGAGAATCACCGCCAGTTCTTTGTTCCGCGTGGCTTTGCACATGGCTTTGCTGTGCTTACTGAAGAGGCCGTCTTCCAATACAAGTGCGACAACTTTTATTGCAAGGAGAGCGAAGGCTCTGTAGCATGGAACGACCCGCAGCTTGCTATAGACTGGAGAATCCCAGCCGACAAGGTATTGCTTTCCGAGAAAGACAAGCTGAGCAAGAATATCGCTGATGCGGAGTTCCTGTTTGACTATAACGAAAAACTATATTGAAATGAATATACTTGTAACAGGAGCCAACGGCCAGCTGGGCAATGAAATGCGCCGCTTAGGTGCAGTTTCTCCCAACAACTACATCTTTACCGATGTAGCGGAACTGGATATAACCGATGCGAGTGCAGTCCTTGCCACTGTAAAGGAGAATGCGGTAGAAATCATTGTCAACTGCGCTGCATATACCAATGTCGATAAGGCCGAGAGTGACGAGGCAACAGCAGAACTCATAAACTCAACGGCAGTAAGGAACCTTGCGGTTGCTATGAAAGAGGTAGGCGGCACGCTGTTCCATGTATCGACCGACTATGTGTTCGGCCTTGACGGAAACACTCCACGCACCGAGGATATGCCGGTGAACCCTCTTGGTGTATATGGCCGCACAAAGCTCAACGGCGAGCTTGCAATTAAGGAGAGCGGCTGCAAGGCACTCATCTTCCGCACAGCCTGGCTCTACAGCGAGTTCGGAAACAACTTCCTCAAGACCATGCTCCGCCTCACCGCCGAGCGAGAACAGCTCAATGTCGTCTTCGACCAGGTAGGCACGCCAACATACGCCGGAGACCTTGCCCTTGCAATCTTCTCCATAATAGAGGCCGGAGTATATGAAGGCAATGAAGGCATTTACCATTTTTCGGACGAAGGCGTATGCTCATGGTACGACTTTGCAGTGGAGATTGCAGCAGCTGCCGGCAATACAAACTGCCGCATCAGCCCATGCCACAGCAGCGAGTTCCCCTCACCGGTTACGCGTCCGCCATATTCGGTTCTCGACAAGACAAAAATCAAAAACACTTTCGATATAGACATTCCGCACTGGAGAGAGTCGATGGAGTATTGCATAAAAAGAATCAAAGCGAACAAATAATATATAAGGTATGAAACGCAGTATAATAGTTACCGGCGGTGCCGGCTTCATAGGCAGCCATGTGGTGCGCCTTTTTGTGAACAAGTACCCCGAATACAATATAATAAACGTTGACAAGCTTACATACGCAGGCAATCTTGCCAACCTCAAGGATATTGAGGAGAAGCCTAACTATACATTCGTAAAGGCCGATATCTGCGACTTCGATACAATGTACAGGCTTATGGTTGACAACAATGTTGACGGCATCATACATCTTGCAGCCGAGAGCCATGTTGACCGCTCAATAAAGGACCCGTTCACTTTTGCACGTACAAACGTGATGGGTACCCTGTCGCTTCTTCAGGCAGCAAAGCTCTATTGGGAGTCGTTGCCCGAAAAGTATGAAGGCAAGAGATTCTATCATATCTCTACCGACGAGGTATATGGCGCGCTTGAACTGAGCCACCCCGAAGGCATAGAGCCTCCGTTCACTACAACCGCGTCATCGGGCGAGCATCATCTGGCGTATGGCAAGGATTTCTTCTACGAAACGACAAAGTACAATCCGCACAGCCCCTATTCGGCTTCAAAGGCAAGCAGTGACCACTTCGTACGCGCATTCCACGATACATACGGCATGCCTACAATAGTGACAAACTGCTCGAACAACTACGGCCCGTACCAGTTCCCGGAGAAACTGATACCGCTCTTCATCAACAATATACGTCACCGCAAGCCGTTGCCAGTCTATGGCAAGGGCGAGAATGTACGCGATTGGCTCTATGTGGTTGACCACGCACGTGCAATTGATGTCATTTTCCACAACGGCAAGGTTGCAGACACATACAACATCGGCGGTTTCAACGAGTGGAAGAATATCGACATCATAAAGGTAATAATAAAGACCGTTGACCGCTTGTTGGGCAACCCTGAAGGCGCATCGCTCGACCTCATCACATACGTTACTGACCGTGCCGGCCACGACTTGCGCTATGCTATCGATTCCACAAAATTGCAGAAGGAGCTCGGTTGGGAGCCCAGCCTGCAGTTCGAGGAGGGTATTGAAAAGACCGTGCAGTGGTATCTCGACAACCAAGAGTGGATGGACAACATCACAAGCGGAGAGTATGAGAAGTACTACGATGATATGTACAAAGGAAGATAATCTTTTTCAACATAATAAAATCAGACACAAACAAAAGTTTGTGTCTGATTTTATTATGTGTAGCCTTAAAGAATCCTTATTGCGTATCCTAACCTGACTGTTATTGTCTGGTTTGCCGAGCGTCCGAAGTCGTCTGTCTTTGAGTTCTTGAATATGTCAGACAGTCCGTAATAGTAACGTCCCTCAATAAAGAAACTGCCTATCTTTGTCTTGAGTTCAACTCCTGCACCGCCGGCAATGCCGTAATCGAACTTGTTTTCAATATCCTTTCCGTATATAGGCCTAATCGATTCGGGGCGGTCTTCGGGCTTCCAGTCGCCTTCGTATTTCTCGCTATCTCCTAAAGAAAAACCTATTTGAGGGCCCAGGTTGATGAAAAACTGGAATCCGCGTTCTTCCTTGCCCCATGACAAGTGTGCAAGCAACGGTATTTCTACATAATTGACAGTGCGGCTATAGCCATTTGACGTGCCATCGTCAAAGTTCTCTTCCCAACCTTTTTGTGAGAAATTGAGTTCAACCTGGGCAGCGCATATCATTCCAAAGTATTTTTCGCTTGTATATCGGGCAAAAATACCGCCGTTCATCCCCATTATGTATTTCTGGCGAATTGTAGGCTGAAAATCCATCTGGTTGAGGTTTACTCCTCCAACAGCTCCTATTTCAAGCTTGCGTCTTGGCTGTTCTACCTGAGCTGCTATGTCCATAGCAAGCAAAAGTATGAGTATTATTGTTGAAACTCTTTTCATTTGTCAAAGTCTATCTTCTCAATGTTGTAGTCGCGGGTGTAGTGGATGAAATAAACCTTCTTGTTTATAAGTCCGCCCCAATTGTTTACTCTCTCGAACTTGAATCCTGTCTGCACCGGTGTGAATTCCAGCTCGTTTATCCTTTTCGGCATCTCCTTGCCATACTTGCTTGCTGCAAGAAGGAAGAAATATCCTGTGTCGTATCCCAACATGCCATATCTGGGGTATATGTTCTGTATGTTCCGGTTGTATAGATTTATGTATTTCTCCTGGAACTTTGAACTTTCGGGCATCGAATAGTGGCTGTAGAATGTGGCATAGAAGTAGGTGTCAAGCTCGTAAAAGCTGTCGCGCGTGTCCTTTGCGTGTATCTGCCATTCGGGGTAACCGAATAGACTGTATTCCGGAATACGATGCGTCTCGTCGAGAATCTTTGTCTGTACCAGAATAGGAAGCAAGGTGTTCAGCATTTTGGAAGATGACGAAGTGGGTATAATGAAGTTCTCTTTATCCTCGATTAGAACTTCCTTAAGTGTCCTTGCAGTCTTTTCATTTGTTGAGAAATTGCTTATAGGCAGTGTCGTATGTGCAATGCCGTTTTTGTCAAGTTCATCTGTAAGGTATGTTATGAACTCCTTCTTGTTTGATTTTTCCGTGTCTTCTACGAATACGACATTTGCATTAGGGAACTGTTCTGTAAAACGTGCTGTTACTTCCGGAATAATGTACGACTGCATTGAGTTTACGATATATACCATAGGGTTACGGAATATCTCGTCCTCCTTGCTGGTAAATGGGATGACCAGTGGTATCCCGTTCTCTTTTGCATATCGTGCCAGTTCCTTGTTGTGATTAGGGTATAATGCACCTATTATGAGGTCCATTCTGTCGAGCGAGCCGCTTGACAGCAGACTGTCAAGGCTGTTCTCCTTATGTCCCGAATCGAATGTGTTTATTTCGTATGAGTATCCCTTCTCCTTGAGCTCCTTGACGGCCATAAGCAATCCCTGATAGTATTCTACCATTCGGCCCTGTTCGTTAGGCGCATAGCTGTCAAGCAGGAACGGCAGTATTACCGCTACTCTTATCGCGTTCTCATCGACAAGGCTGTCCTTGTCTGCAACTACAGAGTCCTTCTGCTCCTCAACTCTTTCAAATATTTCATTGTTGCTAAGTTCCCTCTCGCTACGCTCGACACTCCCTGTTTCTTTTCTTGCAGGAATTGTCAGAATCGTATTCCTCTTCAGCTTGTCATCGGTTATTCCGGGATTCGCCTCCTTAAGCTCTATCTCTGTTATGTTGTATATGGCGCATATATCCTCAATGCTTTCGCCGCGTTTGACCTTGTGGGTCTTTGCTTTCTTCTGTTCCTTCCTTTTCTGTCCTGCTGTTTCTTGCTCTTTAACCTTTTTCCCTGGTATCAGAACAACTTCACCTGTACGGAAATTGGATATGGAGAGTCCCGGATTTGCTTCGCATATCTCTTGAGGTGTAATATGATACATCTTGCCCAAGCGATAGAGCGTTTCACCGCTCTTTATAGTATGGTATATCGCTTCATTCCGCTCTTTAGGCGTAATGCTCTCCTGTGTGTTGGCTTTGCTGTGCTGGGGTATGGTCAGTACAAGCCCTACCGATAGCTTTGCCGCGCATCCGGGGTTATGTTCCACGATTTCCTCAACAGTCGTGCCATACATCTTTGAGATTGAGTATAGCGTTTGTCCCTTGCTTACCGTGTGGGTAAAGAACTTGTTTTCTTGTGCGTTAATCGAAGTGACGGCTAATGCAAGAAGAAAGAATAGTGTCAGAAAGATATTGTTGTCTCTTTTCATGTTTATCGTGTATATTCCGGAATGACAGTTTTATGCAATTTCTCTGCGAAGATACAATTAATTGCCAATAAATGCAACGGAGCATGTGAATTTTGATGTGTATATGCCATTTCGCGGAATATAAAGCAAATCTTCGCTCTTAAATGTTGCAAATGACGCGGTATTCTCGATTGGTTTTATTAATTTTGCTTCTTGCAATGTTGCGGCTTTCTGCCGGCACTTGCTTTGTATCATTTAAGAATTCTTGTTTATGAAGAAGATTATATTTCCTTTATTGGCACTACTTCTCGCATTTCCGTTGTATGCCCAGAACATAGAGGCACCGGAGCCGGAAGCGCAGGTCGTTGACAATGCCGGCGAAATAACGGAACTTGTTTTCGGCGAAGAATATACCGGTGAGGCTCCGGTGACAATAAGGTTGCATGCCAATGCCGAAGAGGTCGAAGGCTATTCGCTTGTATGTGCATGGGAGTTTGTGAAAGAAGGTGAGGTTGAACCGTATCTTGTACGTTACGATGCCGATGTGGAGATAGAACTGCGTGAGAGCGGTACAACGATTATCCAGCCGCGTTTTACCTATACCAGCACTTCCAACAGTGAAATATTCTGGGAATTCGGTCCGGAGGTGTATGAGCCGTTCAGGGTGATTCTTGCAGAATCCAATATCGATGCTCCAAACGCTTTCTCTCCTAACGGCGATGGAATAAACGACTATTACAATGTGTTCAATGTGAAGTCCATTGTAGAGTTCAGTGCAGCCATATATAACCGTTGGGGGCAGCAGCTCTACTCATGGGGTATTGACGAGATAGAGTGTGAGACATGCGGCTGGGACGGCACATATAAGGGAAAACCGGTCAAGGCCGGCGTATATTATGTCGTTATAAATGCCAGAGGTGCCGATGGCGTGAGTTATGAATTCCGTCGTGACGTGAATCTGTTGCGCGGATATACTGAAGAGACTGCAGGCGGAGTTGAGCCATGACTGAGCCAAAAGAGGAAAAAGGAAAGATAGAGGTCTTTGGAGCACGTGTCCATAACCTAAAGAATATTGATGTGGAGATACCGCACGATTCGCTGACGGTGATTACCGGCCTCAGCGGCAGCGGAAAGTCTTCGCTTGCTTTCGATACGATATTTGCAGAGGGGCAGAGACGTTATCTGGAAACGTTTTCTACGTATGCCCGCAACTTCTTGGGCGGCATGGAACGCCCCGATGTTGACAAGATTACAGGCCTTAGTCCTGTAATATCAATTGAGCAGAAGACTACAAACAAGAATCCGCGTTCCACTGTAGGTACTACAACCGAGATATACGACTACATGCGTCTTCTCTTCTCACGTGCGGCTGATGCATACTCTTACCTTTCGGGCGAGAAGATGGTTAAATATACCGAAGAGAAGATTCTGGAACTGATACTCAATGACTATAACGGCAAGCGCATATATATGCTTGCTCCGTTGGTGAAAGCACGCAAGGGACATTACAAGGAACTATTCGAGCAGATGATGCGTAAAGGATACTTGAATGTGCGTATCGACGGTGAACTGTGTGAAATGAGCCGCGGAATGATGCTTGAACGCTACAAGAATCATGATATTGAAGTTGTCATTGACAAGCTTGCGGTAGATGCAAAGGATACTCAGCGTTTGAAGCAGAGTCTCGCTACTGCCTTGTCGCAAGGCGACGGCCTTGTCATGATAATGGAGATGCCGTCGGGAACGGTGCGCCATTACAGCAAGCGTCTTATGTGTCCGGTAACCGGCCTCTCCTATAAGGAACCCGACCCGCATAACTTTTCGTTCAATTCTCCGCAAGGTTTCTGCCCTAAGTGCAAGGGATTGGGCGTGGTGAGCCGTGTCGATGAGGACAAGGTCGTCCCCGACCGTTCTTTGTCGGTCTATGACGGAGCTCTTGCACCTCTTGGAAAGTATCGACGTTCATCGATATTCCAACAGATAGAGGCTGTCCTTGCGCGTTACGATGCAGATTTGAAGACTCCGGTTGCGGAACTGCCCGAAGAGGCTCTGGATGAGATTCTTTACGGTTCTCCTGTACCTCTGAGACTGAGCAGCTCGTCGGAGATGTTCTACGATAGCATATCGACATACGACGGTCTTGTAAAGTACATACAGCAGCAGAAGGATTCAGGCGTGTCGGCAAAGGAGCTGCGTTGGGCGGAACAGTTCTCGGCAATGCAGGTGTGCCCTGAGTGCGGAGGAGCAAGATTGAACAAGGAGGCGCTTCATTATCGTCTTGGCGGGAAGAATATATACGAACTGGCATCGATGGATATATCGCAGCTGCATGAGTGGCTGAACGGGCTCGATTCTCTTCTCAGTGAGAAACAGCGCGCCATTGCCGGAGAGATAGTGAAGGAAATCCAGTCGCGTATAGGCTTCTTGCTCGATGTCGGTCTGGGATATCTGTCGTTGAACCGTGCTTCGGCATCGTTGTCGGGCGGAGAGGGACAGCGAATACGCCTTGCGACTCAGGTGGGCTCTCAGCTCGTCAATGTGTTCTATATACTGGATGAACCGAGCATAGGCCTTCATCCGCGTGACAATGACAGGCTTATAAATTCGCTGAAGTCATTGCGTGACATTGGAAATACTGTCATAGTTGTAGAGCATGACCGTGATATAATGCTTGCATCTGATTATCTTATAGACCTGGGGCCGAAGGCAGGCCGCAAGGGTGGTGAAGTCGTCTTTGCCGGAACGCCGGAACAGATGCTCAAAGGTAATACGATGACAGCACGTTTCCTCAATGGTGAGGAGAAAATTGAAGTGCCTGCAAAACGACGTGAAGGCAATGGGCACTCCATAAAGATATACGGTGCAAGGGGCAATAACTTGAAGAGTGTCGATGTTGAGTTCCCGTTAGGGAAACTTATATGTGTAACCGGAGTCTCCGGAGGTGGAAAATCAACGCTTGTCAACGATACGCTGCAGCCTATCCTTGCAAAGCATTTCTACCGTGCATTGCGCGAACCGTTGCCTTATGACAAGGTTGAGGGCATTGAGCATATCGACAAGATTGTGGATGTTGACCAGTCGCCGCTCGGCCGTTCTCCACGTTCCAATCCTGCGACATATACAGGTGTGTTCTCCGATATACGCAATCTTTTCGTCGAACTGCCCGAAGCGAAGATACGCGGATACAAGCCAGGACGCTTCTCGTTCAATGTGTCGGGCGGCCGATGTGAGGCTTGCGGCGGCAATGGATACAGGACTCTGGAGATGAACTTCCTGCCCGATGTCATGGTACCGTGCGAGGTGTGTCACGGCAAAAGATATAACCGCGAAACGCTTGAGGTTCGTTACAAGGGCAAGTCCATAGCCGATGTGCTCGACATGACAATAAACATGGCTGTAGAGTTCTTTGAAAATGTGCCTGTAATACTTAACAAGATAAAGGTTCTGCAGGATGTGGGTCTCGGCTACATCAAGCTTGGGCAACCTTCGACAACGCTGTCGGGCGGCGAGAGCCAGAGAGTCAAGCTGGCTACCGAATTGTCCAAACGTGATACCGGGAAGACGCTTTATCTGCTTGATGAACCTACAACAGGGTTGCATTTCGAGGATATACGTGTGCTTATGGGGGTGATAAACCGTCTTGTTGACAAGGGAAACACGGTTGTTATCATCGAGCATAACCTTGATGTAATAAAGATGGCCGACCATATAATCGACATGGGGCCCGAAGGCGGCCGTGAAGGCGGTACGGTAATGGCAACCGGAACGCCCGAAGAGGTTGCAGAGAAGGGTGTCGGGCATACAGCACCGTATCTTGCAGACGAACTCTCAAGAAAATAATCAGTTTCAAATTTTTAGGGGATAATAGATGGAAGCGATATTGTTTATTCTAATAGGTATACTCAAAGGACTTCTTATAGGCTTGCTCATAGCAAGGAGCAAGCGGCAGAAGCTTGTTACAGAGATTGAACGTCTTAAGTGGCAGCAGGAGGCGGAGAAAGCGAACAATGAAACATTGTGTACAAGTCTTAAATCGCAATTGGAAGAGGTAAAAGCCGATAGCGAGAGACGTTTGGCGCAGTCGAAAAGCGAGACTGAGGCTCATTTTGAGAAGTTGCTGAAAGAGAAGGAAAAATCATCTGCCGACGCACTTTCCGCACAGGAAAAAAGGCATAGTGAGGCTATTGCGTCACAGCAGGCACGCTTTGACGAGACACTTGAGAAAGTAGCGGCGCAGATGAGGAGTGCTACGGATGAAATGCTCAAGCAGCGTCAGAAGGAGTTTGCCGAATCGAGCAATACCAATCTGGGACAGATTGTGACTCCTTTGCGCGAGACTATAGAAAAAATGAAGGAGACAATGCATAACAGCACTCTCAAGCAGACCGAGATGAGCAGTGAAATGAAAGCCAATCTTGAGAATATGATGCGTCATAGTGAGGCTGCAAAACAGAGTGCCGATGAGCTTGCACGTGTCTTCAAACACCGTAGCAAGGTGCAGGGAGATTGGGGCGAGCGTGTTCTCGACGAACTGCTGGAGTCGCAAGGGCTCACACGTGGCAGACACTATGATATACAGACAACGATACGCGACGCTTCGGGAAATACCGTAAAGTCGGACAGCGGAGGCATCATGCGTCCCGACGTTGTGCTGCATCTTGACAATAACAGGGAGATTATAATCGACTCAAAGGTCTCGCTTACCGCATTCATGGACTATGTTAATGCTGAGACGGAAGAGGAACGCCAGCAGTTCCTGAAAGCACATGTCGATAGCATACAGAAGCATGTAAAAGAGCTTTCTACAAAGGACTATTCATCATATATACAGCCGCCGAAGGTGAAGATGGACTATGTGATAATGTTCGTTCCTCATACAGGCGCACTTTGGAGCGCGCTCAATGCGCAGCCCGACCTATGGCGTAAGGCTATGGAATCGAATGTCTTCATTGCTGACGAGCAGACTTTGTTCGCGGCTCTCAGGATTGTGAGCCTTACATGGCGGCAGATAGCGCAGGCCGAAAATCATGAAAAGGTCTATGCGCTTGCCAATGAGATTATAGAGCGTGTGGCAATGTTCATGGAAAAGTATAATGCCATAGGAAAGGCTATCGATAATGCGGCTGCGGCTTTTGAGGACGGAAAGAAGAAACTGGTTCCTGGCGGGCAGAGTATCCTCAACAGTTGTGCCAAGCTGGAGAAGCTTGGTGCCAAGCAGAGCAAGAAACATCCTTTGCCTCAAATCGGTGATGCCGAGCCAGAGGATAATTGATAATTGTTGTTGGTTAAACAGACAGCACTGCTTTTCGAAAAGCAGTGCTGTCTGTTTGAAGAGACTGGCTCTTTCTGTATTTTGACTCTTTGTTTCTTGGTATGTCTCTTTTGTCCTCTAAGTGAGTGTTTATACAATGCCTTGCGCCATCATGGCCTTAGCCACTTTGAGGAAGCCGGCGACGTTCGCGCCCTTTACATAGTCGATGTATCCGTCCTCGCGTGTGCCGTACTTGACACATGCACTATGTATGTTATGCATGATTTCGTGCAACATCTGGTCAACCTGCTTGCTGCTCCAGTTGATTTTGCCCGAATTCTGGCTCATTTCAAGGCCTGAAACCGATACTCCGCCGGCATTTGAAGCCTTGCCCGGAGCGTACAGTATCTTCGCTGCCTGGAATGTGTGGATTGCTTCCGGAGTAGATGGCATGTTTGCACCTTCCGATACGGCAATGACTCCGTTGGCAACGAGTGTTCTGGCATCATCCCCGTTGATTTCGTTCTGTGTTGCCGATGGCAATGCGATGTCGCCTTTCTCGCTCCAGGGCCTTGCATTCTCAACATATTTGCAACCGTACTTGTCGGCGTACTCCTTGATTCGTCCACGGCGTACGTTCTTCAGTTCCATGATGAAGTCGAGTTTCTCGCGGTCAATTCCGTCCGGGTCGTAGATGTATCCGTTAGAGTCGCTCATGGTGACAACCTTTCCGCCAAGCTGTATTATTTTTTCAACGGTGTATTGTGCTACATTTCCAGAGCCTGATACAAGGCATGTCTTTCCTTCTATGCTCTCTCCTCGTGTGCCCAACATCTCTTGCAGGAAGTAGATATTGCCGTATCCTGTAGCTTCGGGGCGTATAAGTGAACCTCCGAATTCAAGTCCTTTGCCGGTGAACACACCGTTGAACTCGCGTGTAAGCTTCTTGTACATTCCGAACATATAGCCTACTTCGCGTCCGCCAACTCCAATGTCTCCAGCCGGAACGTCCATCTCCGGACCTATATTGCGCCATAGTTCTGTTATGAATGCCTGACAGAAACGCATTACCTCGTTATCGCTCTTGCCTTTGGGGTCGAAGTCGGAACCTCCTTTTGCACCGCCCATGGGAAGGGTGGTGAGCGAGTTCTTGAAAGTCTGCTCGAAAGCAAGATATTTGAGTATGCCTACATTCACTGAGGGATGAAAACGTATTCCTCCTTTGTAAGGTCCGATAGCATTGTTGTGCTGTACGCGGTATCCTGTGTTGGTATGTACCTTCCCGTTGTCATCGACCCATGTGACACGGAATGTGAATATGCGGTCGGGGATGCAGAGCCTCTCGATAAGGTTACTTGCTTCAAACTCCGGGTGTTTGTTGTATTCCTCTTCAATTGAGTGCAATACCTCTTCTACTGCCTGAAAATATTCGGGCTCGTTAGGAAATTTCTTCTTAAGGCTCTCTAATGTGGTTTCAACTTTCATCGTATGAATCTATTTTAATCAGTAATGGCTTTTGTTATTGCTTTGCTCGCAAAATTAATATATACTTTTGTAAAAATGAAGAAATGTAAGTGTTTTTTTGAAAAAACATGAAAAGTGTCTTGTTTGTATGGGTAAATAACTGTTATTTTTAGTTAAATTGTCGTAAAGTTGGACAAAATGTATCTTTCTGCAAGCGGAGGTGCTCGGTTCTTGTAAATAGATATTAATGATGGATATTCTTTTGAAATCCGCTTACTTGTACTATCTTCGCTCAATGTTAGTTTGCTTTCAAGAAAGAATAAGGCAATGATTGAAAAAATAAAAGAATTATATAGGAATAGATTCGGCTGCGAACCGCAAGCTGTAGTTAAGCTTACCGGTGACGGCTCCAATCGTGCATATTATAGAATAATGGGAGATGGACCGTCTGTAATAGCGGCTGCAGGTACGTCGGTAGAGGAGAATAATGCCTTTGTTGCGCTTGCAGAAGCATTTGCGAAGAGCGGTGTGTGTGTGCCTGAGGTTTTTGCGGTTTCCTCAGACGGAATGTGTTATTTGCAGGAGGATTTGGGTGATACAACTCTTTTTCTCTCAATGAAAGAGTCCCGTGAGAAAGGCGAATTCTCCAATGATGATGTCTCAGTGCTGTGTAATGTGATGTCTCAGTTGCCTCATATCCAGTTCCGTGTTCCCGAATACTTTGACTTTTCATTATGCTATCCTGTAAGTGAGTTCGATGAACGTGCTGTAATGTGGGACCTTAACTATTTCAAATACTGCTTCTTGAAAGGGGTAGGCATTGAATTTGATGAGAATCGTCTTGAGGATGAATTTGTGAAGCTGTCATTCATGCTTCTGAAAGATGACAGCAATACTTTTCTGTATCGTGATTTCCAGTCCCGGAATGTTATGCTCAAGAATGGAACCCCTTATTTCATCGATTTCCAAGGCGGGCGTCGCGGCCCTCTCTATTACGATGTGGCATCGTTTATCGGGCAGTCACGTGCAAGATATACCCCGCATGTCGTTGAAAGGATGATTGATGCATATCTGCAGTCGTTGTCGCAATATAGAAATGTGGACAGGTCCCATTTCATGCGCATGCTATCGTTGTTCCGCGTATTCCGTCTTTTGCAGAATTTGGGTACGTATGGTTTTCGTGGACTTTTTGAGCGCAAGAAAGCTTTTGTCGAGACAATCCCTGCTGCATTGCACCAGCTGTATGCTATATTGAACGGGCCGGTCGCGGATTTCCCTTATATGCTTGAACTTGTAAAGGAGATAAAGGAATTGCCTCTTTTTAACCGCGAGGATATACGCGAACTGACTGTAGATGTCATGAGCTTTTCCTATAAACGCGGTATTCCCGACGATACTTCGGGCAATGGCGGCGGCTTTGTGTTCGATTGCCGTGCTATCCATAATCCTGGGCGTTATGAACCTTACAAGAAACTTACCGGCATGGATGATCCGGTAATAAAGTTCCTGGAGAGTGAAAGTGAAATTGCTCAGTTCCTTGAGAATGCCTATGCTATGGTCGATAATATGGTCGATACATATAAGAAGCGCGGGTTCACTCACATACAGGTATGTTGTGGCTGTACGGGCGGTCAGCACCGTTCGGTTTATAGTGCCGAACACATAGCGCATCATGTAGCCGAAAAATTCGGTGTTAGAGTTGTTGTCAATCATAAGATGCTAAACCGTTGTTATGTGATAGAAGCGAAGTGAAACGATTGGAAATACGGGTATTTTTTGTGCTATGATTAGAAGACTCCTTCTGCTGTTTATGCTTGTTTTGCTGCTGCATGGGTATGCTGTGGCGCAGATATTCGATAAGTTTCTCTCCGCCTACAATAAGGTGGAAGGTGCTGAGCTGCTTGAGATATCAGGCAAGGAACTTGCTGTCCTTTCGTATAGCTTGCCTGAGCATCAGAAGTCTTTTTATAGACTTGTTGACAAGATGATAACCTTCTCTATGAAAAATTGCGCTCCGGCTGAAAGGGAACGGTTTTATGCCGGAATTTCTGCTTTTTCTCCCGAAGGATATGTAGCTGAAGAGCATAACGCGGAGGCCTCCGGGAGAACTAAACTCTTTTTCAAGTTCAATGAAAAGAAAGGCGTCTGTACCGAGATTGTCGTTGCAGCGCTGGATGACAAGCTGGATGTGGCTCTTACAATCCTTAAGGGTAAGTTCAGTCTTGACGACATGAAAGTCATGTTCGAGTGAACGATGGCGGTTATTGCTTGAAGAATCCCTCTAAAGTTTTTTGTCTGCTTTACCGCTTGTTTTCATTGCATGCCTTCTTGGGTTTGTTTGTAGCAGTATGCCCATATACCTCTTTTATTATTCATTAGTAGGCAACTTTCTTTTACTTTTCGTTTTTTTTGGGTAACTTTGCGCAACTTTATAGTTTGATATAGAGATGAAAAAGAAATTTCCTGTATATAATCAGCTTAATCTGCCTCAGATAAACAAAGAGGTACTAAACGAGTGGGACGAGAACGACTTGTTCTCAAAGAGTATGACAGAGCGCGAAGGTGCGCCTTCGTTTGTTTTCTTTGAAGGTCCTCCTTCGGCTAACGGCATGCCCGGAATACATCATGTGATGGCGCGCAGTATAAAGGATACATTCTGCCGCTTCAAGACAATGAAGGGCTTTCAGGTGAAGCGTAAGGCCGGCTGGGATACACACGGCCTGCCTGTAGAGCTTGGTGTCGAGAAGAAGCTTAATATAACAAAGGAGGATATAGGCAAGAAGATATCCGTTGACGACTATAACCGCAATTGCCGTGAGGAGGTCATGAAATATACACGCGAGTGGACCGACCTTACACGCAAGATGGGTTATTGGGTCGATCTTGACAATCCTTATATTACATACGAGAACAGCTATATCGAGACTCTTTGGTGGCTGCTTAAGCAGCTCTACAATAAGGGGCTGCTGTATAAGGGATATACAATCCAGCCTTATTCTCCGGCTGCCGGTACAGGTCTCAGCTCCCACGAGCTCAACCAGCCTGGCTGCTACCGCGATGTAAAGGATACTACAGCTGTGGCACAGTTCCGTATGCTCGACCCTAAGCCGGAGATGACGGAGTGGGGTACACCGTACTTCATGGCATGGACAACAACGCCATGGACACTGCCTTCAAACACAGCTCTCTGCGTAGGCCCAAAGATTGACTATGTTGCTGTGCAGACATACAACAGCTATACCGGAGAACCGATGACAGTTGTGCTGGCAAAGGCTCTGCTTGCCGCTCACTTCAACCCGGCCGGTGCTGAAATGCCGTTGGGCGAGTTCAAGCAGGGTGACAAGGTTGTCCCTTATAAGGTGATAGCAGAATACAAGGGCTGTGATTTGGTGGGAATGCATTATGCTCAGCTATTCCCATGGGTGAAGCCTGTTGCAAAACAGGGTGATGCAATAGTTGATGCATCGGCCGACGCTTTCCGCGTAATCCCCGGTGACTACGTTACTACAGAAGACGGTACAGGTATCGTGCATATCGCGCCTACTTTCGGTGCCGACGACGCGTTTGTTGCAAAGGCTGCCGGTGTTCCTTCATTGTTTATGGTAAACAAGAAGGGCGAGACACGTCCTATGGTCGATTTTACCGGAAAGTTCTGGGCAATAGATGAACTGGATGACAATTTCGTAAAGGAGTTCGTGAATGTAGAGCTGTATTCAAAGTTTGCCGGTGCATACGTGAAGAATGCATACGACCCTCAATATACAGTTGACGGACGGTATGACGAGAAGGCTGCCGCAAAAGCCGAGACACTTGATGTCGCTCTCTGCATGGTAATGAAGCAGGGCGGCGTGGCATTCAAGATAGAGAAGCATGTGCATAACTATCCGCACTGCTGGCGTACCGACAAGCCGGTGCTCTATTATCCGCTCGACAGCTGGTTCGTACGTGCCTCACAGATGAAGGAGCGCATGAGCGAACTCAACAAGACAATAACATGGAAGCCCGAATCTACCGGTACAGGCCGTTTCGGCAAGTGGCTTGATAACCTCAACGACTGGAATCTGAGCCGTAGCCGTTATTGGGGTACGCCCTTGCCGATATGGACAAGCGAGGACGGCGAGGCTATTTGTATCGGTTCGGTAGAAGAACTCTACAATGAAATAGAGAAGGCTGTTGCAGCCGGTGTTATGACAAGTAATCCTTATAAGGATAAGGGCTTCATTCCTGGCGATTACAGCAAGGAGAACTACGACAGAATAGATTTGCACCGTCCGTATGTTGACGACATCAAGCTTGTATCTTCAACAGGCAAGGTGATGACACGCGAACTTGACCTCATTGACGTATGGTTCGATTCAGGTGCAATGCCATATGCTCAGATACATTATCCTTTCGAGAACAAGGAGATACTTGACAACCGTACTGTATATCCGGCCGATTTTATAGCAGAGGGCGTTGACCAGACACGTGGCTGGTTCTATACCCTGCATGCAATAGCTACAATGGTATTCGATACCGTTGCATTCAAGACTGTTATATCAAACGGCCTTGTGCTCGACAAGAACGGTGACAAGATGTCAAAGCGTCTTGGCAATGCTGTCGATCCTTTCAATACCATCGAGAAATACGGCAGTGATGCTCTACGTTGGTACATGATTACCAACTCGGCTCCCTGGGACAACCTCCGTTTCAACGAGGAGGGTGTCAAGGAGGTTACACGCTCGTTCTTCGGCAAGCTGTACCAGACATACAGTTTCTTCACGATGTATGCCAATGTAGATGGCTTCACCTTTGAGGAACCTGAGATTCCGGTAAATAAGCGTCCTGAGCTTGACCGTTGGATAATCTCTGAACTCAACTCTCTTGTGAAGAACGTGAATGCCTGTCTGAATGATTATGAGCCTACAAAGGCGGGTCGTCTGATTCAGGAATTTGTCATAGACAATGTGAGCAACTGGTTCGTGCGTTTGAGCCGCAAGCGTTTCTGGGGCTCCGACATGAGCGAGGACAAGCTATCGGCATACCAGACACTTTACACATGTCTTGAGACTGTGGCATGCCTTATGGCTCCAATAGCTCCGTTCTATGCCGACCGTCTCTATCAGGATTTGACCTCTGTTACAGGCCGTGGCAATGCCAAGTCGGTTCATCTGGCCAAGTTCCCCGAATGTGATGAGGCTTCGGTCGATACAGAGCTTGAATATCGTATGGAGCTTGCACAGCAGATATCGTCAATGGTGCTTGCATTGCGCAAGAAAGAGGCTCTTATCGTGCGTCAGCCGTTGCAGAAGATTGCCATACCGGCTGCCGATGAGGTTATGAAGTCGCGTATAGAGGCTGTCAAGCAGCTTATCTTGAGTGAGGTGAATGTAAAGGAACTTGTATTCGTCGAGGGTGACGGAATACTGGTCAAGAAGATAAAGTGTAACTTCCGTACACTCGGAAAGAAGTTCGGCAAGCTCATGAAGAGCGTTAATGCAGCTGTTACAGAAATGTCGCAGGAGCAGATATCCGAGCTTGAGAAGAACGGTTCAATCACATTGCAGGTTGAGGGTACTGATGCTCTCATTGAACTTGCCGATGTTGAAATCTTCAGCGAGGATGTTCCGGGCTGGACTGTAGCAAACGAGGGTGCATTGACTGTTGCTCTTGATGTCGAAGTTACTGAGGAACTGCGCCGTGAGGGTATTGCACGTGAGATTGTGAAGAAGATTCAGGCTCTGCGTAAGGAGAGCGGCTTCGATATCACCGACCGCATAGCCGTTTCCCTTTCAAGCAGCAAGGCAAGCGATGCTGCTGTAGAACAGTTCCGCGATTATATCTGTAATCAGGTTCTGGCCGATACGCTCGTTGTCGATTCTGCGACAGAAAGCAATGATGAGATAGAACTTGACGATGCAACTATAAAAGTTACCGTGGCTAAGGTTTAAAAAGACAAACATTATACTAACCGTAATAAAAGATTAAAGATATGTCAGAAAAACTCCGTTATTCAGATGAGGAACTTGAAGAGTTCCGCCAGGTTATCCTTCAGAAACTGGAACTTGCGAAGAGAGACTATGACCAGATAATGCGTGCTTTGCGCCATGAAGATTCAAACGACGTTGCCGACACTTCGCCTACATATAAAGGTCTTGAAGATGGAAGCGATGCAGCCTATCTTGAGGAGCAGATGCAGATTGCAAGTCGTCAGGCAAAGTTCATACAGGGCCTTCAGGCTGCTCTTGTGCGTATAGAGAACAAGACATACGGTATCTGCCGTGAGACCGGAAAGCTTATTGCCAAGGAGCGTCTTATGGCAGTACCTCATGCAACTCTCAGCATTGAGGCGAAGAAGAACAGGTAAATTTATATGGCAGCTAAGTTGAAAAACCGTTGCTGGGTGGTTCTGTTTTCTGTAGTGATTGCAATTGTTGCCGATCAGGCAATAAAGATTGCAGTCAAGACGAGTATGCCCTTAGGCGGCGGTTTTTCAGTTCTTGGCGACTGGTTCCAGATACGTTTCGTTGAGAATAACGGAATGGCATTCGGAATGGAGCTCTTCAATAAGGTGTTCCTGACCAGTTTCCGTATTGTGGCAGTATGCTTCCTTGTGTATGTGCTTTACAAGCTTGTCAGGAACAGGAAATATCCGGTGGGTTTTCTCTTCTCGGTTGCCATGATTCTGGCAGGTGCAATAGGCAATATAATCGATTGTCTGTTCTATGGCGAGATATTCTCTTCGAGTTATGGCCAGGTAGCACATTTTGTGCCATGGGGTGAAGGGTACGGCTCATTCCTTGAAGGCAGGGTAGTGGATATGTTCTATTTCCCGTTGTTTACATGGCCTGAGTGGCTTCCTCTTGTCGGGGGAGATATATTCTTCAGCCCTGTATTCAATTTTGCCGATGCATGCATAAGTTGCAGTGTCTTTGCTATAATCCTTTTCTACCGTAAATATGTCTTGAACTGATACTCCTCATGAGCAGAATCCTTAAAATATTGCCGGTTCTCTTTCTCCTCGTTATAGCAGCCTGCGAGGTGAAACGTCCCGAACATATACTTCCTCCCGAAAGAATGGAGGCTTTTCTCTACGACTATCATCTTGTTCAGTCGATGTCGGGCGAGTATTCATCTTCGTCGAACAAGGAAAAGCTGTTCTACGACTATGTCTTTAAAAAACATGGCATTACCAAAGAACAGTTCGATACGGCGATGATATGGTACAACCGTTATCCCAAGCATCTGCATGGAATATACGAAAGCCTTGAAAAGAAACTTGAGAAAGAGGTTATGGCTCTTGACAATGCACGTGGTGCTCTTGATGAGGGCGTTTCCATTGACGTTGCCTATCTTTCTACCGATACTGCAGAGCTGTGGACCAGCTCAAAAATAAGAATGCTATCTTCAACACCACTCTGCAACAGGCTGATGTTCTCTTTCGAGACTCCTGATGATACTACGTTTGTGGCAGGTGATAGTCTGGTGTTCTCTTTTTATGCCGAATTCATGCCTATCGGGGAAGATTCTGTAAAACAGAGCGCGTATTCTGCAATAATGCTCGACTACGCCGATGGCACTTTTGCCGGTTCAGGCATTGAAGTTGCAGCTTCGGGCAAGTACACTATTTCTGTCGAAAGAAACAAGGAAAGCCGCTTGAAAGCAATGAGCGGTTTTGTCTATTATTCCGATAACGATACGGCTGCGAATTCCAAGGTTGTGCTTAATGATATTTCGGTAAGGAGAATACATGTTGCCCCTGAATACGGTGCAGAGAAAAAAGAAAAGTGATGCTGTACGCTACTGCCGAACTCTATCTTCCTTCGGGTGAGCTCCTTCGCCAGCAGGTTGTCGAGACATGTGACGGCGAAGTAATCTCATTCGCTCCATTTGCTTGCGAGAACCATGCTATGACTTTTGTTCCCGAAATACATTTGCATAAGAAGAATTCTGAAGCTTCAATAGTGCTTTACGCATGTGTACGCAATCTGTCCGGAGAGTGGATTGTTCTGGAATAATCTCTGTTTTATGCTTGTTATCTGCATCTGCGGCGGAATTCGCTGCAGATAATGGCTGTTGCCGTCGATACGTTGAGCGATTCGGATGTCTTGTTGCCAGCAGGGTAGTTGGGTATCAGCAAACGTTTGTCAATAAGTGCTGAGCACTTCTCTCCAATACCGTTTCCTTCGTTGCCCATAACTATGAGCCCGTTCGGCGAGAGTTCATGGGCATAAATATCCTCTCCGTCAAGGAATGTGCCATATATGGGTGCATTTCCTTCTAATGATGCAATGAATTCTGGAAGGTCGGTATAGTGTACCTTTACTCTTGCTATGGCTCCCATTGTTGCCTGTATTGTCTTAGGGTTGTATGCATCGGCAGAGCCGGTAGAGCAGAAAATCTCTTCTATTCCGAACCAATCGGCTATACGTATAATTGTTCCGAGGTTGCCGGGGTCCTGGATATTGTCGAGTGCAAGGCATAGTCTTGTGCACGGAGCCTTGATATCGGGTTTGTTGTCCGGTTGCCTGAATATTCCCAAGATGCCTTGGGGAGTACGCAGGAAACTTGCACGCTTCATCTCTTCATCTGTCACCTCAATGAAGCCTGTCTCTTCGGGCAGGCTGTTGCAGTCGAGCCATGCCGGTGTAGCAAGAACCTTCTCTGCAACAATGCCGGCCTTTATAAGGTCGGTGACGGTCTTTCCTCCTTCTGCAATGAAAAGTCCGCTCTCTTTGCGGAATTTTCTCAATTCAAGTGAATTAATCTGTTTCAACAAGGCCTTGCTTAACATATTTGTGGGAATACGTTCGTTATAATAGTGCAAATCTACCCTAAATTTACTATATTTGCAAGAATATTTCAGCTGCTGTGGCGAACTTCTTGTAAATAGGATATATTGATGTCAATAAAGAAATTTACATATCTGTCAATCTGTATTTTTGCACTGCTCTCCTGCTCGGTGAACAAGCTTATTCCCGAAGGTGAGTACTTGCTTGATGATGTCAAGGTCATATCCACAACAAACCGCGACAACGAGACAAAAGCCAGAGGGTATATCCGTCAGAATCCGAATGTCAGATGGTTCAGTCTTGCAAAAGTTCCGTTGTTTACATATTCTCTCTCCGGTGCCGATACGGCAAAGTGGGGCAACAAGGTTCTACGCAGATTGGGTGAGGCACCGGTAATATATAGCGACAGTATCTCTCTGTTAAGCCGGAATAATATAGAACGCATGCTTGTGAATGACGGTTATCTCCATGCTTCGGTTGATTTCGAGTGCGAGAAGGATGAGGATAAAAGGCGCGCCACAACCTATTATTATCTCCATGAACGTGAAAGGTATTATATCGAGAGTATAGAACTTGAGACGGAGGACGAAACGCTCAAATCCATTATTCTTGCCGATACAGTCCATTCTCTTCTGCGTGCAGGAGTTCCGTTCAGTGTAGATAACATGGAGTTTGAAAGGCGCAGGATTACTGCTATGCTGAAGGATATGGGATATTACCGTTTTCAAAAAGAGTATATTACATATATAGCTGATACTGCACATCATTCGAACAAGGTGCGTCTTACGATGAACATAGGGTTGTTCATGCGTGCGGCTGGAGCGGAACCCGAACAGCACAAAGTCTATCGTATCGGCACTGTTTCGTATATACCACGCATCATATCGGAATCGGGCATGGACTCTTTGGATAACTTCGATACAATGCGGTTCGGCGCTTTCTCGATTATAGCTGTAGATGATCCTGTAGTGCGTCCTTCGTTGTTGCTGAGGAATACCTACATATTACCGGATGAACTTTTCTCGCAAAGCAAGGTTGACAGGACATACAATGCTTTTGGCAATATCTCTGTTTTGAAGTACCCTACAATAAGGATGATTGAACGTCCCGGTACAGATCTGCTCGACTGTTACATTATGTATGACCGCAACAAACGCCGTTCTATTGGTTTCGAGCTGGAGGGAACTAATACTGCCGGAGACTTCGGTGCTGCTGCTGCCGTAACATTCTCGGACAAGAACCTCTTTAAAGGTGCAGAGCAATTGTCAATACGTCTGTTTACTGCATACGAAGCTGTCTCCGGCCTTAGCGGTTATTCGGGCGGCGATTACCTTGAGTATGGTGCCGAAGCGAACCTTCGCTTGATGGGCGGCTTGCCTGAGTATGCAATTCCTGCAAAGAACCGTGAATATCTCTCTTCTACATTGTACTCTTTGAAGTTCAACTCTCAGAAACGTCCCGAATTCGACCGCCATGTACTTTCCGGTTCATGGAACTATACATGGAGCAGCCGGGAGGAATCACAGAATACCCTGGAGCTTCTTGATGTGAACTATATTTATGTGCCATGGATATCCGATACATTCAAGAAGGAGTATCTCGACAGTATATCGAACCGTAATTCGATTCTCAAGTACAACTATGAGAATCTTCTTATAACAAAGTTCGGCTATACATATACATACAACTCATCTCTTAAAAAGGGAAACCAGCTCAATCCCTATGCTTATTCTGTGAGAATGCATGCGGAGTGTTCCGGCAATGTGCTGTATGGCTTTAACAGCATGTTCGGAGGCTCAAAGAACAGTGACGGACAATACACAATACTGGATCTTGCATACGCCCAGTATGTGAAAGGAGACTTTGACATCACGGCACGTTACAGGTTCAACGACCGCAATACCTTGCTTTTCCATACTGGGGTCGGAATTGCGTATCCGTACGGCAATTCGCGTATCCTGCCTTTTGAAAAGCGTTACTTTGCCGGCGGTGCCAATGGTATGCGCGGCTGGAGCGTGAGGACTCTCGGTCCTGGCCGTTACCGGAACAGCGGCAAGAGCATCGATTTTATAAACCAGTCGGGTGACCTTAAGCTTGATATAAATCTGGAGCTGCGTACACGTCTGTTCTGGAAACTGCATACTGCGATATTTGTTGATGCCGGAAATATATGGACATTACGCCCGTACGACGAACAGCCCGGCGGACAGTTTGATATATCGACTTTTCATCGGGAACTGGCGTTTTCATACGGTGTAGGTGTGAGAATTGAACTTGATATGTTTGTTCTTCGTCTTGACGGTGCGATGAAGGCTGTCAATCCTGCTTATGAAGGTGATGGGAAATACCCGTTGTTGCATCCCGACTTCGGTCGTGATTTTGCACTGCATTTTGCTATCGGTTATCCGTTCTGATGCAGAAAGTTTTGTTTGATAAGAATAGAAATAATATATGGAGATTCGTTTTATGAGTATCGGCAGCGGAAGCTGCGGCAACAGTTACTACCTGGGAGTTGGTGACTACGGTATTCTTATAGATGCGGGAATACCGTCAAAGACTATAAGGAATGCTCTGAAGAAGGAAGGTATCCCCTTTGAGAGTATATGTGCGATGTTTGTGACTCACGACCATGCCGACCATATCAAGTCGCTTGGAGTGATATCTTCAAAGGCTAATATACCGGTATATGCAACAAAGGAAGTGCACGAGGGCATTAACAGGAACTACTGCATATCGAAGCCTATTGAGCCTATGTATGTGCGTTATGTAGAGAAAGAGGAGAAAATCGTGTTCCGTGATTTTGAGATAACTCCTTTTGAGGTTCCGCATGACGGCAGCGACAATGTAGGCTACTTCATTGAAGTTGGAGACAAGAAGTTCTGTATTGCGACAGATTTGGGTGAGATAACCGATGTCGCTTCATCTTATATCGACCAGGCCAACTATCTTGTAATAGAATCAAACTACGAAGAGCAGATGCTTGCAATGGGCCGTTATCCGGAATTCCTTAAGGTCCGCGTCTCTGGTCCTAGGGGGCATCTCAGCAACCAGGTTACAGCAAAGTATCTTGCTTCCCATTTCAATGAGCATCTGAAGTATATATGGCTATGCCATTTGAGCGAGGAGAACAATCATCCCGAATTGGCATACAAGGCGGTTACAATGGAGTTCGGCGAGTATGGAATAATTGCCGGAAAGGACGTTCAGCTCAATGTGCTTAAGCGTACAACACCGTCGCAGCTATACCGTCTGTGATTTTTGAATATGTGTCAACAATAAATATTGAATTATGAATTTTGTACAGGAACTTAAATGGAGGGGCATGATTCAGGATATGACCCCCGGAACAGAAGAACAGTTGCAAAAGGAACTGACAAGTGCGTACTTGGGTATTGACCCGACTGCCGATTCACTTCACATCGGCCACCTTGTCGGAGTTATGATGCTTCGCCATTTCCAGCTATGCGGCCACAAGCCTATAGCTCTTATCGGCGGTGCTACAGGTATGATAGGTGACCCTTCGGGCAAGTCAAAGGAACGTGTGCTCATCGATGAGGAGAAGCTGCGTCATAATCAGGAGGCACTGAAGAAGCAGCTTGCACGCTTCCTCGACTTTGAGAGTGATGCTCCGAATGCTGCAATCCTTGTGAATAATTACGATTGGATGAAGGAGTTCTCATTCCTTGATTTCATCCGCAATGTTGGCAAGATGATAACAGTAAACTACATGATGTCCAAGGACTCTGTAAAACGCCGTCTCTCAGGCGAGGCAGGTACCGACGGCATGTCTTTCACCGAGTTTACCTATCAGTTGCTTCAGGGCTACGACTATGTGCACCTGAATGAGACTCACGGTTGCAAGCTTCAGTTAGGAGGTGCCGACCAGTGGGGCAACATTACAACCGGTACTGAGATGATACGCAAGATGTCGGGCAATGAGGTGTTTGCTCTCACATGTCCTCTCATTACAAAGGCCGACGGCAAGAAGTTCGGTAAGACAGAGCAGGGCAATATATGGCTTGACAAGCGTTATACATCACCTTACCGTTTCTACCAGTTCTGGCTCAATGTGAGCGATGAGGATGCCGAGAAGTACATAAAGATATTCACATCTATCTGCCGTGAGGAGATAGAGGCTCTGGTTGCCGAGCATGCCGAGGCTCCTCACATGCGCCTGTTGCAGAAGCGTCTTGCCAAGGAGGTGACTCTTCTTGTTCATGGCGAGGAGGAGTACAACAAGGCGGTAGAGGCATCGGGCATTCTGTTTGGCAATGCATCGACAGAGGCTCTCCGTTCGCTCGATGAGGATACTCTCCTTGCTGTATTCGACGGTGTTCCTCAGTTTGAGGTTTCACGCGAGGCTCTCACAGAGGGTGTTAAGGCTGTTGACCTCACAACCGACATGGCTGCGATATTCGCTTCTAAAGGCGAGATGCGCAAGCTGGTGCAGGGTGGCGGTATTTCTGTCAACAAGGAGAAGCTTGCCGCTTTTGACCAGGTTATAAATGCAGAGAACCTTCTTAATGACAAATACATTCTTGTTCAGAAGGGCAAGAAGAACTATTACTTGATTATCGCAAGATAAAAAGTACTCATATTGTTTTTGGATAGCATACGTGAAACCGTATGCTATTCTTTTTGTGTGGATATAAAAATAAAACGGAGAAAGATAACTTTCTCCGTTTTGTACGCCGTCAGGGACTCGAACCCTGGACCCATTGATTAAGAGTCAATTGCTCTACCAACTGAGCTAACAGCGCATTGCCTTAACGCGTTGCAAAGGTACTATTTTATTTTAACTCTGCAAATCTTTTCTGCAGTTTTTTTACAACTTTTTTAATTATTTTGTAGCTTGTCTCGGAAAGGCATTGATTATTAAGAAGAAATGCACTTCAGCTTTTTTTTACCAGAACCAACCTTTTTTCTTCTTCCTGGTTCTTTCATTGTTGTCGGCAGTTTTGGAGTAAATATCCTTCCAGCTTTTTCCTTCTGTAATCATCTTGTATATCTCTCCCCAGTCCGGCAAACCGCCCATGTTGCGGTCATCAATGAACAGCTCTGCGTCAATTTTGCAATATCCGCCATTATTGTCAAGTTCCTCTTCGGGGAAGTTCTTGTTTACTGCATAGAACTCGATACCACGTTCCTTGCACCAGTCAACCGCCTCCTGGAGCAATTTCCCTTTCCTGACTGTCCACAGTATGAGTTGGTGATTATGCTTGTTTATGAGCAGTTTGAGCGTTTGCGTGGCAAAGGGAAGCTCCTTGCCAATCTTAGGGTATTCGTGTTCAACTATTGTTCCGTCAAAATCTACAGCAATCTTCATAACCGGTCGGTATTGGTTGTGTCTGCTAAATTAGTGATAATTTTTGTGTTATCAAACATTTGCAAACAAGTTCTATATCAGTCCTTCGAAGAATATTGCAGCTCCCACAGTCATGCACCCGGCAACAGCAATCGAAAGACTGCTCATTGCACCTTCAATCTCGCCTATTTCCATGGCTTTAGCTGTTCCCATAACATGCGATGCGGTGCCAATTGCAATACCTTTGGCGATAGGGTGCTTTATACCCAATATGCGGCAGATAATTCCTCCGGCAATGTTTCCGAGCAAGCCGGTCATTATTATTGCAGTCACCGTGATTGCTACATAACCTTGCAGTTCCTGCGAGAGGCTTATTCCTATAGCAGTTGTAATGGATTTCGGGAGAAGGGTTACATACTCTGTATGTCCTAATCTGAACAGCAAGGCCATTGCAAATATCGATACAAAGCTCATGAGCACACCCGATGCAATTCCTACAATAATAGCGGTGAAGTTCTTCTTCAGAAGCATGGTCTGCTCATATAACGGAATTGCCAGGGCTACTGTTGCCGGTGTGAGCAAGTAGCTCAGGTATTTTGCACCGTTGTTGTAGTGCTGGTAATCGATTCCTATTATAAGGAGTGTCGCTATTGTTGCGGTTATGGAGAGCAGTAGGGGATTGAATAGGAAAAAGTTCCATTTCTTCTTTATGAGAGTTCCAAGCAGGAATGTTCCTATGCTTATGCCTACCCCGAAGAAAAGCGAGTCTTGAAGCAGTTCTTTCATCTCTTCTCCTCCTTTCCCTTATGCTTGATGATAATTTGCGTGATATGCCCTGCTGCAGCCATTACAAGAACTGTAGAGGCTAATGAAATGACGATAATAGCTGTAAGGAACTCCTGCATTGCTTCCCATGTCTCAATGAGCCCTACAGCCGCAGGAATAAACATCATCGGCATTATGTATATAAGGAACTTGCCTGTTTCCTTTACCGATGAGAGCTTTATGGCTCCAGTGCACAGTGCGATGTAGAGTATTGCCATGCCGTATATGCTGGCAGGTATTGGCAACGGTATAATGCGGTTCAGCAGCTCTCCTATGAGTGATATCGCTATTATTATCTCAAACTGTATAATGTATTTCATGTGTAGTGTCGCTTGCTTTTCTTGTGCAAATTTACAGTTTTGCAATGTGCGATGCAATGATTACATCGTATATAAAATAAAAAAGGATGTGGAAACCACATCCTTTTTTATTTTTACTGTCAACTCTAAATTAGAAGTTGTAGTAGAGGCTGAATGAAAGGTTGTTGTCGAGGTTGAGACCCCAAGAGTTGCCAAGGTCATCATAGTCCTCATAACCGAGGAAACCTACGTGAGCAGCTACAGTCCAGTTCTCGTCGATGTTGTAAGCAACACCTGGCTTGATACCAAGACCCCAAACTGTTGTGTTGTCACCTACCTCTGGCTTGTAGATACCTACCTCAAGGCTAGCGTCAGCGAATACTGAGAACTCACCAGCTGTAAGGAATGTGTAACGAGCGTAAGGAGCGATTGTAAACATCTTGTAAGCGTCCTTCTCCATCTCAAAACCTACAATACCACCGATTGTCCAGTTGTCGTTGAGCTTGTAACCAACCTCAGGATTGATGTTGAAAGCTGTTGTCTTGTTCTTAGCAGCGTCCTCAGTCTTAGAGAAACCAAGACCACCACCAACATACCACTGTGCACTAGCTACTACAGTTGTCAATACAAGTGCAAGAGTCAAAAATACTTTTTTCATTGTTTTTTGATTTTTTTGTTTTGCCGGAAATTGTTTCAACATTCTCTAATCCGGCGTTAGAGAATTGGATTATTTATTAATTTCTGTCGCAAAGATATAGCTTTTATCTTTACTGCCAAAACTTTACGTATGTTTTTTTTTAAAAATGCAAAAGCTTGTTAAAATTGCTTTGTGTAATTACGGTAGAAAATGTAGTTGCATGCTTGCCATGAACAGATGTATGTAATATTGATTCTCCCGCTTATTCTTAAATAAAAAATGGTGTCACCTTAGTATGTAATGTACTGCGTTTGTATAAAATAAAAAAGGATGTGGAAACCACATCCTTTTTTATTTTATCACCCTCTTGAATTAGAAGTTGTAGTAGAGGCTGAGTGAGAGATTGTTTGCAAGGTTGAAACCGAAGAAGCTCTCAGAGTTGTTGAGGTTCTTGATTACGCAATCCTTAGCATCATAGTAACCGAGGAAACCTACGTGAGCAGCTACAGTCCAGTTCTCGTCGATGTTGTAAGATACACCTGGACGAACACCGATACCCCAAATAGAACCGTTGTCACCCTCTTCTGGCTTTACAATGCTGAACTCAGCAACACCGTCAGCGTAGATAGAGAACTCACCAGCTGTGAGAACTGTGTAACGAACGTAAGGAGCAATACCGTACTGTGTCTGAACATCCTTTGTCCAATCGATAAGAATGTTACCTCCAACTGCCCATTTGTCGTTGAACTTGTAACCTACCTCTGGCATAAGGTTGAAAGTTGTTGTCTTGTTCTTCAATGCATCCTCAGACTTAGAGAAACCAAGACCACCACCTACATACCACTGTGCACTAGCTACTACTGTTGTCAATACAAGTGCAAGAGTCAAAAATACTTTTTTCATTGTTTTTTGATTTTTTGTTTTGCCGGAAATTGTTTCAACATTCTCTAATCCGGCGTTAGAGAATTGGATTAATTCTTAATTTCTGTTGCAAAGATATAGCTTTTATATTTTTCGGCAATGCTTTTAATATGTTTTTTTTTGCTGCAGTGTGAAATAATGTTAAATTGTGCCATGATTTGTCCTTTTTATCGCTGATATTGGCATATAATAAATAAGGTATATATAAGGCACTTTTTGAGGTTATAAAAATGTGGTTAAAATTTCAGCTTCGATTAAGTATAAATTACTTTTTCTTTGCAATAGTTTTCAAATATTGCAGAATTTTTCTTTATGCAGCATTTCGTTCTTTTCAGGTATAGAAAAAACTCCGGCCAATTTATGACCGGAGATTTTTCTATAGGTAATTTTTTATCTCTATATTCTTTCGGAAGGTTTCCCAAAAAGAAAACTTAGCATGCTTTTTTATAGACAATATAATCGGTAACCGGTTCATATGTATAAGGTATAAAGTTATATACGCGGTACAGTACAATGCTTCCTGAGGCGGTTTCGTACATTTCTACCTTTATTGGCATGCTGTTCCTGTCCTTTGCCTCGCTTTTCAGTTTTGTAAACTCGCCTTTCTCAAGCATGGCAAGTACGCTGTTCTTCTTTTCGCTTTCGAAGTATAGAGTGTTTTCCGTAAATGTCTCCTCGCTTGTGATGTGGAACAACACTTTTGGCAATGTGAACAGTTTTACTATACCGAATATTGTGAGTATTATGGCTGCAAAAAGAATCGGCATCTTTGCCTCGCTTGCATTGTCAAGACCGAATGCTATGCCGAATGCTGCTGCAACCGCCAGTAGGGCAAACGGCCATACTGTCATTCTGCTTTTGATTGCTATGTTGTTTCTCTCAAGTATCTCTTTGTTTATCTCTGTATTCATGATTATATTCTTTTGATTGGTATAGCTCGTGCTATACCTGTTTATAATAGGTTTTATCCTCTTTAAAATGTTTGGGGTCTTTAATGTAGAAATGGATGCAAGACATATAGTGGCATGAGCAACTTGGTTGCTATGCCGGCTGCATGCAGGGCGTTGTATGCAATGCATGGGTGCCTTGCGTTTGTTTTTAGATAAAGCTAAATTATTATATGCCTCAAGGCATAGATGTAATAGCCGTGCGTGTGTCGCGAAGAGGCTACTGCCTTTTGGCTCTTCTCACCCGATGGAATCGTGCTTTTATGCTTGTATAGTGTGGGGGAGAGTGTTGCGCTTTTGTACTCCTTGAGAGGGCATATGGTAACTGTGTGCCCGTTGTTTCGTGCATGAAAGGTGCTGGAGCCTTGCTGTGGCTCGAAACTGCAGTTTCTCAGAATGTAGGCAAGCTCGTCGATGTTTGCGCATAGCTTGTCATCGAGCATGCATACTTTTTCTGTGCCTTTATCGGGAGCAAAGGCTGTGGATGCCTGGCTGCCTGTATAAAGCGCAGGCAGTAGCAGTAATAAAAGTATGGTTGCAATGCGTTTCATTGTTCAATGGTAAAAACCTCGATTCTGCCGGTACTTTCAAACCATAGTGCCTTTTTGCCCAATTTGTTGGCTGTAAGGCTCTTTCTTTGCCGATGGAATCGTTGTTTTTGTTGCTTTTCCTTGTCAGTGGGGTGTTTTGTTGTTGTACTATTGCAAAACTATAATAAAACTCCTGCATCGGCAAGAGATGTTTATAACTTATACTGGAACTCCTCAGAATTTATCGCTGGAAAGGAGAAGAATGTGCAATTACTGAGCAATAGTCGTGTGCTGCATAGCTGAAAGTTATGCCATACGAGATGCGGTTATCTAAAGTAGCAAAAATTAGAGTCAATTATAGCGAAGCTATGATTGAAAACGTACATGAATGTTCGTTATGCATAGTGCGTTAAAAGTCGGTTGCATTACTGTGTAGAATAATGTGTACGAACTTGTACGGGAAAGAGGAAGAAAAGGTATAGATACTATAAATCATTGTCAATTGTATGTTAGCGCATTACCAGTAATAAATACTGCATTTTATATGTCTAGACATTGTCGGACAATGTTGTATTTGCAAAATTATAATTTATTGTGACATTTGTTAAAATACATTCTTATTGAATGCTGAAAATAAGGTACAGATTATAGAAATCCTATTTTATTCAGAAATTATAGAATTAGAAACAGAGAAAAAGATTACTCTTGATTCCTCTGGTGAAGTTTTGCAGATGGGCAACCAAAGGATTATCACGGATTCATTCATAACTACTATTTTGATGTAGGGATAATGTTGTGAATTACGAAGATTCGCGTTATTCAGAGTCGGAAGAGTCTATTGTGGGTATCATAGGATTTATTCCATGCTCAATTGGTAGATACACGAATGAGTTTAGATGGGATAGCTCTTTACAGTTTGTAATTTAAAGAAATAAATATAACTACTATGGAAAATCAAGAAACAAACAACAAAAAAGACAAAAACAGGAGGATGTATGTTAGTGTCCCTAATTTCAAATTCCGTCATGCAACTGATGAATTTTCAGGTTTTATTGGGAGAAACAAGATTGCTGAACGTCTTAAAGATCTTTTGACAGGTGAGAGTGGTAACAAGGTGTCAGGCGCGTACCTTATTACGGGTAACCGTGGCGTAGGAAAGACTACGTTTGTAAATAAGGTAATAGATGATATTGATACAGAAAAAATGAGTAAACGACTGAAAGACTCAATCGCGTTAATAGTATTTGTTGTGTTGATTAATCTCTGCTTTCGTTTGTGTTCTATATATGATTGGTCTATAAAGTTTTTTTATGCCTTAATATTTATAGCAAGTATTTCATCTATTGTGAATACTTCTATATATGTATGGAAAAATGTAAAAAAAGAAAAAGCAAACTTTTGCATATGTATAATGAAGTTCTTATCTGCTTTATGTTTTCCTAAAAGAACGAATTACAAACCACACTTCTTTTTTATAATTCATATATTTGCATTATCCGCATTTATAAGACATATTGCTTCTTTATTACAAGTAGAATGCTTTTATGTACCATTTGCATTATTATATGTAGCATTGTATATTATGATTTTGTCATGTCAACAAATGGCCGATGGAATAAATGACAGAATTAAATCATCGAAATGTTTCTTTATTAAGAAATTATATAGAAGAATTCATTCTTTTATTAAAGAAATAAAAAGACCAAGAAAAATATTTATTAAAATCAATCTAGGACAAGAAAATATTAAAGTTCTAGATGTACTGCGTCTGATTTCTTACAATATAACTGTGGAATATAGAAAATATCTTTATTCAGGTAGTATATATATATTAAGACTGATTTTAATATTTATTGCTTGTTTCTTATTAAGTTATATGTATAAAATTAATGCTATAGCTTATGGCATTGAATGGTTTTTCTGTTGTCTTGAAAGATATGAGATATTTTCCTTTGTTTTATGTTTAATACGTTCTATCCACGGAATAATAGATTATATATTCGTAATTTTATTTACTATTTCTAGTAATGAGTCATTAATGGGTTTCGAGCAATTTCTTTTATTCGGAGTATTGTTGATGTTTTATAAATTAATAGGTATTATGCCCTATTTTAGACTTCACTCAACACCATTTGCTCGTTTAAGGGAGTTGAATGAGCTACTTGAATCGATATCTGCATCAATAAAAAGAGAAGAAGGCGGAGAACTTAATATTCCGGTAAAACGGTTGTCTTTAATTTTTAATAAGAGAGTCGAGAAAAATTATCCAATGTCTGATGCAAGGGATATTGAGAAAAAGCTAATAACAATTGTTGACGGTATTTCTAATAAGGGTTTTTACAGTGCTCATTTTATTTTGATTTTTGATGAATTGGATAAATTGGAGAGTTCCTTTTCTGATAAACAAGAGGATTTAATAAAATCGGATTCTTTTTCTCCCGATACAATACGTAAGCGCCGCGAAGCGGTATATACATTGTTGTCAGGGTTAAAATATCTGCTTACAACAATGAAAGCAAAATTCGTCTTTGTTGCAGGTAGGGAACTTTACGAGGCTTTTAGGGCTGATGCGTCTGACAGAAGCCATTATATGAGCAGCATATTCAACGATGTTATTGTTGTTCCAAGTTTCATGACAGATACTCCAGAAAACAAAAGGCACGATATATTCTGTATGACAGAACAATACGTTTGTAGGAGTTTGATACCAGAAGATTATAAAGTAAATCAGACTTATTTGGATGATTACAAAAAGTTTCTTGAGAGAGTCTTGGATTTTAAAAATCCCGATGAAAAGAGACTTGTTATACAAAAGACTCTTATAGTTCTATACAATTTTATTGTATATCTTACATACGCAAGCAAAGGAGCTCCTAAAAAGATGGTAAATCTTTTGGAACGACATATAATCAATAAAGAACAAATGCAAAATGAGTATAATATTGATAGCGTAGATAGGCATATTACCGTGAATACAGGAGACGCTTCATTCTATTTGCGTTTTGACTACTACGACATGTATATGTTTGCATTAATGTCCCGTATTGTATTACCAGTAGTATATCGTTTTGATAGATGTAAGAAACACAAGTATGGTGACAAGCTCTTGGTTACTTCTATGTTCTTTTTGGACCATTTGTACAAATTCCATAGGAATTCGTTCAGTTGGCGTGCTCTTGAGGCGTCACCGGAAATTATTGATGTTAATAAAGTTCCGGAACTTCGCGAACATATAAATGACATCCTACACTATATTTCACAGAACGATTTGAAGAATATAAGCAACGGTCTGTATGATTTTCGTTTCTACAAAAAGATTGCTCAAGAGATATCCTTCCTTACTCGTGTCTCGGAGACGGCATCAGCATTCTTTAACTTTACATTGGATGAAACATACTCTGTAAAGCAATACTATCAAAGGAAGTTGGAAAAGATAAGAAAGGAGTATGATTCTGATAAAATCCCAGTCAAGAACACAGTAGAGGAACTTGCATCAATACATTTTACATTGGGTGAATTGTATCTATATGAAGAGGAAATTGCTGATGCGGTTGTTGAATTTGATATGGCAGTCTCGATTTTATATACAATAGAACCTGCAGAGATGACTTCAGAACATATTGTGCTTCTTATGAAAGCTATGTTAAGCATTGGTATTGCTTATGAGAAACAGAATCAGAACGATAGAGCACTTTTGATGTATATTGAATGCGTTAAGTTTCTGATTGCTTCAAAGAATACTAATATAAATGACTTCGGATTGGACACAGAAGAAAGTGTATCGGGCAAGATGTATGTATATCCTTCTTATATAGCATGGAATAAAGATGAACCGAAATTGTATTTTAATAAAATACAGAGATGTGAAGAAAAGAGTCTGATTAAGGCTGTTGATGATGTTAAGCATATACATCCTACAATTCATCGCTTTTTGAGCAAGATTGCCGCTTTTGACACTTTGAGATTGCTATATCTTCCTATATTGGCAAAATTGCAGGTATTGGAAAAGACACAGACATGTGGTTTGCAATTGATGGATTTGCAACGTGGCGTGAAAGAGTTTAGCTACCTGGCAAATATGATGAATAAGGAGAATAAGAATATCTTGATATCAAATTTCTTCTTGAAAGTAGGTGATATACTTTATTATAAGAATTCTAGATTATTGATTGATGAGAAGCAGTTTGATTGCTTGTTCAGGCATTATTATATAGAAAAGGGTGATTGTAATTCCCCAAAAGAAGATTCTTCTGAATGCTTAGGTTGTTCTAATTGCTATAGAAGTCGCAATTCTTGTCCAAATAGGAATGATGCATATCATTTTTATGCTTTTGCCCTGAGAATATTGCTTTACGGAACTACTCAAAGATATTATACGATGTCGCTGTCTGAGACTATAGAGTATTTGAAATGTGAGCGTAGTAATGGTTATAAGAATTGGGATGAAGGTAAATTCCTCCTGTTGGCGACAATCTTGACAAATTTAGGTGATACAATCCTTTCACAATTGCGTGAAAAAGAAGAATCTACAGAGAAAGATAGAAACGAAATGTTTGTCTTTTTACGTGATTTTGTTAAAAAAAGGAATGCAAAACAAAAGGAAAGTATTATAAATTTACTGTCGGAAATCTTCAATGGTAAATACGGTGATGATTATAAAAGAAATAAACTGATTGGAGTGGTATCATACTATATTCTTGCATATATGTATTTCAAGAAGGGAACATCCAATAATATGGCAAGTTTCCAATGTTACCGTATTCTGTTGGTCTTTAAGTACAATATGCCTAATATTAATTCAACGAGTCAAAAAAATGAGTTAGAGGATATTGCAAGATATTTTACAGAAAGTTTCATTAATGAGAAAGGTATTTCATTCAAGGAAATGCATTTTGAAGATAAGAACAATTGGATGCGTATATTTGATAAGAACAATCTTGTTGATTATAATTCTGAAAAAATATTAAATAGCCGCAATATATTATATGATGAGTCTCTTGAGGCAATATTGACATATTTGGGAATAAAATTGAATACAATTACAGACGCGCTATATATAAATCGTTTCCAAAAGATGTTCAAAACATTGAGATATGATAACATAGGAAGTATCCTGAATAGAATTAAATGGCTGAAGTTCGTGTCAGAAGTTAATATAAAAGAAATACTGATAATGTTAAATATAAACACAAATAATCCTTTCTTTAAGCAGTATATGCTCATTGAGAAAAGAATTGAAACAATAGATAAAACTCTTGATTACGAAAATGATCGTAAAAAGATATGTGAGTTGTTGCAAGATAGTATCAATAAATTATTCGAAGCAATATCATTAGTAAAATTATATGGTGAGAATTTTGCTTTAACTAATTACTATGTAGCAGATATATACCATAGAATGAAGTGCTTGCTGAAATGGGAAACAATTTTAATACGCAAATGGCCGGAATTAAAAGATAATTGTAAAAAAGTAGGAGACATCTATGATAATGAAACTTATGAGTCTATAAGTAAGGCTAATGTAAATCGCTATTTCTATAAAGCAAAAGAGATGCACGACCAAGGTAGAACATATAAGGATATGATAAATCGTTCTTGTTTCTTGAATGATGAATTCAGTGACCAGAGATTCCATTTTATAACAGCACATGAAAGATGGTCTATACTTGATAAGGATTTCAATGATTTCTTGAAAACAGAAGCAAATTCACATATATGTGGAGATTATTCGTTGCAGGAATTATTTGCTGAAAACGAATTTATACCGGATTTTAAGAAGAGGTAATATGGAAAGGATTTTTGGGGATATGATAAAAACAGAAGTGGTATAGGAATGAAAGAATTTTGCTTTGATGAAATTTAATGTTAATATGTAAATTATACATGTAATTATGGAACCTTTGAAATTAAATGCTGATATTGAGGATATACGTGGAATTTGTAATGTCTCAAATACCCGTATCTCTGGATTTATAATGTACACACGTAGGCATTCATATGTGGTTAATGCATTAAGTGATAAAAATAAATGGAATGAACTTGATGAAATTTCGGGTGCGAATTGGCCAATATTCTCTGTTAGACCACATGATAATTTTTCAATCCCCAGGTCTGCATATAATGATGGAGATTCATCTATCGCCTATATGATGGTTATGACAACTGATGAACCAAATGATAATAGAGGTTTGCTTGAGCTCTTCTCTTTGAATGAAAAAGATGATCTTCCTTGTTTCGTGATTTTTATTTGGAGAGATAATAACGAATTGGAAAGACTGGTTTGGAAACTTAACAATGATTCTGTTGATGAGGTCTTTAAGTCTATACGTGAGGTTGTCGAACTCGTTTCTGAAACAGAAGGCTATATAGATCCTGAATACCGAAGGAGTGAAAATGTGTATAGAAACGTCAAACAGAATGTAGAAGCAAGATTATTCCGGAAAAGTATAGTAAGGAAAGGGGTGTTGTTATCTAAGATAAGAGATCTTATATCAATGTTGATATAAATAAAGAAGCCTTACGGCTTCTTTATTTGTTATGTGGTCTTCCTAAGTATTATCCACGCGGTGCCACTTTGCGGTACTTCGCGTGACCATTGCTAAACAATGGCCTCTATCATCGCTTCGCGATAATTGAACCAACCTTTTGTTGCCTGCGGCAATCGTATCCCGCACGGCACAACTTTCAGCTGTGCTACGTGCGACTATTACTCCCACTCGACTAGATATGTTAATTTATTGCTGAATGTTTTAACTTTATTATCAATACTTTAACATCATTATTTACTCTAAAATAAGCAAACTGGTGTCAAGAACTGGTGTCGAAAAATTTTATATTATTGGTTCTATAGTGTATCCTTGTTCTTCTCCAAATTTAATTATTTTCCCTATATTGCCACTGCCAATTTCTCTTGTAAAAGCAAAAGTAATCCCATCAGCACTTACCATTAAGTTCTCTTTTTCTTCACGCCAACGCTTGTCTTTGGATTTATCAGTAGTAGTTTCTTTCCACTTTTGTATTTCAGAATACTTTTCAATACCAAATGGAATTGCATTTACAATTTCATAATAAGTAAGTTGAGGGTTATTCCTTACAAACAATTGTACTATAGCTAACGCTAAATGCCCTTTGCCATAGTTCCCATTTCCATTTAGTCTATAATGTGTGTAGTCCTTTGGCTTATTGTTACTTATTACAGGGGTTTGGGCTGGAGTGTATGTTTCTATATGTATTATGTTTGTGCAATTTTTACGTTGAATGTTTATTTCTATTTCATTTGTGATATTCTCAATATCTTCAGCACAGTATCCCTCGCTTGTCAATTTTTGATTTAATAACTCAATAAATAATTGCTTACCTTTTTCTGTTGTAAGTTCGTTGATAAACTCGTTAATCTCTTTTTGTTTTTCTTGTTTTGCGATTTGTTCAATGCAAAAATTAGTAAGCTGTTCGGCGTTGAAATTTTCTTGTTTGAAAAGTTCAATAAAGTTTTTACCATTATTAGAGTTTTCTACGAAGTCAATTTTCAATATACTTATAGGTTCTTTTCCAAACTCATAATAGAACAATTCTATATGTTCTCCCATATATATACCAAATTGCACTGGTAGTAATTTCATATATGAGAAAAGTTGTACTATTTCCTCTTTATTTTGAATGTGGTTAGGTTTTTTCATCTCAATAACGAACAATGGAGTATCGTCCTTGAAAAATACAATATCTGGATATACATAGTTTACTGTACTGCCGACTCTTAATTGATATTGATTTTCTACACGCTCGCAGTGCCAACCTAATAAATAACGAAAGTGTGTATAGACAAGTTTTTGATATTCCTTTTCGGTTGCTTGCTTTGTTTTCTTATCTAATATGTCTTTACATATTGTGTTCCAAATATTCATTGTGCTATGTTTTAATGCACAAAGTTATTTATTTATATTCATTTAATCAAGTGATATTCATAAATACAGTTATTGCTCCCGGCTTCGCCAGGAGCAATAACTTTTATAATGAAAACTCTCTTTTTACGGCTCAATAGCAAAAAGGTGTGGATTGAGATGGTGTCTCAAACAACTTTTCGTTCAACAGCGGGGAGAGGACAACTCGCTATTCACGAAAAACATTATCACGTATATGCACTGCTCAAACAAATCCTCTCCTTATACGATGTTTGAACGGTTGTTTGCTGTAATTTGACTTTGTCTAGTCTGCTTGCGTTCGTGGTGCAATTACAAACGGGTTTGTATTGCACTCACTTACCCGCAGCCTTTATCGGTGACGGATATTAAGGATATCACCTTAGGCGGTCGTATAGCAATGGTAATTCTAAAAAAGAAACCGGCACTGTCTAAATCACAATTCAATGCCGTTGGAATTCATGAGCAAGCGAGGAGATGCCTGCAGTGCGGCAGCGTTATCTTTTTATTATAACGCTGGACCGCACAAGTTCCGGAGCGCATGAATTACAACGATTAGCATTGAATGGCAAGTAACGACCAACCGAGGGATGTCGCTCGCGACTCGCGAGCAAAAGGCCGTTACGACTGATTTTGCCCTGTGCCGGGCGTTTTGGTACTTTTGAGCGACAAAAGTACATGATAGAGCGACAACAAGAAGAATAAAAGATAACTGATTAAGGGTAAAACGAACCTTGGAATAAGATATTTTGGATAGAAATTAATCGTACATGTACAATATTAACCACAGTAAATTTCTACTGAGCCTCTTTACCCTTTGAACAGTGCTAACGCTTATGCTTGATAACTTTGCTGTGTTGCGTACAGAATAACCACGTTCCATAAGTGAGATTAATAGTAAAAATGGTTAATAAGTATGTCAACAAAAAGTTTTTTACTTATATTTGCGGTAAAATCGGGAATGCAGTTTGCACTTGCATTGAAAAAATATTGAATGTTTTTTGATATTT